>NZ_JBEXET010000027.1:0-102741 GCF_040606415.1 Streptomyces sp. NPDC005423 | reverse complement strand
GGTCCAGCCGCACTCCAGCGAGCCGGTCCTGCTCTCCACCCTCACCGACGAGCAGCAGACCGACGTGACCGTGCACGTGATCGTGCGCAGCGGCCCTCGTGCCCCGCCGACCCACACCGCCCGGAGCAGCCCGTGCCGCCCGCCCCGCCCTCCTTCCACCTGCTGCCCGGCGCCGGGGAGTCGCCCGTGATCCTCCATGTGCCGCACTCGGCGCGGGAGATACCGGCCGGGGTCCGGGCGGACCTCGTGCTGGACGACGCGGAGCTGACGCGGGAGTTGGACCACATCACCGACGGGCACACGGCCGAACTCGCCGCCGAGGCAGCCCAGTTGTGTGTGCCCACTCCGTGGCGGTTCGTCAACCGGCTGTCGCGCCTGGTGGTGGACCCCGAGCGGTTCCCCGACGAACGCGAGGAGATGCTCGCCGTCGGCATGGGCGCGGTCTACACGAGGACCACGCACCGCGCCGCCCTGCGGGCCGCCGGCCACGACCCGGCCCCGCTGGTCGACCGCTACTTCCGCCCCTACGCGCGGGCGATGACGGAGGCGGTCGCCGGCCGGCTCGCGGCCACCGGACGGGCCGTCGTCATCGACGTCCACTCCTACCCGAGCACCCCGCTCCCCTACGAGCTGCACGGCACCGGCCCCCGGCCGCCCGTCTGCCTCGGCACCGACCCCTTCCACACCCCGCCCGCCCTGCTGTCGGCGGCCCGCGAGGCGTTCGCCCCGTGCGGCGGAACCGGCCTGGACACCCCGTTCGGCGGGGCCTACGTACCGCTGGAGTACTACGGCCGGGAGCCCGCGGTGAGCGCCCTGATGGTGGAGATCCGGCGGGACACCTACATGACGGAGCCCGGCGGTCCCCCGGGCCCCGGACTCTCCCGGCTCGCGTCGGCGCTGGCGGCGCTCGTCACGGCCGTCCCGCGCTGACCTCCGGCTGGAGCACTCCCGCAGGACAGCCGTCCCCCGCCGTACGAGGGTGGACAGCATGACCGAGGAGACCAGCACACTGACCGGCCGTCCCGCGCCCCCGCCCGTCCGGGAGTGGCCCGCGCTCGATTTGGCCGGGACCGAGTTCGACCCCGTCCTCGCGGGGCTGATGCGGGAGGGCCCGCTGACCCGGATCCGGCTGCCGCACGGCGAGGGCTGGGCCTGGCTGGCCACCCGTTACGACGACGTACGGATGATCACCAACGATCCCCGGTTCGGCCGCGCGGAGCTCGCCACCCGGCAGGTGACCCGGCTCGCCCCGCACTTCAAACCGCGCACGGGCTCGCTCGCCTTCGCCGACCAGCCGGACCACAACCGGCTGCGCAGGGCGATCGCCGGGGCGTTCACCGTGGGCGCGATGAGGCGGCTGCGGCCCCGGGCGCAGCAGCTGCTCGACGGGCTGGTCGACGCCGTCGTACGGGAGGGACCGCCCGTCGATCTGGTCGAGCGGGTGCTGGAGCCCTTCCCGATCACCGTGGTCAGCGAGGTCATGGGGGTGCCCGGCGGCGACCAGGAGCGGGTGCACTCCTGGACCCGGCAGATCATCTCCACCTCCGGCGGCGCCGAGGCGGCCGAGCGGGCCAAGGAGGGGATGTACGCCTGGATCACGGAGACCGTCCGCGCCCGCGCCGGGAGCACCGGCGACGACGTGTACTCGCTCCTCGGCACCGCCGTGGCGCGCGGCGAGATCAGCGAGCAGGAGGCGGTCGGCCTCGCCGGTCCGCTGCAGATCGGCGGCGAGGCGGTCACCCACAACTCCGGCCAGATGCTCTATCTGCTGCTCACCCGGCCGGAGTTGGCGGAGCGGCTGCGCGCACAGCCGGAGTCGCGCGAGGCCGCCCTCGACGAACTCCTGCGCCACATCCCGCACCGCGCCTCGGTGGGCCTGGCCCGGATCGCGCTGGAGGACGTCGAACTGCACGGGCTGCGCATCGCCGCGGGCGACCCGGTCTACGTCTCCTATCTCGCGGCCAACCGTGACCCGGACGTCTTCCCGGACCCGGACGGCATCGACGTCGACCGCGACCCCAACCCGCATCTGGCCTTCGGCAACGGCACCCACTACTGCACGGGCGCGGTGCTCGCCCGGTTCCAGATCGAACTGCTCGTCGGCACCCTGCTGGACCGGCTGCCGGGGCTGCGGCTCGCCGTCCCGGCGGCGGAGATCGGCTGGCGCCGGAAGACCATGATCCGGGGGCCGCGGACCCTGCCGGTCACCTGGTAAGGCCGTCCAGGGCCGCGCGGGTCAGGGGCCGCGCGGGTCAGGCCCGCAGCCACTCGGTGACGACCACCCCTCCGCCGGCCCGGAGCCGGAGCGCGAACGGGCCGCTCGGTGTCACATCACTGGTGAAACGGCCCATGCCGTCGGCGGTGAGAGTGGTGGGCGCCAAGGTCTGCGGGCCGTTCAGCACCTCGATGCCGGCCGGCTGCGGCGGCAGGAGCTGGCCCATCAGTCCCTCGGCGGTCACCTCGATGTCGACGGTGAGGTCACCGGCCACGAAGGTGAGCATGCGGGGTACGTCGGTGGCGCCCCGCACCGGGATCGCGTCGACCAGCGAGTCGAAGGTCAGCTCGGCCAGCCGCGCCTCCACGTCGAGCAGGACGTAGGCCTCGGTGGCGAGCAGCCGCAGTTCGGCCGGGACCGGGTCCAGGATGGCGGCGGCCTGCCGCAATTCCTCCTCCAGCAGCCCGTCGGCGAACTCCTCCGGGTCGAACTCCGCGCCGCCGATGGGCTCTTGGGCCCCCTCGTCGAACGTGTCGTCGCCGTGCATACCGCTCACACCGCCCCTCGCGCGTCGAGCCGGGCCCGCAGCCGGCGCAGACAGCGCTGGCGCAGCGGGCCGATACTGCCCACGGCGATACCCAGGGCCGCGGACACCTCCTGGTAACTGGGCGGCGGGGAGGCGATCAGGATGCGCAGCAACTGCCTGCACCGGTCCCCCAGTTCCTCGAACTCCTGCCACAACCGCCGGATGCGCTCGGCCTGGGCGTCCGCCTCCTCCGAGTCCAGCAGCGACTGCTCCGGGGTGCGGTCCTCGCTGATCCGGTCCAGGAGCCGGGGATCGTCGGTCGGCATCAGCCGCCGCAGGGCCTTCAGCACCTTCAGGCATTCGTTGCGCGCGGTGCTCGCCAGCCACGAGCCCGCCTTCTCCGGTTCCCTGATCCGCCCCAGATGCTGGGCGAAGCGGAACCACACGGTCTGGTACACCTCGTGGGCGTCGGCGTCGGAGAGCCGGTGCGCGCGCACCACGGACCACACCAGGGGGCTCAGCCCTTCCACAAGCGCTTTCCAGGCCGCCGCGTCGCCGTCGACGGCGGACTGGACATGCGCGCCGACAACTGCACGGTCCACGGCCCCACCCCTCGTGTACGGCATGTCATCGTACGCCGTGGAGCGGGAGGTTCCGGCCGTCATGCGGGAGGAGCGAGCGCCACCACGGGGGCCGGGCGCCAGGTGGGCGGACGGAGCGCCGGGACATGCGCCCCGCGCACCTCCGCGTACTCGGTGTTGGCGGTGAGGAGTTGCCGCCGGGCGGTGCGCGGGTCGGTCTCCTTGTGCGCCGTCATGTGCGCGGCCACCATTCCGGCGGCGACCGGGGCGGCGAAGGAGGTGCCGCTCCAGTGCGCGAACCCCTCGAACATCACCTGGTCCGGTTTGCCCGTGGCGGTCTCCCGTTCCGCGCTCAACGCCCCGGTGTGCGACGGGTACTGGCAGGTGCAGGAGTAGGTGAACCCGAACCGGCAGGCGTCGTAGGTGGAGTGCTGGTAGATGTAGGGCACCGGTGCGTCGAACCCGGTGAGGGGGCCGACGAGGCGCTCGCCCGGGGCGTAACTCGTCACCCAGGCACCGTGGTTGCTGAAGCAGGCCCCGAACTCGCCGTCGCCGCGCAGCGCTCCGACCGACAGCACCACGTCCTCGTGGTCGGGCAGGCCGGCGTAGGCGGCGGGCCAGAACGGGGTGGCGCTGGCGTTGTTGCCGGCCGCGGCGACGAGCAGGGTGCGCTCCGCGCGCAGCGCCCGCATGAAGCCCTCGACGCCGAGGAGTCCGTCGGTGCGGCCGTTGGTGGTGCCGGCGGAGAGGCTGATGACGTCGGGCCAGCCGTGCTCGTCGACGGCGGCGAACAGGGCCTCGCCGAAGTCGGATTCGAGGATGGCGCCGGCGTCGTTGAGCGTGTTGCGGACCGTCACCTCCGTGTTGGGCGCGACGGCCGCGACCAGTCCGGCGATGAACGTGCCGTGTCCCACGTACTGCTGGAGCACGCCGTCGTCGCCGCACTCGCTGAGCTGGGCGTCGCCATGGGTGTGGGCCAGCAGGGGGTAGGAGCGGTAGTCGCGCATGAGCCCGGTGTCGATGACCAGGACGCCGACGGCCGTGTCGGGGTCGAAGACGGTCTCGGCGGGGGCCGGGTTGGCGCCCCGGGCGAGGGGGGCGGGCACGGGTTCGTCGCCCGGGCAGGCGTTCACCGCGATCGACACCACGTGGTTGCGGCTGACCAGCCGGCGGCCCGACCGGCCCTCGGGTTCCCGCAGGGCGCGCAGGGCGTGCGCCACGGCGCGGTCGCCGCGCCGGTCGCCGTGGCCGGGGTCGCCGACCTGGATACGGGTGATGCCCGACCGGTTGGTCTCGGGGCCGGCCCGGCGCACCTGGTCGGCGGTGAGCCCGGTGGCCTCGGTGAAGTGCGTGCGGACCGTGTCCTCGACGAGCCGGGCCTCCTCGCCGTCGCGGGCGAGGACGACGCCCTTCTCGTAGAAGAACTCCGCGGAGTCCTCCGGCCCCAACGCCAGGGGGACTTCGGGCATCGAGCGCTGGATCTGGTCGAACTGCTCGTGGAATCGCTGTGGTGCCATGGGGGATCCTCCCACTGAGGCGGTGGTCGTCAATCAGAGTCGTGGAGACCTCACTTGATACAGCGCCGGCCCTGTGTGACCCCCACCGGGGCCACTACCATCCGAGGAGTGACAGCGGGAAGCGACTCGGTCCTGGACCTCCTGCCGATGGTGTTCGCCGCCCCCGGTGAGGCGCTGGCCGGCGCGCGGCAGGTGCTCGCCGGTGATCCGTCGCCGTTCCGGGCCTCCGTCGCGCACCAGGTGATCGGCATGTGGCAGCGGGACTTCGGCGACACCCGGCTCGCCCTGCGCCATCTGCGGCGCGCCCGTGACCTGGCGGCGCGCGCGGAGTCGGCCGAGCGGGAGGCCGACGTGCTGGGCACGCTCGGGGTGGCGCTGGTGCACGCGGGCCGTACCCGGCAGGGCCTTGAGGCGTTCGAGCGGGGAGTGGCGCGCGGGACGGGGCACACCCGGGCCCGGGTGCTGTACCGGCGGGCGTACGTGTGGGAGGTCCTGGGCCGGCACCGGGAGGCGCTGGAGGACGTACGGCGGGCGATCCCCGTACTGCGGCAGGCGGACGACGTGATCTGGACGGCGCGGGCGCTCACCCTGCGGGCGACCGTGCATCTGGCCCTCGGCGCGGTGGACCGGGCGGACGCCGACTTCGCGGCGGCCGAGGTGCTGTGGGAGACCACCGGCCAGGAGCACGACAAGGCGGACGCGGTGGAGAGCCGGGGTCTGGCCGCGTTCCGCTCGGGGGACATCCCGGTGGCGCTGCGGCTCCTCGACGACGCGGAGGAGCGGTACGCCAAGCTCGCCACCCCGACGTTCGTGCTCACCATCCGGCGCTGCGAGGTGCTGATGGGCGCCGGGCTCGCGCCCGAGGCGCTCGCCCAGGCGGACGCGGCGATCGGAGTGCTCGACGGCATCGGCGGACAGTCGACCCGCAAGGCCGAGCTGTTGCTCGTCGCCGCCCGCGCCGCGCGGCTCGCGGACGATCCGGCCACGGCGACGGCGCGGGCGGCGCTCGCGGTACGGCTCTTCGCGGGGCAGCGGCGCACCTGGTGGGAGACGCACGCCCGGCTGGTGCTGCTGGAGGCGCGGGTCACCGCCGGGCGGGTGTCGGGACGGCTGGTCGGTGACGCCGCCGCGGTGGCGGAACGGCTGGCGGGGTTCGGTTCACCGGCCGCCCCTGAGGCGTCGCTGCTGGCGGGGCGGATCGCGCTGGCGCTGGGCTGGCGGACCGACGCGGAGCGGCACTTGGCGGTGGCCGCGCGCAGCAGACACGGCGGGCCGCCGCTGGCGGGGATGACGGGCTGGGCCGCGCAGGCGCTGCGCGCCGAGGCCGCCGGGTCGCCCCGCGGGGTGCTGGAGGCCTGCCGGCGCGGGCTCGACGTCCTCGACGACCACCGGATGACGCTCGGCGCCTCGGAGCTCAGGGCCAGGGCGACCGCGCAGGGCGCCGAACTCGCCGCGCTGGCGCAGCGGGCCAGTCTCTCCTCCGGCGGCCCCCGGCGGCTGCTGGTGTGGAGCGAGCGGTGGCGGGCCACCGTGCTCTCCACCCCGCCCAACCGGCCGCCCGCCGACCCGGTGCTGCTGAGCGCGCTGACCGCGTTCCGGGAGATCGCCGCCCGCGCGGAACAGGCCCGGACGGAGGGCCGTCCCATCCCGGCCCTGGAGCGTGAACAGCGGCGCCTGGAGCGGGCGGTGCGCTCACGCACCCTGCACATGCGCGGTGAGTCGCCCGGTGACGGCGACCGCTTCGACCCCGCGCGGCTGCTGGCCCGGCTGGGTGGCACGCGGCTGGTCGAACTCGCCGTGCTGGACGGGCGGGTGCACGTGCTGCTGTGCGGGCAGGGGCGGGTACGGCGGTTCGAGGCGGGGCTGCTCGCGGAGGCGGTGACCGAGGCGGAGTACGTGCAGGCGGGGCTGCGGCGGCTGGCGCATCCTGGGGCGGAGGCACGGCTGCCGGTGGTGGAGGCGGCGGGGCGGCGGCTGGAGGAACTGCTGCTCGGCGAGGCCGCCCGGCATCTGGGGTCGGGGCCGGTGGTCGTGGTGCCGCCGGGGCGGCTGCACCGGGTTCCCTGGGCCCTGTTGCCCGCCCTGCGCGAGCGGGTGCTCAGTGTGTCGCCGTCCGCCGGCAGCTGGCTGCGGGCCCGTGGGACGGAGCCGCCGCCGGGCGGCCGGCATGTCCTGGTGCGCGGTCCGGGTCTGGCGACCGGCGGCGCGGAGGTGCCCGAACTGGCCGACCGCTACGGCCGTCCCACGCTGCTGGAGCACGATGACGCCCGGGTGCCGCGGGTGCTGACCGCACTCGACGGGGCGGCGCTGGCGCACATCGCCGCGCACGGTACGTTCCGCTCGGACAGTCCGCTCTTCTCGTCCCTGCGGATGGCCGACGGGCCGCTGATCGTCCACGACTTCGAGCGCCTCGACCGCAGCCCGTACCGCATCATCCTCTCCAGCTGCGACACCGCCCGCTTCGCCTCGGTGGGCGCGGACGAACTGCTGGGCCTGGTCACCGCCCTGCTCCCGCTGGGCACGGCCGGGGTGGTCGCGAGCAGCGCCCCCGTCAACGACGCCGCCGTGGTGCCCCTGATGCTCGCGCTCCACCAGGGTCTCGGTTCGGGTCTCTCCCTCGCCGAGGCGCTGCGTGACGCCCGGGCCGCCCAGCCCGGGGACGCGGTGCACCGGGCGACGGGCTGGGCGTTCTCGGCGTTCGGGGCGGCCTGACCGACGACCGCTCCCCCTCGCCCGGCCGCTCCCGTTCGCCCGGCCGCCCCTCCTCGTCCGGCCGCTCCTCCTCCCCCTCGGCGGTCAGGCCGACCGCGCCTCCGGCAGCTCCACCAGCCACGGGAGGGCGCCGCGATCACTCCCGCCGAGCCGGGTGTACGCGCTGTAGAGGTGGTTGCCGACCGTGCGGACCGAGAGGGTGAGGCGTTCGGCGATCTGCCGGTTGCTGAGGCCGGCGGCGGCGAGGGTGACGATCTGGCGCTGCCTGGCGGTGAGTTCGCCCAGGACGAGGCCGGAGAGGGCCGGGGTGCGGGCGCCCTGGCAGCGGCGGGCGAGGGCGACCGCGCGGGTGCGGGAGAGCCGGGCGGCACGCGGGTCGCGGTGGGCCCGTACGGCCTGGGCGTGCGCCTCGGCGGCGAAGAGCAGGAAGCCGCGCGCCTCCAGGGTCCCGGCCGCCGCGTCGAGCGCCGGTCCGTCGCCCCGGGCGAGCGCGTCGGCGTGCCGGGCGAACACGGCCGCGCCCTCGCCCGGCAGCCGGGCCAGCCGTTCGGCGACCCCCTCGGGAGCACCGAGGCGCACGGCGTCGTAGAGGGCGTACGCGCCCGCACTCGCCCCGGTCCCGTCGGCGGCGTCGGGCGCCGCGGCGGGCCCGGCCCCCGTGCGGGGCAGCGGCCGGGCGGTCCCGGTCTCGTCCGACTGGGCTGCGGCGAGGGCGAGTTCGGCCTGGCAGTCGGGGTCCGCCGGTGTCTCCCGCAGTCCTTCGCGGGCCCACGCCGTGGCCTCGCGCAGCTCTCCGCGCAGCCGGGCGAACCGGGCCCGTACGGCGGCGTAGCCGGCCGGCACCAGCGCGTCCTCCGCAACGAGCCACTCCCCCACCGGAGTTGACGGCAGCCGTACGTCGGCCAGGTCGATACGGCGGACCAGCGCGGCCCGTTCGGCGGCCAGGGCCGGTCCGCACTGGCCGGGCGCGCGGGCGAGCCGGCGGGCCCGGAGCCGGCCGGCCGCCGCGCGCAGGGCCGGCCCGTGCAGGGGGTGGACGAGCGTGACGGCGCCCTTCTCGTCGACGTGGATCAGGTCCTCGTTCTCCAGGTGTTCGAGGACGCCGAGGTCGAAGTCGTCCATGGCCGGCGGCAGCGGTTCGGCGAAGGCCAGCCGCTCCAGCGTCTCGCGCTCGGCCGGACCGGTGCGGTCCAGCACCCGCGCGGCGCGTTCGCGTACGGCCGCGGTGACCGGGAGCGGGCCGCGCCAGGTCCACTCGTCCCCCTCTTCGGCCCTGGTGAGCGGCGCGCGTTCGCGGACCGCGCCGAGCAGGTCGCGCAGCAGCCGCAGATCGCCCTGGCAGAGGCGGTGCAGCCGGTTCGCGGTGAGCGGCTCGGGCACGCCCCCGGCGGCGGCCGTCAGCAGCTGGGCCGTCTCCTCCCGGGGCAGCGGTTCGAGCGCGAGGCGTGGCAGGAGTTCGCCGGTCCACAGGCGGGAGACCGCGCCGGGCACCGGGTGGTCGTCGGCGACCACGACCAGCAGGCGGATCCGGCCGTGTACGGCGAGCTGGTGGACCAGGGCGGCCGAGGCGTCGTCGAGCAGATGCGCGTCGTCCACGAGCAACAGCCGTATTCCGGCAAGGAGTTGTACGGCGCGGTGCAGGGTGACGTGCTCGGGCAGCAGGTGGGCGAAGGCGGCGAAGGGGAGTCCGCGGGCCTCGGGCGTCCCGGTCACCCTGGCGCAGTCGGTGCCCCGCACGGCCTCCGTGGCGAGCCGGGTCTTGCCCCGCCCCGCCGGACCGGTCACCACGATGCCGGTCCGTCCGGCGGCCAGCGACCGGCGGACCAGTTCGATCTCGTCCTCGCGTCCCGTGAACGGCCAGGGCAGTTCGAGGGTCCTTGCGTGCTGCTCGTCAATCGTCACGCCAACAGGAGTCGGCCTACTCACTCCTGATACAGGGGGACTTGAGTAGCCCGCGACTCAGGCGCCCGGGGAGGGCGAGGGGCAGTCTGAGCACATGACCGCACGGTACTGCTCTCTCGCGCAGCAGCCGGCCCCGTCCTTCGGACCGGGACTGGCCGCCGAGCGGGTCGGTGCGCTCATCGGCGGACGCCGGATGTGGGTCAACGGCACGGTTCTGCACTACTACTTCTTCGGCGTCGGCAACGGGGGCGACATCGACGGTTCCGCCATCCCGGTTCCCGGGACGGGTGAGACCCGGCGGGTGTCGTGGGCCGGCGCCGAGGAGCAGCAGAACGTCGTACGGGAGTGTTTCCGCGAGTGGCAGGAGCTCGGGACCGGAGTCTCGTTCACCGAGGTCGGCGACCGTTCGGAGGCGGAACTGCGGATCGGGTTCCAGCCCGGCGACGGCTCGTGGTCGGCGGTGGGGCGCGACGCGCTGTCGGTCGGGGTCAACGAGCGCACGATGAACCTCGGTTGGGATCTGACCGCGCCGGGACAGCGCGGTACGGCCCTGCACGAGATCGGGCACGCGCTCGGCATGCTCCATGAGCACCAGAGCCCGTTCGCGGGCATCCACTGGGACGACGAGGCGGTCTACGCCGATCTGGCGGGCCCGCCGAACTACTGGAACCGTGACAAGACGTATTTCAACATCCTGCGCAAGCTGGACCCGGACGAGGTCAACGGCTCCGTCTGGGACCCGCAGTCGATCATGGAGTACCCGTTCGCGTCAGGACTGATCCTGGAGCCTGAGCAGTACCGGGCGGGTCTGCACCCGTCCGGTGGGCTCTCGCCCTCCGACAAGGAGTTCGTCCTGCGCTGGTACCCGCCGGCCGACCCTCCCCGGCCGACCGAGCTGGTGCCGTTCCGCTCGGCTCCGCTGCGCCTGGGGCCGGGCGGGCAGGCGGACTTCGTGATCGATCCGCCGGAGACCCGCGAGTACACGGCGGGTGTCTTCGGGGAGACCGACACGGTGGTCGTGGTCTTCGAGGAGCGGGAGGGGGAACCGCGCTTCCTGGCCGGACAGGACGACGGGGGAACACCGCACAACGCCACACTCAGGGTCAGGCTCGTCAAGGGCCGCCGCTACTTCGTCCGTGTGCGCCTGTACTCCACGTGGGGTTCGGGGGAAACCGCGGTGATGTGCTGGTAACAGCATGAGCGCAGCCGCACACGGGCGGACGGACCACTGTCCGGCGCCGGGGGATGGCCGGGGAACGTTGCCTTCGGGGGAGGGAAACGTTCCCCGGCCACGGCGTTACCCCCTCACCGACGGTGCCACTCCCGCGCCAGCAGCTCGTAGGACCGCACCCGGTCCGCCTGGTCGTGGGTGATCGTGGTGATCAGCAACTCGTCGGCGCCGGTGGCCTCCTGGAGTTGTTCGGGCCGGTCGGCGACCCGGCCGGGCGAACCCACGAACTGGGTGTCCAGCCGGTCCTGGACCAGCGCCCGGTCCTCGTCGGTCCAGACGTGGGCGCGGGCCTCCTCGGGCGTGGGGAACTCGATGGCGCCCGCCGCGGTACGGATGGAGCGCACCCAGGGTCCGTAGCCGGCGGGCCGCCAGGTCGACGCTCTCCCTGCTGGTCGCGCTGCCGTGCCAGACCCGCACCGGCCGCTGGTAGGGCCGCGGCCACACCTCGGCGTCCGTCAGCTCCGGCCGGAAACGGGTCGCGGCGGTCACCCTGTCCTGGCGCCAGGTCTGCCGGAACACCTCGTAGCTCTCGGCGTTGGGGGTGACGTGGAAGAGGTCGCGCTGGGCGGCGCCGTTGCCCTTGCCGATGATCGGGTCGAGCCGGCCGCCGGAGAGGTGGTCCAGGGTGGCGTGGTCCTCGTAGGCGCGGACCGGGTCGAGCAGGCTCAGGGTGGTGACGGCGGTGAAGAGGCGGATGCGGCGGGTGAGCGCCGCGATGTGGCTGAGGACGACCGTGGGCGAGGAGGAGATGAACGGCCGCTCGTGCCGCTCCCCCACCCCGAACCCGTCGAAGCCCGACTCCTCGGCGAGCAGGCGTTGTCGACGACCTCGCGGAAGCGCTCCTGGGTGGACTTCAGCACACCGGTGACCGGGTCGGGGCGGTGGACGATCAGGGTGATCGCGAGGAACTTCACGACGCGGCCCGCTCGTCGCGTACGCCGTCGGGGTGGGCGAGGCCGAGGTGGTCGCGGAGGGTGGGGCCCTCGTACTCGGTGCGGAAGACGCCCTGTTCCTGGAGGAGGGGGACCACCTTGTCGGCGAACGGGTCGAGGCCGCCCGGCGTGATGTGCGGGACGAGGATGAAACCGTCGCCGGCGTCGGCCTGCACGAAGTCGTTGATGGTCTTCGCGACGGTGGCCGGGGAGCCGATGAACGCCTGCCGGTTGCCGGTCTCGATGACCAGGTCGCGGATGGACCAGCCGTTCGCGGCGGCCCGCTCACGCCACTCGCGGGCGGTGGCCAGCGGGTCGCGGTACATACGCACCTGGGCGCGGCCCTTGGAGATGTGGTTGTCGCCGGTGTCCGGGTCGATGTCGGGCAGGGGGCCGTCCGGGTCGTAGGAGGACAGGTCCCGGTTCCACACGAACTCCAGGTGCTTGATCGCGGTGGCGCCGCTGACCTGCTGGCGCCTGACCTCCTTGGCCAGCTCCTCGGCCTCGGCGTCGGTGTCGCCGAGCACGAAGGTGGCGGCGGGCAGGATGAGCAACTGGTCTCTGGCGCGGCCGTACTTGGCGAGGCGGGACTTGACGTCGGTGTAGAAGGCGCGGCCCTCGTCGAGGGTGCTGTACCGGCTGAAGATGGCGTCGGCACCGGAGGCGGCGAACTCGCGGCCCTCCTCTGAGTCGCCCGCCTGGAAGATGACCGGGCGGCCCTGCGGGGAGCGCGGGACGTTGAACTGGCCGTGGATGTCGAAGTGTTGGCCTTGGTGGACGAAGGCGCCGGCCTTGGCGTCACGCAGGAAGGCGCCGGTGGCCTGGTCGGCGAGGATCTCGTCGCCGCGCCAGGAGTCGAAGAGTTCGTTGGTGGTGGCCAGGAACTCCTTGGCCCGGGAGTAGCGCTCCTCCTGCGGGAGGAAGCCGCCGCGGCGGAAGTTCTCGCCGGTGAAGGCGTCCCAGGAGGTGACGACGTTCCAGGCGGAGCGGCCGCCGGAGAGGTGGTCGAGGCTGGCGAACTGGCGGGCCACCTCGTAGGGCTCGTTGAAGGTGGAGTTGATGGTGCCGGTCAGTCCGAGGTGTTCGGTGACGGCGGCGAGCGCGGCGAGGACGGTGAAGGTGTCGGGGCGGCCGACCACGTCCAAGTCGTATATCTTGCCGCCCTGTTCGCGCAGCCGGAGGCCCTCGGCGAGGAAGAGGAAGTCGAACTTGGCGCGTTCGGCGGTCCGTGCGAGGTGGGCGAAGGAGCTGAACTCGATGTGGCTGCCGGCCGCGGGGTCGCTCCACACGGTGGTGTTGTTGACACCGGGGAAGTGGGCGGCCAGGTGGATCTGCTTCAGGGGCTTGCTCATGGTCGTACGGTCCCTCCGGCTCAGGCGGATGCGGCGTAGCGGTTGGCGGGGCGGGCGAGACCGAGCAGGCCGCGCAGGGTGTCGGCCTCGTAGGCGCGGCGGAAGGCGGACCGGCGCTGGAGTTCGGGGACCAGACCCCGGGTGATCGCCGGCAGGTCGTGCCCGGCGACGGCGGGCCGCAGCCGGAACCCGGTCAGCCCCTCGCTCTGCAACTCCTGGAGAAGGTCGGCGAGTTGGGCGGGCGTACCGGTGAAGATCCGGGCGTCACCGGTGTACGGCTCCCCCGCGAGGGCGTCGAGGCGTTCGCGGCGGGCCACCGCCTCGGCCGGGTCGTCGTCGAGGAAGACCACCAGGTCGCCGAAGATGTGCACGGTCTCGTCGGCCCGGCCGGCGGCGCGCTGTTCGGCGCGGATCTCGGCGACGATCTCCCGGGCCTGGCCGGCGTCGTGCGGGGTGACGTAGCCGAGGTCGGTGGCGCGGGCCACCAGCCGGTAGGGGATCGTCTGGTGGGCGAGGGCGCTGACGAGGGGCTGGCCCTGGGGCGGCCGGGGGGTGATGGAGGGGCCCTTGACGCTGAAGTGGCGGCCCTCGAAGTCGATGTAGTGCAGCTTGTCCCGGTCGACGAAGCGGCCGGTGGCGACGTCCCTGATCTCGGCGTCGTCCTCCCAGCTGTCCCAGAGGCGGCGGACGACCTCGATGTGGTCGGCGGCCTCGTCGAAGTGGCCGGCCAGCCGCTCCTGCCCGGCCGGCGACGCGAGGTCTTCGAGGCGGAAGGGCGGGAAGGTGCGGCGGCCGAAGTGGTCGGCCTCGTGCGGACGGGCGGAGATCTGCACCCGCAGGCCGGCCCGGCCCGAGCTGACGTAGTCGAGCGTGGCGATCGCCTTGGAGATGTGGAACGGCTCGGTGTGCGTGGTCACCACGGTCGGCACCAGACCTATGTGCCGGGTGAGGGGTGCGATGCGGGCGGCGGTCAGTACGGCGTCGAGCCGGCCGCGGACCTGGTCGGTGCGGCCGTCCGGTTCGGCGTAGTGGGAGGACTGGAGGCCGAGGCCGTCCTCGAAGGTCACGAAGTCGAGGAGGCCGCGCTCGGCCTCGGCGACGAGGCCGGCCCAGTAGGCGGCGGTGAACAGCTCCCGGGGGCGCGCGACCGGCTCGCGCCAGGAGGCGGGGTGCCAGCCGGTGCCGTCGAGGGCGACGGCGAGATGCAGCGGGGAAAGGGGGGTCGAGGACACGAGGGTGCCTTCCTGGAGGTCCGTACGAGATCACCGGCCCGTGGACAGGTACGCGGGCGGGCCGGGGAACGCGGCGAAGGGGCCCCGGCCGACGGACGGGGGCGGGGTCAGGGGCGACAGAGCGCGCCGGCCACCCGCAGCAGATCGATGTGTGACCGGGTGGTGAGGCGCACCCGACGGCGCGGCACCGACTCGGGCGCGGGGAGAGGGGACGCGCTGCGCATGTCCTGCACCTCCACGGAGTCCGGCATCAAGTACGGCAACAGCACCGCTACGCCGTTTCTTCCACCGCGGCGGCGGCGGTCGGACGGGTGGGCCGGACGAGCGAGAAGACCGTAGGGCGGCGCAGGGTGAAACCGATCGACTCGTAGAGCCGGATCGCGCCCCCGTTGTCGGCGGCGGCGTGCAGGAAGGGGTGGTCGCCGCGCTCCTTGATGCCGGCGGCGACGGCGCGCACCAGCCGGGTGGCGAGGCCCCGGCCGCGGTGGCCGGGGTCGGTGCAGACCGCGCTGATCTCGGTCCAGCCCGGCGGCCGCACGCGTTCGCCGGCCAGGGCGACGAGCCGGCCGCGGTGGCGGATCCCGAGGTAGGTACCCATCTCGATCGTGCGGGGCAGGTAGGGGCCGGGCCGGGTGCGGGCGACGAGGTCGAGGATCTCGGGTACGTCGGCGGGGCCCAGGCGTACCGCCTCGGAGTCCGGTTCGGCGCGCAGCCCGGTGTCCACGAGCTGGACGCCCCGGCCGCTGCGGACGATCTCCCAGCCGTCGGGGGCCTTCGCCACACCGCTCACGGCGGCCGTGCCGCCGGGCCCGACGAGCGCGGCCAGGTCCGCCCAGGCGCGCGGGTCGTCGATGTCGGTCAGGGCGTGGAAGCCGGCCACGTCCACGGGGTAGCGGACGGCGCGGCCCAGGCGCTCGGCGAAGTGGGCGTGCGGGCCGGTGAGCGCGGCCCAGGCGGCATTGTCCAGAACGTGGGAGAGGGTGGTTTCGACACTGACGGTGGTAGACATCGGGTGACGGCTCCGGTGCTGGTCGTGCGGGCGGGGACCCCGCCGTGCGGCGGCGGGGGCCCCTCACTGAACGGGTGGGTCAGGAGTCGCTGAGCGGCAGTCCGGGCGGGTTGACCTGGGACTTGGCGACGGCCTCGTTGGAGAGGTTCCAGGCGGCCAGCCACTTGGCGTACTGCCCGTTCTCGATCAGGTAGTTGATCGCGTCGGCGAACGGCTTGGCGAAGCCGCTGCCCTTCTTCGCGGTGGCCGCGATCAGGCCCTGGAGGGTCGCGCCGGCGCCGGAGTAGGTGCCCGCGTTGCGGACCGCCTTGGCCGTGCCCTTGGTCTGGCTGACCTGGTAGGCGACCGAGGGGTTCGGGGCGAAGTAGGCGTCGATCTTGCCGGCGGCCAGGGCGAGATAGGTGCTGTTGTTGTCCTGGAAGTACTTGACGGTGAGCTTCTTGCCCTCGGCCGCCAGCTTCTTCTTCCACTCCAGGAGGATCCGCTCCTGGTTGGTGCCGGCGCCGACGGCGACGGTCTTGCCGGCCAGGCTCTCGTAGTCGCCGCCGAAGCTCCACTTGCTGCTCGCCGGCACCGCGAAGCCGAGGTTGTCCTGCCGGTAGGAGGCGAACTCGTACTTCTGCTTGCGCTCCTCGGTGACGGTGACGTTGGAGATGGCGACCTGGACCTTGCCGCTGTCGAGGCCGATGAAGAGGTTCTCCCAGGTCGAGTTCTGCAGCTCCGGCTTGAGGCCGAGGACGGCGGCGACCAGCCGGCCGAAGTCGGCTTCGGAGCCGGTGAGGGTCTTCTGATCCGAGCCGACGTAACCCAGCGGCGGGGACCCGGCGGGCAGGAAGCCGACGCCCACCTTCAACGTGCCGTTCTTCGCCACGGACTTGGGCAGTTCGGCGCTGATCGACTTCACTTCGGAGACCTTGAGCGTGGCCTGCTTGGCGGCGCCGTTGGAGAGCGCGCCCACGGTGACCGTGCCGGCCGCGCTGTCGGTCGTGGTGGCGGCGTCGCTGTCGCCACCGCAGGCGGCGAGCCCGCCGGCGAGGGAGGCGACGACGGTGCCCGCGGTGAGGCCGCGGACGAGTCCGCTGCGGAGGCTGAGGGAAGACATGGCTGTTCCTAGGCTCGGTGTTCGGGGTGTTCGGGAGGGTGGCGGACGCGGCTGAAGTGGCGGGCGGCTAAAGGACCTTGCTGAGGAAGTCCCTGGTCCGCTCGTGGTGGGGCCGGTCGAGGACCTCGTGCGGCGGGCCCTGTTCGACGATCTTTCCGGCGTCGATGAAGACCACCCGGTCGGCGACCTCGCGGGCGAAGCCGATCTCGTGGGTGACGATGACGAGGGTGGTGCCGCTGGTCGCCAGATCCTTGATGACGGCGAGGACTTCGCCGACGAGTTCGGGGTCGAGGGCGGAGGTCGGCTCGTCGAAGAGGATGACGCCGGGGCGCAGGGCGAGGGCGCGGGCGATCGCCACCCGCTGCTGCTGACCGCCGGACAGCTGTCGCGGGTAGGCGCCGGTCTTCTCCGCGAGACCGACCCGGCCGAGCAACTCCCGTGCCAGTTCCAGCGCTTCGGGCTTGGTGAGCCTGCCGGTGGCGACCGGGGCCGCGGCCACGTTGTCCAGGACGGTGAGATGCGGGAACAGGTTGAAGTTCTGGAAGACGAACCCGATGCGGCCGCGCTGGGCCAGGATCGCCCGCTCGCTCAGCTCCTTCAATCGCTCCCCTTGGCGCTTCACCCCGATCAGCTCGCCGTTGACGCTGACGTAGCCGATCTCGGGCTTCTCCAGGTGGTTGACGACCCGCAGCAGGGTGGACTTCCCGGAGCCGGACGGGCCGAGGATCACGGTGACCTCGCCGGGCCGTATCGTCAGGTCGACGCCGTCCAGCACCCGGTGGGCGCCGTACCACTTGTGCACGTTGTGCACGTCGACGGCGGCGGGCACGATCTCCGTCGGCGGTTCGGCTGTCGTGGTGGTCATATCGCGGCCTCCCTGCGGATGCGGGCCCGCAGGTCGGTGAGACCGGCGCGGAGTTTCTGCAGCGGGGTCGGCGGCAGGGAGCGGGTGGCGCCCCGGGCGTAGTACCGCTCGACGTAGAACTGGGCGACGGAGACGACACTGGTCAGGATCAGGTACCAGACGGTGACCACCAGCAGCAGCGGCACGATGTCGCCGGGGTAGGTGGAGCCCATCGACTGCGCCGTGCCGAAGAGGTCGAGCAGGGAGACGTAGAAGACCAGTGAGGTGCTCTTGACCAGGCCGATCAGCTGGTTGACGTAGTTCGGGGTGATGGAGCGCAGCGCCTGCGGGAAGACGATCCGGCGGAACTGGTAGGCCTTGGGCAGGCCGAGGGCGGAGGCCGCCTCGTGCTGGCCCTGGTCGACGGAGAGGATGCCGCCGCGGACCACTTCGGCCGCGTACGCCGCCTCGTTGAGGCTGAGGCCGACGACGGCGACGGCCATGTCGGTGGCGAGCCTCGACTCGTCGAAGGAGAAGAAGGCGGGGCCGAAGGGGACGCCGACGCTGAGCGTCTTGTACAGGGCGCTGAAGTTGTAGAGGAAGATCAGCACGACGATGAGCGGGACGGAGCGCAGCGCCCACACGTAGGTCCAGCTCACCGCGCGCAGCACCGGGCTCTTCGAGAGCCGGGCGACGGCGAGCAGGATGCCGCCGGCGAGCCCCAACACGGCGCTGAGCGCCGCCACTTCGAGGGTGATGAGGAGTCCGTCGAGGATCGTCGGGCGCAGGAACCAGTAGCCGAAGCGGCTCCACTGGTAGAACGGGTTGGTCGCCAGGCCGTGGACGAACTGGGCGACCAGGACCAGCACGACCACGGTGACGGCCCACCGGCCGGGCCGGCGCAGCGGGAGTACGCGCTGCGCGGTCAGTGCAGCCGGGGGGTCCGACCGGGCGTCGGCGGACGGTGTCTCGGCCAGGGACACGGTGGTGCCTGGGGGTTCACTCATGGAGGGCTCCGGCGGTAAGTCGGACACCCGGACCGCGGCGGCCGTGGCTGGGCGAGGACGGCGGAGCCGTCGACGACCCTGCGCCGCGGCGCAGTTGCACGGAGGGAAACGCAGTGACCGGGAGCTGGCGGACAACGGCTCACCGCACGGGCGGTGTTCGTCGGTAACGCGGGAAGCGGGGGCTGGGAGGAGCGTCAGCCTCGACAGCGGGCGCAGCCCGGTCCGGTACACAGTGCGCTGTTGACGCGGAGCAGATCGACGGAGCGGTCGGCGACGAGCGGGTTCGCGGACGGCCGTACGCAGCCCTGGGAGCGGCGCGGGGCCGTCCTGGTCGCTGCGTACATGTCCGTCACCGTCACTCTTCTGGGCCCGTGGGCCTCGCGCTTACCGAAACGTCATCCGGTCCGGTCGTCACCTGGGGCACCCCACCGCGTGCGAGGGTTGCCGGTCAGCTAGCCAGGGCTTGTCGCTGACGCTCATGACCGATCTGGCCGTAAGTTAGACAATTGCCCGAACGGATGTCAACGCCGGTCCACCGACTGGACGCCGCGGCACGCCGTTCAGCTGCGGCGGGCCTCGGTTCCGTCCGCCGCGTGGGCCGCCCAGTCCAGGATCTGGACGGCGGCTCCGGCCGCCTCCAGGCCCCGGCAGTGGGCCTCGTGGCGGCGGGCGATGCCGTCGAGGTCGAGCCGGCCGCCGAAGGCGGGGTGGGCGGCGAGCCGCCGGGCGTAGGCCCACAGCCGGGGGTGGTCGGCGACGCGCTGGACGGCGGCGGCGTCCAGGTGGTGGCGGTGCACGGTGTCGAGCTGTACCAGTGACACCCACAACTCGACGTCCGCGGCGGTGAGTTCGTCGCGGATCAGGAACTCGAGGCCGTCCAGCCAGCGTTCCAGCGCGCCCAGTGTCTCCAGCAGCCGGGCGAGGGCCGCGTCGCGTTCCGGCTGTCCCGCGCCGGCCGCCCCGGCGCACTGCGCGGCGTCCTCGATGCCCTGGGCGCACATCCGCTCGACGGCCTCGATCTCGGAGTCGGCGCCGGCCGGGTGGAGGTCGGGGCAGCCGGTGCCGAAGTGCCGGGCGAGGTCGCGGACGATGTCCTGGGCGTGGTTGCTGACGATCCGTCCGGACCAGTCGTCGCTGAGCACCGGCGCGGCGGCCGGTCCGGCGTAGTGGTGGGCGCCGGCCTCGTAGAGCGGGCGCAGGGCGCGGTGGCCGCCGTCGGCGTGGTCGGGCACGGCGGGCAGGTAGGTCACGGGGCAGACGTCGTCGAGACCGAGCAGGCTGTGGGTGACGGCGATGCGCAGACAGTCGGGGTCGGCGGTGGACAGGTGCAGCCGGTAGCGGCGCGGCACGGCGTAGTGGCCGCTGCGCGCGTCGCGTCCGATGCGGCCGCGGAAGGCGGGGGCGGGCCGGTCGGACGGGACGGCGGCGGAGGGCGTGCTGGACATGGGTCTCCCCGGGGACGGGCGCGCGGACGCGCGGCGGAAGCGTCGTCGAGCGGTGGGCGGGTGTCAGCGCAGGGGACTGATGGCGCTGCGGACCCGCAGCAGATCGATGTGACGGCGGGAGGTCAGAAGGGGCGTACGGATCACTCGGCTGGTGACCGGCTGGAAGCGCCCCATTGTTTCCCTACCTGTTCACTAGGATTCCCATCTGGAGTGTCGATCCACCTCCGCGCGCCGTCAAGAGGGTGTCCACGGGGCGAGCCCGGTCAGGACCGGGTAACCACGTCGGAACCGGCGGTGCTCTCGTCGAGGAATCCGCCCGACTGGTGCTGCCACAGCTTGGCGTAGGCGCCTTCGGCCGCGAGGAGTTCCTGGTGGGTGCCCTGCTCCACGATCCGTCCCCGGTCGAGCACGACGAGCCGGTCCATGCCGGCGACCGTGCTCAGCCGGTGCGCCACCACGAGCGCGGTCCGCCCCTCCATGAGCCGCCACAGCGCCTCCTGGACGAGGAGTTCGCTCTCGGAGTCCAGCGCGCTGGTCGCCTCGTCGAGCAGCAGGATCGGGGCGTCGCGCAGGATGGCCCGGGCGAGCGCGACCCGCTGGCGCTGGCCGCCGGAGAGCTTGATGCCCCGTTCGCCGACCATGGTGGCGAAGCCGTCCGGCAACGCGTCGGCGAACTCCGTGACGTGGGCGGCGTCGGCGGCCCGGCGGATCTCGGCCTCGGTGGCGTCCGGGCGGGCGAAGGCGATGTTCTCCCGCAGGGTGCGGTGGAACATCGCCGGGTCCTGCGGGACGTAGGCCATCAGTCCGCGCAGGTCGGCCTGGCGCAGCCGGCTGATGTCCTGGCCGCCGACGAGGATGCGCCCGGCGTCGATGTCCGTCATCCGCAGCAGCAGCCGGGCGAGGGTGGTCTTGCCGCCGCCGGAGCGGCCCACCAGGCCGACCTTCGCGCCGCTGGGCACGGTCAGGTCGAGCCCCCGGAAGAGGGGCTCCGCGCCCGCGTGGGCGAAGAGGACCCGCTCGAAGCGCACGTCGGCCGCCTGGGACCGCACCGGTTCGGGGACCGGCGGGTCGAGCACGGTCGGGGGCTTCAGCAGCAGCTCGGTGAATTGCGCGGCCTCCGTCATCGCGCTCTCCA
Organism: Streptomyces sp. NPDC005423; assembly: GCF_040606415.1. Lineage (NCBI taxonomy): Bacteria > Bacillati > Actinomycetota > Actinomycetes > Kitasatosporales > Streptomycetaceae > Streptomyces > Streptomyces sp. NPDC005423. Next base: position 81,999 of record NZ_JBEXET010000027.1, on the reverse strand, counting down.
GCCGGCGGTAGATCTGGTTGAACTCGAACATGATCCGGGTCGCGTTGGAGTAGTACGTGAAGGCGACCACGACGGCCTCGACGCCGTGCGCTCCCCCGCCGAGCGCGACGGCGAGCAGCAGGCCCAGCGCGTTGGTGAGCACGGAGAGCGGTGCGACGAGGGTGTCGATGCGCAGGTTGCCGTAGTCCCAGGAGCGCAGGGTGAGGCGGCGGGAGCGGGCGACACGGGAGCGGTGTTCGGCGGCCTCCCGTCCCTCGGCGGCGAACGCACGGACCGTGTCCATGTTCATGAGGCTGTCGGCGACATGGCCGGAGACCTCGGCGATCGCCTCCTCCCGCAGGTCGACCAGGGCCTGCCGGCGCCGCACCAGCGGCGCCACGCACGCGCCGGTCAGTACGAGCATCGCCAACAGCCCTACGACGAGGAGCGGTTCGTAGCGCCACAGGACCACCGAACCGAACAGCAGCGGTACGAGGCTGCCCACCACCTGGAAGGTCATGGTGTCGACGAAGTCCTCGAAGCGGGAGGCGAAGCTCAGCACCCGCTTGGTGAGCGAGCCGGCGAAGTTGTCGTGGAAGAACGCGGCGTCCTTGGCGAACAGCGCGTCCATACCGATCACGTACAACTGCTCGACGCCCAGGGCGTCGAGGCGGTTGAGGCAGTGCAGGCCGACGCGCCAGAACCCCTCGGCGAGCAGCAGGGTGCCGGCGAAGACGAGCACGTACGGCCACGTCGCGCCGACGGTGACCCGGGCGTCACCGGCGATCCGCGCGACGAGCTTCGCGACGACCAGCGGCGCGATGTAGTTGATGCCGATGTTGCCGACCGCCGGGAGCAGCATGGCGGGGACGGTCAGCCGCCGTAGGCGGCCCAACTCCTTTCCGTAGTGGCGGAGTGCGAGGAGCACGGAGCCCCTGCGCGGGTGCATCTCACGTGTTTCAGGCGATTCCATCCCAACCCTGTGATGTCGAGGGGCGGTTGTCCGGAACGGAAAGTGTCCCGCGCGGACACCCTCGGCGTCCACGTGTTTACGCTTGGTGACATCACAGGATCGAGCGGCGTCAAGTGGGGTCAGGTGGACGGCTGTTGGCTCACGAAGCTGTGGGTGCCCGGGCCGAGGTCCGAGACGACGACGGTCCCGCCGGTGCCGGTCACGGAGCGGGCCACGGCCCGGCGCCCGTCCCAGAGGGTCCGGCGGCCGGCGCGCACGTGCTGCCCTTGCGCGTCGCCGGGGAACGCGACCGAGCCCCGGGTGTGCGCGGGCACCTGGACGGTGAGCCGGAACTGCCGGGCGTCGTTCTCCCACTCGACGGTCAACGGGCCGTTCGGGGTAGGCAGTTGGCCCGTGGCCCAGTCGACGTCGCCGGGCTGCGGGTGGACCTCCCAGGTGGCGTAGCCGGGCGAGGTGGGCCGGGCGCCCAGCAGGTGGTGGGTCAGGGCCGGCAGCACTCCGGTGGACCAGCCGTGCGCCATGCTGGTGAAGGCGCCCTCGTACGGCGACCCGTCCGGGCCGATGCCCTCCCAGTGGGTGGTGCCGGGGTCGTTGCGGTCCATCCAGCCGTAGGTGCGGCGGATCTGGTCGAGCGCGGAGGCGGCCCGGCCGCTCAGGAAGCGGGCCTCGATCTCCGGGTAGGAGGTGAAGGCGTAGACCCGCTGGGACGCCTGCGCGAAGAGGGTGTCGTTGTCCATGAACGCGTTCCCGTACGGCTGTCTCGTCGTCGCGTCGAGGTGGGCGAGCGCCGACGCGGCGCGGCCGGTGTCGGCGATGCCCGTGACGACGGCCAGGGCGTTGCCGTCCTGCGCGTGCCGCACGGGGCCGGTCGCGGAGTCGAGGTAGGCGCCCGCGTCGGCGTCCCACAGCAGCGCGTTGACGGCCCGCGCGACCTGCTCCGCACGGGCGCTCCAGCGGGTGGCGTCGGCGTCCTGGCCCAGCGCTCCGGCCAGTTGGGCCGCGTTCTTGAGGGCCTGCACGTAGAGCGCGTTGTAGTAGGTGACGCGGCCCGTGCGGCCCAGGAACGCGTAGTCGCCGTAGCCGCTGGTGCCGTTGAGGCCCTTGCTCAGCAGGCCCGCGCCGTCGGTGACGCTCGGGTACCAGGCGTCCAGGACCTTCACCAGGGCCGGGTGGTAGCGGGCGGCGTAGGCGCGGTCCCCGGTGTAGAGGACGTAGTCCCAGCTGCACGTCACCCAGTACAGCGGATAGTCGAAGAGGGGGAGGGTGTAGCCGTTGATGGAGGCGGGCGGGATCCAGCCGTCGGCGCGCTGGTGGTCGGCGAGGTCGGCGAGGACGTTGCGGGCCGCCGCCGCGGTGTCGTCATGGGTCAGGTAGAGAGTGCGCGCGGAGACGGCGAGGTCGCCGACGTAGGGGTCGCGGTCGCGTTTGGCGCCGTCGTGCAGGACCTGCTTCCCCTCCAGGGTGGCGCTCCAGGCGCCCCGCGGATCGACGTCGTCCTGGCGGAAGGTGTCGGTGACCAGTTCGTTGGTGTACGAGGCTCCGTACCAGTAACGATTCAACTCCTCGTCGGAGCAGAGGAACCAGCCGCGGTAGGTGCTGGGCGTGCCCAGGCAGGCGGTGAACCGCAGCTCCACCGAGTCGATCTCCACCGTGCCCCAGGGCTGCGCGGCGGGGCTGTCGGAGGCGAGCGCGTCGAGGCTGACGGTGAGGTAGCGGAAGCCGTGCAGTCCGTCGGCGAACACCTTGTCGCCGGCCTGGAAGCCCTTGTGGTCCTCCCAGTCGGCGCCGCCCGCGGGTACGGCGAACTGGTCCGTGCCCTGTCCGGCGCCGCCCGCCTGGTCGGAGCGGGTGAAGTCCGAGCGGCCGGTGAGGAACTGGCGGGTCTCGGAGAACGCCAGCCGCACACCGGGCGAGCCGGCGGAGGCCGAGACGAACCGGAGCCGCGGATACCCCACCACCACCTTGCCGAAGTCCACGGTGACGCTCGGGACGGGAACCGGGGCGACCGGTGCGGGCCACACCTCGTTGATCCGGGTGAAGTCGCCGTGCGAGGTGTCCTGGGCGGCGTTCACCGTGATCCGCACCCGGTCGGTGGTGAACTCCTCGGTGAACGGAACGGCCCGCTGGACCGCGTCGTTCCCCGTGACCGTGGCGGCGGTGTGCCAGTCGCCGTCGCGCCACACGTCGACGGTGAGGTCGGTCGGCACTCCGTCGGCGTTGGAGATCACGGTGATCCCGCGCACCGCCGTGACCTGGGGCGTGACGATGGTGAGCGTGTCGGGGAACACCCCGATGGTGTCGTCGTTCCAGAAGGTGTCCGGGTCGCCGTCGACGGCGTTGGCCGCGTCGTAGGTGCGCGGCCGGCCGTCGTTGCCGTTGTTGCCGGCGTGCGCCGACGAGGCCTGGGCGGTCGTGCCCTCGGGCCAGCGGGGAGCCGCCTCGGGGCTCGGCCGCCGCAGCACGGTGGTGGCGCCGCCCGGCTTGAGCAGCGCCTCGGGGTCGCGGACGTCGCCGTCGACCGAGATGATCCGCACGGGCCGGACCGTACGGGAGGCGGGACCCTGCACGTACTGGTGCCAACCACGCTTGCGGCGGGCCGAGTTGGCGGTGCCGGTCGCGACGGACCCGTCGGCGGGGAGCGCCTGTGCCGACGGCGGCGCGGCGCCGAGGGCCGCGACGGTGAGCCCCGCGGTGCCCGCCGCGGCCAGAACGACGCGTCGGGAAACGCCTTCCTCCGGTGTGCCGTGCGACGCCACGATGCCTCCCTGAACTCTGAACGACAGTGCGTTGAATCGTTTCATTCGCCAGTTGCGAGGTGACGCTATCTCGAACACGGGGTGCGGTACAGGGTGGTGACAGGAGTGGCGGAAGTGCGGGGACACGCGCAACTCGCGCGGCGGGAACGGCGGTTGACAGGTCTATACCCTTGACTGGTCCATACCAATGCGGTTGAGTGAGGTTTCCCCATCCCCCACCACGGCCGCCCCCCACGCCGTGGCCGGTCCGCCCGGCTCGTGCGCACAAGGCTTCGCTCCGCCCTGCCCCCGACGGGGAACGGCCGTGCTTCACAGAGGAGTCGTGCCTGTGTCGAGGCGCCGCATCTCAGCAGTCCTGACCGCACTCGTGCTGGGAGGCCTCACCCCCGTGGTCCTTCCCGCCGCGAGCGCGTCCGCCGCCGCGTGTTCCAGCTACCCCGACTGGGTGGCGGGCAGGTCCTACGCGACCGGGAACATCGTCCGCTACACCGACGGCAAGGCTTACATCGCCGAGCACGACAACCCCGGCTACGACCCCGTCATCAGCACCTGGTACTGGGAGCCGTACGCCTGCGACAGCGGCCCCAGCACGCCCGTCGGCAGCTTCGTGGTGAGCGAGACGCAGTTCAACCAGATGTTCCCGAACCGGAACTCCTTCTACACCTACAGCGGTCTCACCGCCGCCCTCGGCGCCTACCCCGCCTTCGCCAACGCCGGCAGCGACACGGTCAGGAAGCAGGAGGCCGCGGCCTTCCTCGCCAACGTCAGCCACGAGACGGGCGGGTTGGTGTACGTGGTGGAGCAGAACACCGCCAACTACGCGACGTACTGCGACTGGAGCCAGTCGTACGGCTGCCCGGCCGGCCAGTCCGCCTACTACGGGCGCGGTCCGCTCCAGCTCAGCTGGAACTTCAACTACAAGGCCGCGGGCGACGCCCTCGGCATCGACCTGCTCGGCAACCCGTGGCTGGTGCAGAACGACGCCGCCGTTGCCTGGAAGACCGCGCTCTGGTACTGGAACACCCAGAGCGGCCCCGGCACGATGACGCCGCACAACGCCATGGTCAGCAGCGCGGGCTTCGGCCAGACCATCCGCTCCATCAACGGCTCGGTGGAGTGCGACGGCCGGAGCCCGGCCCAGGTGCAGAGCCGCGTGGACGCGTACAACCGCATCACCTCGATCCTCGGCGTCACCCCCGGCGCCAACCTCTACTGCTGACGACCGGCCGACGCGACGGATCTCCCGCCTCGTGGAAGAGGCGGGAGATCCGTCGTCGTGCGACGCGCGAAGGCCCCCCGAGCCCGGCGGCACCGCTCAGCGGACGCGGATGAAGACCACGTCGTAACCACTGTTCGTGGAGCGGGACTTGACGTAGACGCCGTCGCTTCCGCCGTTGGGGTTGCCGGTGTTGCCCTCGACGGTGGTGAAGGACGATCCGGACGACACCGTGCGCACGATGCCTATGTGCTCGTTGCCCCCGGTGAAGTCGCTGCCGCCGTCCCAGTCGAAGGCCACGATGTCGCCCGGCTGCGGGCTCGTCGTCACCGAGAGGTGGTAGTTGCCTGCCCGCGCCTGCTTCACCCAGCCCGAGACATAGGTGTTGCGGTAGGAGCTGGCACCGGTCTGCTTGGCCACCCAGCTCACGAACGTCGCGCACCAGGCGTAGTCACTCGTGGAGAGCGAAAGACCCACGGCCGAGCCGTAGCTGTTCGCGCGGGCGCTGCCCTCGACCGTGCCGGCCTCGGCCTCGGCCACGTCGAGGATCTTGGCGTAGCCGCCGCCGGGCGGCGTCGACGACGGCGGGGTGACCTCGCCGTACAGCGCGCTCTTGGTGTTCGGACCCACGTGGCCGTCGACCGAGAGACCCTTCTCGGCCTGGAAGTCCCTGACGGCGCTGTCGGTGAGCGGACCGAAGTCGCCGTCGACGGCGAGATCGGCACCGTGGTGGTTGAGCAGGCTCTGCAACTCCGTTACGCAGCCGCTGCGTTGGCCCTGCACGATCTCGGCCGGGCAGGAGGCGGAGTTCAGGTTGATCGGCGCGGCCGCCCCGTTGCCGCCACCGCCGCCGATGTTCGCGTACAGGGCGGCCTTGGTGTTCGTCCCGACCTCGCCGTCGGCGGTGAGGCCGCTCGCGGACTGGAACGCCTTCACCGCGGTCAGGGTCTGGGGGCCGAAGCTGCCGTCGACGTCGAGGGTCTGCCCCTTGCCGTTCAGCAGCGACTGAAGCGTCGCGACGCAACCGCCGCTCTGTCCCTCCACGATGTTCGCCGGGCAGGACGCCGACCGCAGGTCCAGGCCCGTCGCCGGTGACTCGTCGGTGTCGTACAGCGCCCGCTTGGTGTCGGTGCCGACCTGGCCGTCGGCGGTGAGCCCGTGCGAGGACTGGAAGCTGCGCACGGCACTCGCCGTACCGGCGCCGAAGTCGCCGTCCACGTCGACCGCGTAGCCATGGTGAACCAGCAGCCGCTGGAGTTCGGTGACGCATCCGCCCTGGTTGCCCTGGACAATGTTCGCGGGGCACGCGGAGGACTGGAGATTGACGGGGGCGGGCGCCGAGCCGGAGGTCGCGTACAGCTTGACCTTGGTCGCGGGGCCCACGCGCCCGTCCACGGCGATCGCGGTGGCGGCCTGGTACTCACGGACCGCGTAGAGCGTGCTCGGCCCGAACTGGCCGTCCACCGTCAGACCGGCACCGTGGGCGTTCAGCAGGTTCTGCAACTCCGTGACACAGCCGCTGGTCTGGCCCTGCACGATCTCGTTGGGGCAGGACGCGGAGGTCAGCTTGACGGCGACCGGCGCCGCCACTGCCGGACCGGCACCGATCACGATGCCGGCCGAGACCAAGGCCGCCGTGGCGGCGAAGGTCCCGAGCCGGATCCGCCACCCCGTGCCGGTGCGGCGCGACCCCGGATGCCGTGAGCCTTCGTTCTCGTCTTCGGCGTGAGCGAGCGATGCGAGTCTTCCCATGGGGGCGAGGTTCTCCTTCGGTTCGATTACTTCGGTTACGTCGGGCAGTTCGGGCAGTTCGGCTACCGGCGCGTCGTCCGACGCGTCGTCGGGCGGGGCGGCCAGGAGTGGCGCGTGGCGGGCGGGGGCGCTTCCGCCCGCCACGGCGGAAGCGCGGGTCCGAGGGAGCACACACGTCCTCGGCCCGTCCCTGCATGAGGCAAGGACGGGCCGGGGCCGGTCACTCGACGACCGGACCGGTCGGACGGGTCAGGTCAGGTCAGCCGGCGAAGCGCTTGAACGCCGCCCGGGTGCCCGCACCGGCGATACCGTCGATCGCGCCCGTGTAGCCGTAGTCGGACGCCAGCAGACGCTGGAGCGCCTTGATGGTGTTGGTGCCGGGGTCCCCGTCGATGGCGCCCGTGTAGCCCCAGTACTGGGCGAGGCAGCGCTGGAACGCCTTCCAGCTGTTGGTGCCCAGCTGACCGTCGATGCCGTCGGTGTATCCCCAGTAGTCCGCGAGGAACTCCTGGACGTTCTTGGCCTCGGCCGTGGTCAGACCGAAGTTCTGCGTCGTGGCCGCGACGGCGGGCTGTGCGAGAGCCGTGGTCCGCGCGGTGCTCGCGGGCGCCGCGTAGCTGATCCCCGCGGTCGCCACACTGCCGGCGGCGAGCCCGGCAACGGCCACGAGGCCGGCGATGGTCCTGCCCAGAGCGTTCGGTCGCATGCGTTCCTCTTTCGGTCGTGGGTCGGCACCTGTCCCGCCCGGCGAGCAGGTGGCGGGACCAAAGATGCAGGGCGCTCCGGGCCGACGGCCACGGCCGTGCGTCAAGTGGCGACTTCATGGGACGACTACCCCGGTGACCTGCGACGACAGGAGCCGACGGGACGGCTGCGCGGGACGCTGTGACAGATGTGACGGGCTCGTGGAGAATGCGCAGCAGCGGAGGGGGCCGCCGTTCACGCTGACGACCGCATTGGGGGGAACCATGCCGCGCTCCAAGGCGCTGCCCGCTGAACTCGATCCTTCCGCGCGGCAGTTGGCGGAACGGTTACGTCTGCTGAAGGACCACGGCGAGCTGACGATGCGACAGCTGGCGGCCAAGACGGGCTACAGCGCCAAGTCGTGGGAGCGGTACCTGGGAGGTACGTCGCTGCCGCCCCGGGAGGCGGTCGAGGCACTGGCCCGGATCACCGGGGCCGACCCCACTCCCCTGTTCGCGTTGCACGAGATCGCCGCCGACACCTGGGACACCCGCCGCACCAGGCCCGCCGCACCGCCACCGCTCACCACGCGGGGGCGGCAAGGGCCGGACCATGAACAAGAGCAAGGACAAGGACAGGGCCACGAACAGGAACAAGGCCGGGAACAGGAACGGGGATCGGAGCAGGAGCCGTCGGCGGAGCCGCGTCCCGGGTCTGCGCCCGTACCGACCGCGCCCACGGGGCCACCCGTCACCGGAGCGGCCCCCGGCCGTTTCTCGCACATCGCCCTGACGGCAGGCGTCGCCGCCCTGGCCGTGGCCCTCCTGGCGGCACTGCTGCTCCTCCAGCGCCTCGACGACGATGTCGCCCCGGCGGCCGTCGCCACCCCGCCCCGCACCACGGCGACCTCCCCGCAGCCCTCCTACACCTGTCACATCACGCGCGTCGACGGCCGCTGGTCGGCAGGCGTCAACGACGGCCGGGACACCGAGATCTTCTACGGCGCCACCGGCGCGGACGTCGCCGAGGCGCAGTGTCTGCTGCGCCGGGCGGGCATCTCACCGGGCGGGATCGACGGCATGTTCGGCCCCCTGACGCTGCGGGCGGTCAGGACGTTCCAGCTGCGCGCGGGCCTGACCGTCGACGGCATGCTCGGTCCGCGCTCCTGGAAGGCGTTGCGCGGATGACACCCGCCGCACCCTCACCGCCGGGCGCCCGACTGGCGTCCGTACTGCGGGAGTTGAGGCAGCGCACCGGTCTGAGCCTGGCACAGCTCGCCCACGCGACCACCTTCAGCAAGTCGTCCTGGGAGCGCTATCTCAACGGCAAGAGCCTGCCACCCCGCAGCGCGGTCAAGGAGCTGTGCCATCTCGCCGGTGAACCCGCCGACCACGCGCTGGCACTCTTGGACATCGCCCGCACGGAGCGCACGAGCCGCGCGGACCCCCCGCACGGCACGGACCCCACGGACGGCGCGGACCCCACGGACGGCGCGGACCCCACGGACCCCACCGTTGGCACCGACCCGACGGACCGCACCGACCACACGGACCGCACGGACCGCCCGGAGGACAGTGGTCCGGCGCCGGGGACGCGGGTCCGGCAGCGCACCGACTCCCGTACGGACACCCCGGCTTCGTCCGGCGTCACCGTCCCGTCCGGCACCGGCCGGGGCGAGACGGTCCCGCCCGCCACCGGCCACCCCCGTACCGGCCCGGACGGACACCGGCGCGCTACCGTCCTCACCGCCCTCGCGTCGCTCTGCGCCCTGGTCCTCGGCACGCTGGTGCTCGTCCACCTCCCTCCGTCGCAGCGCAGGCAGGTGCAGCCGTACCCCATGCCCCCTCCGGCCACCGGGGCGCTCTGCCGGCACACCGCCTGTCAGGACAAGGACCCGATCACAATGAAGTGCGCCGCCGACCCGGTGACCCTCGCCGAGCACAGGACCGGCACGGGCGCCTGGATCCAGATCCGCTACAGCCAGGAGTGCGGGACGGTCTGGGCCCGCGCGTGGGGCGCGGCCGTCAACGACCGCGCCGAACTCCGGACGAGCGGCCCGGCCGGCGCCCTCCGCGGCGTCCGGGTCACCAGCCACGACGAGGCGAACGCCTACGTCCACACCTCCATGAGCGTGGTCAGTCCCGGGACGTCCGTGCAAGCCTGCTTCAGCCCCACGGCGGGCGGCGAGCAGGAATGCTTCAGGACACACACGGACCGGGCCCTCTTCGCCCCATGAGATCTCGGACGTATCGCCCGGTTCCCGCCGAGCCCTCCGAAACCGGTCTCCACGCCGACGGGAGCCGCCGGCCGTGACCGGCGCATGGCTCGACCCGCGAGGACACGGAACGGCAACTCCCGGCGGGTGAGCCGTTTTCCGGCCCGGTCGGGGGTACACGAGCGCCGAACCCATCGGAGAGCGGCGTCAGGAGAGCCATGCGTGCCAAGGTCGGATACTTCAAGGCCAGGTCACTCAGGAGTCGCCTGAACCGCTGCGCCCGGGACGTGTTCGGCTGGGAGCGGCTGCGCCCGTCCCAACTCGACGCCATGACAGCCGTGATGGAAGGGCGCGACACCATCGTCGTGATGCCGACGGGCGCGGGGAAGTCGGCCGTCTACCAGGTGCCGGGTGTGCTGCTGGAGGGGCCGACCGTCGTGGTCTCGCCCCTGATAGCGCTCCAGCGGGACCAGGTCGCCCATCTCACCGGTATCGAGGGATCCAGCGCCTCGGCCGTCAACTCCGCGCAGCCCGCGCGGGACAACGAAGCCGCCTGGGAGCGCGTCCGCGAGGGCAGCCTGGACTTCCTGTTCGTCTCACCCGAGCAACTGGCCAAGGACGAGGTGGTGAAGCAGCTCGCCGCCGCCGCTCCCGCGCTCATGGTGGTCGACGAGGCGCACTGCGTCTCCTCGTGGGGCTACGACTTCCGGCCCGACTACCTGAACCTCTGCCATGTGCGCGAGCGCATCGGCCGGCCGCCGCTCCTCGCCCTCACCGCCAGCGCGGCGGCCCCCGTGCGGGCGGACATCGTGGAGCGGCTCGGCATGCGCGAGGCGCACGAGGTGGTCGCGGGGTTCGACCGCCGCAACATCACGCTGGAGGTCGTACGGCACCGGGAGAACGCGGAGAAGCGCCGGTGGGTGGTGGAACGGGCCGCGGCGGAGGCCAAACCGGGCATCGTCTACGCCGGGACGCGGCGCGAGACCGAGGAGTACGCGGAGGAGCTGGCGGCCCTCGGGTTCGACAGCGCCCCCTACCACGCGGGGCTGTCGGCGTCGGAGCGGTCCCGGACGCACGACCGGTTCCGGGACGGTGAACTGGACGTGGTCGTCGCGACGTCCGCGTTCGGGATGGGTATCGACAAGCCGAACATCCGCTTCGTGCTGCACGCGTCGGTGCCGGATTCCCTCGACACCTACTACCAGGAGATCGGCCGGGCGGGCCGCGACGGGGAACCGTCGACGGCGGTCCTCGCCTACCGGCCCGAGGACCTCGGCGTGCAGCGGTTCCGGGCGGGCGCCCGTCCCGACCCGGAGGTGCTGGACGGGCTGATCGACGCGGTGCGCGAGCACCGGGGACCGGTCACGGCGACCGCTCTGCGCGAACGCACCAAGCTCTCCCAGACGCGCCTGACGTCGATGCTGCACCTGTTGGAGGAGGCCGGAGCTGTGACGACGGAGAAGCGCGGCGGCGTCCGGGCCGTGCCCGGCGCGCGGCGGGACGTCTGCGTCCGCGAGGCGATGCGGATCGCGTCCGCCCGTGTCGATCTGGAGCGTTCCCGGGTGGAGATGATGCGGGCGTACGCGGAGACGAACGGCTGCCGCCGGCGCCACCTGCTCGGCTACTTCGGTGAGACGCTGGCGGAGGGCGACTGCGCGGGCTGCGATGTGTGCGCCCGTACACAGGAGTTGAGGGAGACCCCCGTCCGCGCGGGAGACATCCTCTCCGGTACGGGCCCCGACCCGCTGGAGCCCGAGACGGCCGACGGCTCCTTCCCGCCCGGAACGCGGGTGGGGCACAGCGCGTGGGGCGAGGGCGAGGTGATGAGCGAGGAGGGCGACAAGATCACGGTCCTGTTCGAGAGCGTGGGGTATCGCACCCTGTCCCTCCCCGCCGTCCAGGCGCGCGACCTGCTCACGCCGGTGCCGGCCGCCGTGCCGACGGGCTGACGCCCACGCCGGTTCCGACGGCACGGGTGACGGGCCGCTCCCGCCCGTTCGCGACGGTCAGCGCACGTCCCGCAAGCCGAGCGTGGTGTGCAGGATCAGCTGGGGCAGCCCGTCCCCTGTGCGGTACGGCTGGTCGATGACGGTGGTGAGCCGGTACTGCAGGTCCCCGTCCGGCTCCCCTAGCACAATGCCGGTGATCATCCACTCCAGCATCACGCCGTGCCGTTCGTCGATCGCGTACTCCTCACCCGGGTTCCGGCTTCGATGGTCGGCCGAGGTCAGCGCGGAGCCGATCCACCAGCCGCCGTCGACGGGCTCGAACGTCACCTCGTAGAAGACGATCCCCGACCGCCACACGGTGGCGGTCCGCCCGTCGACCACGACGTTCCACTTCTCCTCCATGGTCCGCCCCAGGAAGCCCTGTCGGATGCGGGACCACTGCTCGTGCGTCCAGGTCCGGGTGGGCAGCAGCGTGACGGGAACGGGGTCAACGAGCGGTTGGATATAGGGGACTTGGTCCTCGGGCGGCGGTTCCGGAAGTGGTGGCACGGGCGCCAGCGTACGAGAGGCCCGACCAGCGGAACCCGCGGGGTCCCTCCTGCCCCTTCCGCCGAAGTACGGCCTGGTCGGCCGGTGCCGGGTGCGCGGACGGCACGGTGGACGCGCCCCCGCTTCGCGAGGGTGCCGCCCGCGGCGCGGGCATCCGCACGCCCTTTCCGCGCCCAGCGGCGCCTCTCGTCGGTAACCAACTCCGTGCGCTCGCTCGGACAAGTGAATACAGATGGCTGCATGTTGCCCGCCCGTGTGGGTGGGCACAGTCCGGCCAACGGTTGCCACCGTTGGGAGGGAGACTGATGACGAGCCACGCAACCGACGTCGAACTGGCAGGCCTTCTCCACACAGCGCTGCACGCGACGGACTCGGCGGCACGCTGGACGATCGACACGGACGAGATGTGGTGCCGCGTCGTACCGGGTGCGGGGGCCCGGCGCCTTCAGGGCTGGAAGCTCCACGTGTCGGCAACTGCCGCCTCCGCGCCCGCCGTTCTCGCGAAGTGTCTGGACGTGCTGCTGCGCGACGAGTCGGCGTTCAAGTTCACCCGGTCGCTCGACCAGGTGAGCGCGCTCAACTCCCGTTCCACGCCGCGGGGAAGCTCGGGCAAGTTCATCACCGTCTACCCGCGTTCCGACGCCGACGCGGCCCGGCTCGCCCGGGAGTTGCACCGTGCCACGGCGGGACTGACCGGGCCGCGCATCCTGTCGGACCAGCCGTACGCCGCGGACAGCCTGGTGCACTACCGCTACGGCGCCTTCGCCGCCCGCCGGCGGCTCTCGGACGTGGGCCTGCTGATGTGGTACATCGAGGACCCCGACGGCAATCCCGTGGAGGACGAGCGCAGCGGCCGTTACGCTCCGCCCGCCTGGGCGGTCTGCCCGTTCCCCGCCTCGGTGCCCGCCCCGCGGCGCACGGCGGAGGCGGCGAGCCGTCCGGTGCTGCTCGGAGGCCGTTTCGCCGTACGGGAGGCGATCCGGCAGACCAACAAGGGCGGTGTCTACCGGGGAACCGACGTCAGCACCGGCGCCTCCGTGGTGATCAAGGAGACGCGTCCGCACGTGGAGGCCGACACCTCCGGCCGCGACGTCCGCGACTGGCTGCGCGCCGAGGCGCGGGCGCTGGAGAAGCTCAAGGGCACGGAGCTGGCTCCGGACGCCCTGGCGCTCTTCGAACACGGCGGGCACCTGTTCCTGGCGCAGAGCGAGGTCCCGGGTGTCCCCCTGCGGGTCTGGGTCGCCGAGCACTTCCGTGATGTCGGGAGTGCGCGCTACGGCGTCGACGCCCTCGCCCAGGTGGCCCGTCTGGTGGACCTGGTCGCGGCGGCCCACGCCCATGGCTGCGTCCTGCGGGACTTCACCCCGGGCAACGTCATGGTCCGCCCCGATGGCGTGCTGCGCCTGATCGACCTCGAACTCGCGGTCGTGGAGGACGAGTTCGCGCTGCCGACCCGGGTCGGAACCCCCGGCTTCAGCGCCCCTGAGCGCCTGGCCGACGCGCCCGTCTCCACGACGGCCGACTACTACAGCCTCGGCGCCACCATCTGCTTCGTCCTGGCCGGGAAGGTGCCGAACCTGCTGCCGGAGGAGCCCGCCGCCAGGACCGACCAGGAGCGGCTCGCCGGATGGCTGACCGCGTGTACCGAGTTCCTGCAACTGCCCGACGGATTGGTCGAGTTGGTCCTCGGGCTGATGCGGGACGATCCCGCCGAGCGCTGGGATCCGTCCCGGGCCCGTGAGGCGCTCCGGCAGGCCGGCGCCCCGGGCCGGCCCGGGCCCGACACCGCGACCCGCACGGTCGGCTCGACCCGCACGGCCCGCAGCGCGCTCGCGGACCGCGCGGACTCCCCGCACGACGCGGTGGCCGGGCTCGTAAACCACCTCGTCGACTCGATGACCCCGGCGGACGACCGGCGGCTGTGGCCGGTGTCGACCAGGGCCGGGGAGACCGACCCCTGCACCGTGCAGCAGGGCGCGGCCGGTGTACTGGCCGTCCTGACACGGTACTTCGAGGTCTCCGAGGACCCCCGGCTGCCCGCGCTGCTCCACACCGCGGGCCGCTGGATCGCGGACCGCACGGACACCGGCTCCACCCGCCCCGGCCTGCACTTCGGCGGCCGTGGCACCGCCTGGGCGCTCTACGACGCCGGACGCGCCATCGACGACCGGGCACTCGTCGACCACGCGCTGGCACTGGCGCTGGCTCCGCAGGAGTCCTCGCTCCACCACGACATCACCCACGGCACCGCGGGCAGTGGCACGGCCGCCATCCACCTGTGGCACCGCAGCGGCGACCCGCGCTTCGCCGAACTGGCCGTGGACGCGGCCGACCGGCTGGCCCGCGCCGTACAACGCGAGCCGTCCGGAGTGAGCTGGCCGGTGCCCGCGGACGCGCTCTCCGGCGAATCCGGCAAGCAGTACCTCGGCTTCGCCCACGGAGCGGCCGGCATCGGCTGCTTCCTCCTCTCCGCCGCGCTCGTCTCGCGGTGCCCCGAACACATGGAGCTGGCCCTGGAGGTCGGCGAGCGCCTGGTGGCCGGCGCCGTCCTCGTCGACGGGGCGGCCCAGTGGCCCTCGCACGCCACGGACGTGCCCACCGCCCCGTACTGGTGTCATGGCGCGGCGGGCATCGGCACCTTCCTCCTCCGCCTGTGGCAGGTCACCGGCGACCACAGGTTCGGTGACCTCGCCCGGCGCAGTGCGCGATCCGTCACGGAACGCGCCTCCCGCGCCCCTCTCAGCCAGTGCCACGGGCTGGCGGGCAACGGTGACTTCCTGCTCGACCTGGCCGTCGCCACGGGCGACCCCGTGCACCGGGCGGAGGCGGAGGAACTGGGCCGTCTCATCGTCGCGGAGGGAGCCCGTCGCCACGGCCACCTGGTCTTCCCCAACGAGTACGGAGACGTCTCGACCAGCTGGAGCGACGGGTCCGCCGGGACCTTGGCCTTCCTGCTGCGTACGCGTCACACAGACCTCCGGCACTGGATGGTCCAGTTGCCGGACTGAGCGGCAGAAATCCCTGCCGCCACCGCTCAACAGAAGGAGAACCCCATGGAAATCCAGGACCTCGAACTGCTGGCCCACCTCCACGCCCTGCCCGAGACGGACCCGGTCAGCGTCGACGGAGCGTCGTTCTCCGGGACGTGCGCCTGCGTCGGCCTGCTGACCCTGCTCAACACGGTCTGCATCGGCATCAGCTGCGCCTAGGCACGGTGGCATCACCCGGCCGGCGGCTGTCTCCGGACAGCCGCCGGCCGGTCCACCGGCCACGACCCAGGCGCCCCGAGCGGACGCGTACGCACGGTCCGCAGCGGACGGCGAAACCCTAGACGAGGACCGGACCACATGCAGCTTCACGCCGGTGACGACGATCTCGGCCGGGCAGCCCGCAGGACAACCGCCTTCACCACTCCGGAGGTCACCCGCCCGGCGCCCGCACAGAGCCCCGGGTCCGTGCCCGGCCCCGGGTACGCCATCACGACGCGCGGCCTGGCCAAGAGCTACCCCGGCCCGGACGGCACCACCACCCATGCCGTGCGCGGGCTGGACCTGGACGTGCGGGAGGGCGAGTCCTTCGCCTTCCTCGGTCCCAACGGCGCCGGGAAGTCCACCACCATCGCCATGCTGTGCGCCCTGGCCCGCCCCACCGCCGGCCGCGCCACGGTGGCCGGCGCCGACGTACGCGCCCAGCCCCACGAGGTACGGCGGCAGGTCGGCATGCTGTTCCAGCACAGCGCTCTCGACCCCGACCTGACGGCCGAACAGAACCTGCACGTCCACGCGCGCCTCTACGGGCTGAGACGCGACGTCGCCCGCCGCCGCGCAGCCGACGTACTGGCGACGGCCGGGCTGACCGACCGACGCCGCTCTCCGGTGCGCACCCTGTCCGGCGGTACCCGCCGCCGACTGGAGATCGCCCGTCAACTGCTGCACGCGCCCGCCGTGTTGTTCCTGGACGAGCCGACCACCGGGCTGGACCCGCATGCCCGCGCACAGGTCTGGGAGCATCTGCTCACCCTGCGCGAGCGGCACGGCAACACGCTCTTCGTCACCACGCACTACCTCGAAGAGGCGGAGAACTGCGACCGCATCGCCATCATCGACCACGGCGAACTGGTGGCCCAGGGCACACCGCTCGCGCTGAAGGTCGCGATCGGCGACGACCGGGTCGTGCTGCGCACCAGCGCGGACATCACGGCACACCAGATCGTCCGCCGGAGCGCGCCGCCGGCCCACTCCGTCACGGTGGACGCGAACGGGGTCTGCCTCCGGGTACCCGAGGGCAGTTCCTGGATCCCCCGCCTGTGCGCGTCGCTGGCACGTCACGGCATCGCCGTGCACGCCGCCTCGGCCACCCCGCCCACACTCGACGACGTCTTCTTCCACCACACCGGCCGCAGCCTCCACGGCGCGCACACCGGCCAGGCAACGGCCGGTACCACCCCGTCCGAGGCGACGGCAGAAACCGGCGGCGGCCCATGACCACGCTCCCCGCGCACTCCTCGGCTCCCGCCGCCGCCCGCGCTCCGGGCGGCGGACGGGCGGGCGGCCTGCGGCACGAACTCCGCGCGATCCACGGCCTGATGTACCGCGATCTGCTCCGCCTGACCGGCCAGCGCGCCCAGGCCGCGCTGATGATGCTCCAGCCGGTGCTGTACCTCCTCGTCCTCGGAGGCGGCCTGGCCGCGCTCATCCCCACCGCGTCCCTGGGCGTCGGCTACCAGACCTACCTCTTCCCCGGCATGCTGATGATGACGGTGCAGGCGCCGGCGACCATGGTCGGCATCCGCCTGATCCTCGACCGCCAGAGCGGCTACCTCCGGGAACTGCTGATGGCCCCGGTCCGCCGCTCCACCCTGCTCCTGGGCATCTGCGCCGGCGGAACCCTGGTCGCCGCGGTCCAGGGCACCGTACTGCTCGGCCTGGCGGGCGTGGTCGGCCTGCCCTACGACCCGGTTCTCCTGGTGCTGCTCCTCGCCGGCATGATCCTGATCTCGTTCGCCCTCACCTCCCTCGCCCTGGTCCTGGCCGTGACCCTCGGCAGGGCCGAGACGTTCCACACGCTGCTCGGTGTGGGGATGACGCCACTGCTGTTCCTCTCCGGCGGCTTCTTCCCGCTCCAGGCCCTCCCCTCCTGGGCCCACACACTGGCCGCCGCCAATCCGCTGGCCTACGGAGTGGACCTGCTCCGCCGCTGCATCGCCCTGCGGGCACCGGACCGGGCGGCGGTCGGCGGCCTCGACTGGGCCGGGTGGCAACCCCCTCTCCTGCTCGAAGCCGCCCTGCTCCTCGCCTGTGGCGCGGGCGCGCTGCTGTGGGCCGGGCACCGCTTCAAGGGCCTGGAGTAGCGAGCCGGTCGCGGCTCAGTCCGGGCCGTGGGTCCAGCGGCCGTCGGTCATCGTGGCGTGCACCGGCATGGCCCGCAGGGTGTCGGTGCCTGCCGCCAGCGGGTCCACGTCGACCACCACCAGGTCGGCGGGGTCCCCGACCCTGACCAGGCGGCGTCCGCGGGCCGCCGCCACCAGCGCGTCCCGGACGGTCAGCCGCTGCTCGGGGTGGAACGGAGGGCGTCCGTCGTCGGTACGCGAGACCGCCGCCGCGACGGCGAGCCACGGGTCGAGCGGCGAGACCGGGGCGTCCGAGCCGAACTCCAGGTGGGCGCCGGCGGCGAGCAGACCGGCGTAGGCGAAGGCCCGTCCGGTGCGCCCGGCCCAGTACCGCTCGGCGACGTCCCGGTCGTCGGTCGCGTGCCGGGGCTGCACTCCCGCCACGACCCCCAAATCGGCGAAGCGCGGCAGGTCTTGGGTGCTGAGCAGCTGCGCGTGCTCGATCCGGCCGCGGCAGCGCACCGCCTCGAAGGCGTCCAGGGCGACGGTGTTGGCGCGGTCGCCGATGGCGTGCACGGCGGGTTCGAGGCCGTGCGCGGCGGCCCGCCGCATGAGGTCCACCAGTTCGCGCGGTGAGGTCTCCGCGACACCGTGCGCGTCGTCCGTGCCCGCCTGCCCGGGGTAGGGGTCGCGGCACAGGGCGGTACGGGTGTTGAGGGAGCCGTCGGTGAAGAGTTTCAGCGGGCCCACCCGGACCGGGCCGCCGGGCGCGCCGACCTGGCTCCCCGTGCGCAACCCGCGTGCCACGGCCGCGTCGAGATGAGGGGGATAGACGGCCGCCGCCACCCGTACGGCCGGCCGGAACCGGGCCGAGCGCCGCTCCCACTCCCCGACCGTGTCGCCGAACTGGAAGTCGATGACACCGGTGACCCCGCGTGCGGCGGCGGCACGGCACGCCTCCTCGATCCAGCCGTCGACCACCTCGGCCGGTGCGCCCGGCAGCGCGGCCAGGATGTCGTGGGCCTCGTGCTCCCGGACCAGGCCGGTGGGGTGGTCGCCCCGTCCGAGGAGGGCCAGGCAGGCCGAGTTGAGCCAGACGGCGTGCAGATCGGCACTGACCAGGGCCACCGGCCGGTCGGGCAGTACGGCGTCCAGGAGCCGCTTGTGCGGGGCGTCCGGCCACAGTCCGTCCCGGAACCCGTACCCCAACAGGACCGCGTTGTGAGGCACTTGGGCGCTGCTCGCGCGCACCAGGCCGGCCACCGCCCGCGCGGAGCCGGTCCCGGACAGGTCGAGGCGGTGACGGACAGCGGCCCAGTCCGCCAGGTGGACGTGGGCGTCCCACAGGCCGGGCAGCAGGGTCCGCCCGTCCAGATCGAGGAGCCGCTCTCCGGCGCCCGGTACGAGGTGGTCCGCGCCCTCGCTCGCCGTGATGATGTGGGTGATCCTGCCGTCCGCCACCCTCAGCCGGGCGAGTGGCCCGCCCGCGCCGAGCCGCACGCGATCGAGGAGCAGCGCCGTCGCCGCGGCGGGGTCCCCGGCCGCGGACCCGTCCGGCCCGGTCGCACACGTCGTCATCAACTCTCCCTGTCAGGCGCCCGGTTGCCGTCCGACGGCCGACGTCAGCTGTACGTCCAGCGCCAGGCGCTCGACCGGTAGGCGCACGTGATGCCCGTACCGCTCGCGTCGGTCGTGGAGGCCCCGTGGTCACCGCTGCGGCAGAACTGCCCCGCCGCGTAACAGTTCCCGGAGTTGGAGACGATCGAACAGGTACCGGTGCTGTCACCGCCACCCCCACCGGCCTGACTGTCGCTGGTGCTGGTGCTGTTGCTGCCGGTGCCCGCGGCCCTGGCTGCGGCGGTCCGCGTGACGGTGACCGTGGGACGCGGCTTCGCCTTGGCCCTGACCGTCTCGGTGACCGTGGGCGCGGGTGCGGGCGCCGACGTCACGGTGGCCGTCGCGGTGATGGTCGTCGCGGGTGCCACCTTGGCCTCGACGGGCTGCTGCGCCCCGTCGCTCCCGGTGGTGCCGAGGAGGGCGCCCGCGGTGAACACGCCCAGACCGCCGATCCACACGAGCGCCCGCTTGCGCAACGGGCGGGTGTCCGGCGGCCGGGGTGCCGGTGGCGTAGGCGTGGTGTACGGATTCCCCATGTTCGTCCCCCCAGGGTGATGCGAGTGAAGTGACGTTAATGCTCCCTTGTGGGCGATGTGAAGATCCGGGGAGGCAGTGATCTTCCGTGATCCGGTGCCGGGGTAACGTGCGCCCATGGAACGGATCTTGGTGGCGGGTGTCACCGGTGCGGGCAAGTCGACGCTGGCCCGGACCCTGAGCGACCGGCTGGGCCTGCCCTTCCACGAGATGGACGCGCTCTACTTCACCGGTCCGGACTGGGCCGTCAACGAACGGCTGGCGGAGGACACCGCCCGCGTCGCCGCCGGGCCCCGCTGGATCATCGACTCGATCGGCTACCCGGACGTCCGCGACCTGTTGTGGAGCCGGGCCGACACCGTGGTCTGGCTCGACTACGGGAGGCAGGTGGTCATGCCCCGCGTGCTGCGCCGCTCCCTGCGCCGGAGCGTCACCCGCGAACGGATCTTCGGCGGCAATCGGGAGA
Source organism: Streptomyces sp. NPDC005423 (assembly GCF_040606415.1). NCBI lineage: Bacteria > Bacillati > Actinomycetota > Actinomycetes > Kitasatosporales > Streptomycetaceae > Streptomyces > Streptomyces sp. NPDC005423. Next base: position 61,980 of record NZ_JBEXET010000027.1, on the reverse strand, counting down.
CCTGGCGGGGCTGGCTGAGCGGGGAGCATCCGGCGTGGTGGGCGTGGTCCCAACACCCCGTCCGGCGCCGGGAGATCGAGGCACGCTCCCGCGACCCCCGGTTCGCTCCGCTCGACACCCTGCGCTTCGCCCGCCCGTCCGAGACCGCGGAGTGGCTCGCGTCCCTCTGAATCCGACGTCGGCGGCCACCGCGGTCCCGGTCGGCGGCCGGGGTGCCGATGCCGGTCTCCTCCGCCAACTCCCGTGCGGCGGAGTCCCGGAGGGCCGCCGGGTCGAGCGGTTCGCCGGGCGGCAACGGTTCGCCCGGGACGGCTTGCTCGTCGCGCCATGTCGGCACAGCCTGCCCTCCGCCAAGTCCCGCGCCGCGCGGCTCAGTTGCCCGGGGCGCGGTGACCACCGATACCCGGCTCGGGAGGACGCCCCTCGTACGCGGCCCGCAGCAGCGCGAGCACGCCGTCCTCGGTGACGGGCCGGGGGTTGGCGTAGGCCGTGCTCGCCGCCTGTGCCGCCGCTGTGGCCAAGTCCCGCTCCTGTAGGCCCAGTTCGGCCAGGGTGCGGGGCGCGCCGAGCCGGCCGGCCAGCTCGCGCAGGGCGCCCGGGGCGTCGTCCGTGTCCAGCGCGTGCGCCACGGCGGCCACCGCCTCCGGCGCGGCGGGCGCGTTGTACGCCAGCGCGTACGGCAGCACCACCGTGTGCGTCTCGGCGTGCGGCAGACCGAAGGTGCCGCCGAGTACATGGCAGAGCTTGTGATGCAGGCCCATGGTCGTGGCGCCCAGACAGGACCCGCACAGCCACGCCCCGTACAGGGCGCGGCCACGTGCCCCGGCCGAACGGGGAGCGGCGGCCACCGCGGGGAGCGCGCCCGCCATCGCCCGTACGCCCTCCCCGGCCAGCAGCGCGACGAGGGGTGAGGTGTCGGGGGCGTAGAGGGCCTCCACGGCGTGCGCGACGGCGTTGACGCCGCTGGTCACCGAGAGCGGTACGGGGAGGTCGAGGGTGAGTTCGGGGTCGTAGACGACGCTGCGCGGGAGGACGGCGGGGTCGCGGCCGGTGCGTTTGGCGCCGTGTTCGGTGAGGCCCCAGACGGGGGTCATCTCCGAGCCGGAGTAGGTGGTGGGGACGGCGATCAGCGGGAGGCCGGTGCGCAGCGCGATCGCCTTGCCGAGGCCGATCGCCGAGCCGCCGCCGACCGCGACACAGCCGTCGGCGCCCGCCGAGCGGGCCAACGCCACCGCCCGGTCCGCGACTTCGGCCGGGACGTGCATCCGCGCCCCGGTGTGGACGCCCGCGCAGGCGTCCCCCAGGGAGTCGGCGACCGCCCGCGCGGTGGCGGCGCCGCGCTCCCCGGAGAGCACCAACAGCCGCCGCAGACCGAGCCGTTCGGCCTCGCCCGCGGTCGCGGTCAGCGCGGCGCCGGACCGGAACACGACCCGCGCGGGCTGGGCGTCGTAGGAGAAGTCCAGGGCCTTCACGCGCGCTCCAGTACGAGATCGAAGCGGGCGTGGCGGAACGGGCCGGTGATACCGAACTCCTTTGCCAGGGCGGGGTCTTCGGTGCGGGCGAAGTCCTTGACGAGGCTCTCCCTGACGGCGAGGACCGCGTCGGAGTCCAGGTAGTCGCCGCCCTTCACGAAGATGTGCGTGGTGACCGGGGTGTGGCCGTCGGCCGAGGCGATGAAGTGGATGTGGGCGGGGCGGTAGGGGTGGCGGCCGGTGGCGCTGAGCAGTTCGCCGACCGGACCGTCGGTGGGGATCGGGTACGGGCTCGGCACACAGGTACGGAACCAGAACCGGCCCTCGGTGTCGGCGGCGAACAACCCCCTTCCGTTGCCCGGGGGTTGGACGTCGGGGCGCTGCACGTCGTAGTAGCCGTCGGCGTCGGCCTGCCAGACGTCCAGGACCGCGCCGGGCAGCGGGGTGCCGTCCGCGGAGACCACCCGGCCGCTGACCACGCACGGTTCGCCGCCGCCCACCAGGTCGATGTCAGCGCCGAGTGCGCGCACCGGTGACTCGGTCAGGTGGAAGGGGCCCAGGACCGTCGACTCGGTGGCGCCCGGGGTCCGTTCGGCGTTGACGGTCTCCACCAGCATCGACAACCCGAGGACGTCCGAGAGGAGGATGAACTCCTGCCGGGTCTCCGTACAGGTTTGCCCGGTCTCCGTCAGGAAACGCACCGCCCGCTCCCACTCCTTGTGGGTGAGCCGGGTCTCCCGTGCGAACGCGTGCAGATGACGGATCAGCCCGGTCAGCACGTCGCGCAGCCGGGGGTCGGCGGTCGCCCGCAGACTGGCGACCGCCTCTTCGGTGACGGTGGCGGGGGTGGTCATGGCGGCTCCTTGCCCGGTACGGACGGCGGCGGACCGCCCATTGTCGGCCGGTCCGGACACTCGCCGCACCCTTCACGCACAGGTCACCTCCGCGCGTCCGCCCGGCCCGGCCGCCCCCGCCGGGTCGATCGGCCGGTCACTTGATCAACGCGTTCGCCACGACGACGACCACCCCGAGCAGCGCGTCCCCCATGCCGATCGCCGCGGCCACCGCCCAGCCGCGCGCCGCCGAGCGGGCCGTGACCACGCCCAGCACGAAGAGCAGGGCGATGTTGAGGACGAAGGCCGCGTACTCCACGCCGTTCGCGGGCCACCAGCCCCAGCCGGCCCCGGCGAGCAGCAGCACCGTCGGCACCACGGCCACGACCAGGGGCCACTCCTCGCGCAGGGAGCGCGCGGCGTCCCAACGGCCGTGCGGACCACGGTCGGCGATGAAGTGCGCGTAGCCGTGGGCGAGGGCCGAGGCCAGCGCGGTGACCAGCAGCCAGAGGGCGTCGTAGCGGCGGTCGGCGCGCGAGGTGTGGCCGTGCTGGGTGAGCGCGGCGACCATCGAGCAGGCCAGCACGGAACCGTAGACACCGCCGAACAGGACGGCCTCGCGGGTGCCGTGCGCGCGCGGCCCGGGGACGGCCGCCGTGGTGTCCGCCATGGGCCGCTCTCTCCAGCTGATGGGTACGGGAAGCCGGTCCCCTCCACGATCACCCGCGCTCCCGGCCGCTGCCACTCGGCCCGGCGCGACGAAGTGTCCGCGCGCCCGCCCCGATCCCCCACACTCTGTCGGGCGGCCGAGGCGCGGACGCTGGTTAGGGTCGGGGCATGACCCACAGCTTCGTCGTCCGCATCCCCGACGCCGCACTCGAACCCGAGCCGCTCGACCCGGCGCAGATCGTCTCCGGCGACCCGCAGGTGACCGGGAAGGTCGTGTGGGAGTCCGCGGACGGCCGGCAGCTCCGGGGGATCTGGCAGATCACCCCGGGCGTGGTCACCGACACGGAGGCGGACGAGATGTTCGTCGTGATCAGCGGCTCCGCCACGATCGAGGTCGAGGGCGGTGCCACGCTGGACGTCGGCCCCGGCGACCTGGCCGTGCTGCGCGCGGGCGACCGGACGACGTGGACCGTGCACGAGACGCTCCGCAAGGCGTACGCGATCAGTCTCTGACGGCGGCGGCCGTGGTGCCCCGGATCTCCAGCGAGGGCGCGGCGAGGTGGACGCGGCCGGGGAGGCCGGGCGCGGCGAAGCGGTCGAGGAGGCAGCGGGCGGCGCGCCGGCCGACCTCGTGGCCGGCGTTGTCGACGGTGGTCAGCCAGACGTGCCGCAGCCGGGCGATGCTCGTGTTGTCGTAGCCGCTGACGGAGAGGTCCCGGGGGACGCTCAGGCCGAGTTCCCCGGCCGCCGACAGGGCGCCGACGGAGGCGATGTCGTTCACCGCGAACACCGCGGTCGGCCGGTCCGGGCGGCTGAGCAGCCGGACGGTGCCGCGGTAGCCGCCCTCCTCGGTCATGTCGCTCGGCTCCACCAGCGTGCCGTCCGCGAGGCCGTGCGCCCGCATCGTCGCCTCGAAACTGCGCCGGCGCAGCTCGCCGACCGCGCCGTAGCCCGCGAGGTGGGCGATCCGGCGGTGGCCGAGGCCGATCAGGTGCTCGGTGATCAGCCGCGCGCCCCGCTCGTCGTCGCCCGCGACCGTGTCGACGCCGGCCGGCACCGGTTCGCGGGCGCCCGCGACGACGACCGGGATGCGGGCGGCGACCGGGCCGAGCGCGGCCGGGTCGGGCAGGGTGCCGACCACGACGAGCCCGTCGACCCGGAGGTCCAGGAGGGGTCCGGCCGGGTCCTGGCCGGTGCGGCGGTTGAGGCGGGCGTCGGCCAGCAGCATGTGCAGGCCGTTGTCGTGCAGCGGCGGGTTCAGGCCGTCGAGGAGGTCCACGAACCAGGGGTTGCGCAGATCGTTGAGGAGGACGCCGACCGTGCGGGTGCGCCGCTCGCTGAGGCTGCGCGCCGCCGTGTTGGGCCGGTAGCCCAGCTCGCGCACGGAGCGGAGCACGGCCTCCCGTTTCTCGGGGCGTACCTGCCGTGAGCCGCGCAGCACCAGGGAGACCAGCGACTTGGAGACACCGGCGTGGTCGGCGACGTCGCGGATGGTCGGGGGCCTCATGGGGATGGACCGTTCCACGGGCGCGGCACCTTGTCAAAGGGTCCGTGGGGCCTTGACACCCCCGGTGAGCGGCCCGCAGGGTGGCGTGGACAAGTTGTGGACCGGTCCAAAGAGGGGCTGTCATGGTGGATGCGTTCGGGGTCGCCGTCGTCGGGTTCGGCTGGATGGGCCGGGTGCACACCCAGGCGTACGCCCGGGTCCGGCACCACTATCCGCGGCTGGCCCTGCGGCCGGAGCTGGTGACCGTCGCCGAGGAGGTGCCGGGCCGGGCCGAGGAGGCCGTCGCCCAGTACGGGTTCACCGACGCGGTCCGCGACTGGCGCGAGGTGGCCGCCGATCCGCGCGTCCGGGCGGTCAGCATCACCGCGCCGAACTTCCTGCACCGGGAGATCGGGGTCGCGATGGCCGAGGCGGGCAAGCACATCTGGATCGAGAAGCCGGTGGGTCTCACCGCGACGGACGCCCGCGCGGTGGCCGACGCGGTGGCCAGGGCCGGCGTGCAGGGCGCGGTCGGCTTCAACTACCGCAACGCGCCCGCCGTGGAGGCCGCCCGGGAGCTGATCGCAGCCGGCGAGCTGGGCACGGTCACCCACGTCCGGGTCCGGCTGTTCAGCGACTACGCGGCGCATCCCGACTCCGCGCTGACCTGGCGGTACGAACGCGAGCGCGGCGGCAGCGGAGTCCTCGGCGACCTGGCCTCGCACGGCGCCGACCTGATCCGTTTCCTGCTCGGCCCGATCGCGTCGCTGACCGCCGACACCGCGGTCTTCGTCCCGGAGCGGGCCCGCCCGACCGGCGCGACCGCGGGCCATTCCCGGTCCGCCGGGGGCGAGTTGGGCCCGGTCGAGAACGAGGACTACGTCAGCTGCCTGCTCCGCCTGGCCTCCGGCGCCCGCGGTGTGCTGGAGGCCTGCCGGGTCTCGGTCGGCGAACAGAACAACTACGGGTTCGAGGTGCACAGCACGAAGGGCGCGGTCTTCTGGGACTTCCGCCGGATGAACGAGCTGGGGGTCAGCCGCGGCACCTCCTACCAGGACCAGCCGGTCAGCACGGTGTATGTCGGCCCCGGCGACGGGGAGTTCGGGGCGTTCCAGCCGGGCGCCGCGAACCCCATGGGCTACGACGACCTGAAGGTGGTCGAGGCGTACCGCTTCCTGCGTTCGGTGGCCGAGGGCGAACCGTACGGCGCGACCCTCGCCGACGCGGTGCACAGCGCCGCCGCGCTGGATGCCATGGTGCGCTCGGCGGAGAGCGGGTCCTGGGTCAACGTGGCGCAGGCGTAGGCATGTTGTAGGGCGTGACCACCTGGATCGCGGACGGCGGCATCGGGCCGGCCGGCGGCAGCGCGTCATGGGCGCGCATGACGAGACGGCACGCCTCGCGCATGTCCTGGCGCAGGTCGTGGTGGAGGACGGCGGAGAGCCGTCCCTCGCGCAGGAGCCGGGTGTTGTCGTGGTCGAGGTCGTGGGCGACGAAGACCGCGCACTCGCGGCCGAGGTCGGCGAAGGCGCGCAGGGTGGCGATGTTGCCGCCGCCGATCGAGTAGACGGCGCGGATCTGCGGGTCGCGTCGCAGCGCGGCCCGCACCAGGTCGTACTGGGTGGCGTCCAGACCCTGCCCCTCGGCGATCTCGACCAGGGTCCGCTCGGGGTGGCGGGCGCGCATGAAGCCGCGGAAGCCCATCTCGCGCTCCTCCTCGTTGCGGAAGAAGCCGCTGCTGAGGCTGGTCAGCACGTTGCCGGGCCGCTCGCCGAGCCAGGTGGCCATGAGGTAGGCGGCCGTCGCGCCCGCCGCCCGGTTGTCGATGCCGACGTAGGCGAGCCGGGCGCTGGTGGGCAGGTCGGTGACGAGGGTGACGACGGGAATGCCGGCGGCGACCAGCCGGGCGACGGCGGCGCTCGCCTCGGGCACGTCCGGCGCCTTGAGGATCACGCCCTGCGAACCGCGCCGGGCGATCCGGTCCAGCGTCCGCACCAGTTCCGCCACCGGTCCGGTCTCCCGGAAGTGGAACCGGGACCGTACGACGGCCGGGTGCAGGTCGGGCAGTTCGGCCTCCAGGGCCGCCCGTACGGCGGTGGAGAACCGCTCCGGGGTCTGCATCACTATGTCGATCATGAACGTTCGGCCGACCAGCCGGACCTGGGCGCGCTGCCGGTCCAGGTCGGCGATGGCCCGGCGGACCTCGCGCGCGGTGCTCTCGCGCACCCCGCCGCGCCCGTTGAGCACCCGGTCCACGGTGGCCTCGCTCAGTCCCGCCTGGCGTGCGATCTCCCGGATCGGGAAGGGGTGGCCCATGCCGCGTCTCCCTTGAAGGGTTTTTGATGGCTTGCTGCTGGTTGTTCGACGGGTTTGTCATGACAACAATGACAGAGCCGCGTCAGCTTGTGATCCGACAGAGGGGACGACGATGTCCTGCACGTTCGCACCACCCCCGCTCCGCGCGAAGCCGCGCGCCCGCCTCCCGCGACGCGAGAGCTGAGAGCGCGTGGGACTCCTCGACGACAAGATCGTCCTCGTCAACGGCGGCAGCCAGGGGATCGGCGCCGCCGTCGCCCGGGCCGCCGTCCGCGAGGGCGCCACGGTGGCCGTCACCGGCCGCCGCCCCGAGCTGGGCGAGGCCCTGGTGGCGGAGCTGACCGAGGCGGGCGGCACGGCGCTGTTCGTCCGCGCCGACCTCGCCGACGCCGAGCGGGCGAAGGCGTCCGTGGCCGAGGTCATCGCCGCGTACGGCCGGGTGGACTGCCTGGTGAACTCCGCCGGACTCACCTCCCGCGGCACCCTGCTCGACACCACGCCCGAGCTCTTCGACCAGCACATCGCGATCAACCTCAAGGCGCCGTTCTTCGCCATGCAGGCCGTCGTGGCGGACCAGCTGGCTCGGAAGGCGCCGGGCACCGTCGTCAACATCGGCTCCAACTGCGCGCACGGCGGCGCGCCGCACCTGGCGGCCTACTCCGCGGCCAAGGCCGGGCTCGCCGGTCTGACGCGCAACGCCGCGCACGCGCACCGCTGGGACCGGATCCGGATCAACACCCTGAACATCGGCTGGACCGAGACCGAGGGCGAGGACGCCACCCAGCGGGCCTTCCACGGCGCCGGCGACGACTGGCGGGAACGGGCCGGCGAGCGGCTCCCGATGGGCAGGCTCGGCCGACCGGACGAGATCGCCGACTTCGTGGTCCTCCTGCTCTCCGACCGATCGGGAGTGGTCACGGGTTCGGTGATCGACTGGGACCAGAACGTCCTCGGCGCCCTCGACTGACCCTCCCGGCAAGCAGTCCGCACCACTCAAGGAGCACCTCCCCCATGCGTATCGGCATCCTCGGCCTCGGCCGCATCGGCGCGTTCCACGCCGAGACCCTCTCCGGGCTCGACGCGGTCGAGTCCCTCGTCGTCGCCGACCCGTTCGCGGACGCCGCCAAGGCCGCCGCCGAACGGTTCGGCGCCCAGGTCGCGGACTCCCCGGAGGCCCTCCTCGCCGCCGGTGTCGACGGCATCGTCATCGCCGCCGCGACCGACGCCCACCCCGCGCTGATCCTCGCCGCCGTCGAGGCGGGCGTCCCCGTCTTCTGCGAGAAGCCCGTCGCCCGGACGATGGGCGAGGGCGTGGAGGTCCTCAAGGCCGTCCAGGGCAGCGCGGTGCCGATCCAGATCGGCTACAACCGCCGCTTCGACGCCGGTTTCGTCGCCGCGCGCGCCGCCGTCCGCTCCGGCGAACTGGGCAAGCTGCACACCGTACGCTCCACCACGCTGGACCCGGCCCCGCCCCCCGCCGCCTACGTCGCCACGTCCGGTGGCATCTTCCGGGACTGCAGCGTGCACGACTTCGACATCATCCGCTGGGTGACCGGCCACGAGGTGAGCGAGGTGTACGCGGTGGGCGGCAACCGGGGCGCCGACTACATCCGGGAGGCGGGCGACGCCGACACCACCGGCGCGCTCCTCACCCTCGACGACGGCACCATCGCCGTGGTCTCCAACTCCCGGCACAACGCCCGGGGTTACGACGTGCGCATGGAGCTGCACGGCTTCGCCGACTCCATCGCCGTGGGTCTGGAGGAGAAGCTGCCGCTGCGGTCCGTCGAGCCGGGCGTCACCTTCCCCGCGGGCACCCCGCACGACTTCTTCATGGACCGCTTCACCGACGCCTACCGCGCCGAACTCACCGCGTTCACCGAGGTCGTCTCCGGCGTCCGGGCCTCGCCGTGCACGGTCGCGGACGCGCTGGAGGCGGGCTGGATCGCCGAGGCGTGCACGCTCTCCCTGCGCGAGCACCGCCCGGTGACCGTTCAGGAGGTACGGGGCGCATGAGCCGGCCGGCCCCGGAGCCACTGCGCATCGGAGTACTGGGAGCGGCGCGCATCACCGGCAGCTCCCTGGCCGGCCCGGCCCGGACGACCGGCCACCGCCTCGTCGCGGTGGCCGCTCGCGACCGGTCCCGCGCCGAGTCGTTCGCCGCCGCGCACAGGGTGGAGCGGGTCGTCGGCTCCTACGCCGACCTGCTCGCCGACCCCGAGGTCGAGGTGGTCTACAACCCCCTCGCCAACGGACTGCACGGACCGTGGAACCTGGCCGCCCTATCGGCCGGCAAACACGTCCTGAGCGAGAAGCCCTCGGCGAGCAACGCCGAGGAGGCGGCCGCGGTACGGGAGGCGGCCGGCCGGGCCGGCACCGTCTTCATGGAAGCGTTCCACTACCTCTTCCACCCGGTCACCCGGCGCCTGCACGAAGTGCTGGCCTCCGGTGAACTGGGCGAACTGCGGCACGTCGAGACCCTGGTGGCGATTCCCGCGCCGCCGGAGACCGACCCGCGCTGGTCGCTGGAGCTGGCCGGCGGCGCCGTGATGGACCTGGGCTGCTACGGCCTGCACGCGCAGCGCATGCTGGCCCCGTGGGCGGGCGGGCCGCCGCGCGCGGTCGCGGCCCGGGGCGGGGAGCGCGCCGGAGCGCCGGGCGTCGACGAGTGGCTCGACGCCGACCTCGTCTTCCCCAGCGGCGCCACCGGCACCGCCCGCTGTCACATGGCCCACCACGAACTGGTGATGAGCTGCCGGATCACCGGCACCCGGGGCGAGGCGACCGCGCCGAACTTCGTGCTGCCGCACCTGGACGACCGGGTGGTGGTCCGTACGACGGACGGCGAGCGCACCGAGCGGCTGGGCCGGCGGTCCTCGTACACGTATCAACTGGAGTCGTTCGCGGCCCGGTTGCGGGGCGGCGCCCCGCTGCCGATGGGGCCGGACGACGCGGTGCGGACGATGACGCTGATCGACGAGTGCTACCGCCTGGCGGGGTTCGAGCCCCGGCCGTCCCGTTCCCCCGCGGCGCTCTGACCGGGCCGGCCGCGCGGGCCCGGCCGGTCTCCGTGGACCGGCCGGGTTCCCGGCGGACCGGGTGCGCCCACTGCTGCTGCTATGACCGGGGCTCTCGTGTCCCGGGGCCCCGGTTCAGGGGCGGCCGGCCGGTCGGCTCAGGAGGTTGTGTCCGGGGCACCGGCCGCCCGTGCCCGGAGCTCCTCCGCCTCCGGGAGCTTCTCGACGTCCACACCGCGGACCTGGGCCAACTCGTGCTTGAGCGCGGCGAGTTCGGTGCCGCCCGCCATGTGGTTGGTCAGCTCTTCGAGAGTGATCTCGCTGCGCTCGGCGGAGAGTTCGAGGGTGCCGAGGCGCAGCACGCTGAAGTGGTCGCCGACCATGTAGGCGTGGTGCGGGTTGTGGGTGATGAAGATGACGCCGAGACCGCGCTCGCGGGCGGCGGCGACGTACTTCAGCACGACACCGGACTGCTTGACGCCGAGGGCGGCGGTCGGCTCGTCCAGGATCAGGACGCGGGCCCCGAAGTAGACGGCGCGGGCGATCGCCACACACTGGCGCTGGCCGCCCGAGAGGGTGCCGATGGGCTGGTCCAGGTCGTCGAGGACGATGCCCATGTTGCGCAGTTCCTCGTCGGCCGTCCTCTTCATCCGCTCGATGTCGAGACGGCGCACGGGCCAGGGGCCCTTGGTCATCTCGGAGCCGAGGAAGAAGTTGCGCCACACCGGCATCAGCGGGACCGTCGCGAGGTCCTGGTAGACGGTGGCGATGCCCCGGTCGAGCGCCTCGCGCGGGGTGGAGAACCGCACCGGCTCGCCGTCGACGAGGAACTCGCCCTCGGTGTGCTGGTGCAGCCCGGAGATGATCTTGATGAGGGTGGATTTGCCTGCGCCGTTGTCGCCCAGCACACAGGTGACCCGGCCCGGACGGACGGTGAGGTCGACGCCGTGCAGGGCGCGGATGTTGCCGTAGGACTTGCCCGCGTTGCGGAGTTCGACGACCGGGCGGTCCCCGCCCTCGGGCGCGGTGTCCTGGAGGATCGCGCCGTGCGTGCCGGTGGTGGTGTTCTCTGTCATGGGGGTCACCTCCTCGTCGCCGTGCGCTGGACCCACAGGTTGATCAGGACGGCGCCGAGCAGCATCACGCCGAGGAACGCCTTGAACCAGTCGGGGTTCCAGCCGGCGTAGACGATGCCCTGCTGCACCATCCCGAACATGAAGGCGCCGAAGACCGGGCCGATCGCGGAACCGGCGCCGCCGGTCAGCAGACAGCCGCCGATGACGGCCGCCGAGATGAAGATCAGCTCCTGGCCGACGCCCTCCCCGGACTGCACGGTGTTGAAGGAGAAGAGCTGGTGCATGCCGATGAACCAGGCACCGAGACCGACCAGCATGAAGAGCGAGATCTTGGTGAAGGCCACCGGGACGCCGACGGCCCGCGCCGACTCCTTGTTGCCGCCGACCGCGAAGATCCAGTTGCCGTACCTGGTGCGCAGCAGTACCCAGGTCGCCAGGGCGGCGAAGACCAGCCACCAGACGATCGTGATCTTGACCTGGACGCCGCCGACGTCGAAGGACGAGGCGAAGACCTTCTTGGCCTGCCCGAAGCCGTCCATGTCGCTGATGTCGTCGGTCGCCACGTTGCCGGTCACCAGCTTGGTGACGGCCAGGTTGACGCCCTGGAGGATCAGGAAGCTGCCCAGGGTGATCAGGAAGCTGGGCAGGCCGGTCCTGACCACCAGCCAGCCGTTGAGGAACCCGATCCCGAGCGAGACGACCAGGGCGGCGACCACACCGACCCACACGTTCATGGTGAGTTGGTAGCTGAGCATGCTCGCGGTGAGCGCCGAGGTGATCACGGCGACACCGGCGGAGAGGTCGAACTCGCCGCCGATCATCAGCAGGGCGACCGGCAGCGCCATGATGCCGATGGTCGACGAGCCGTAGAGGATGTTCGCCATCGAGGCGCCGTCGCGCACCGGCGGAGCGGCGATCAGGAAGAACACGTAGACCGCGGCGGCGCCGAGGAAGACGCCCACCTCGGGGCGGGCCAACACCCGCAGCGCGAGCGGCCGTTGGGCGGTGCGGCCGTCGGTCTCCTTCGGGCCGGGAGCCGGCGGTGTGGTCACCGCCGGCTCAGCCTGCTGGGTCATGCTGATCACCGGGTTCCATTGGCCGCGTACTTGGCCACGGCGTCGACGTTCGTCTTGTCCACGAACGCCGGACCGGTCAGCACGGGCTGCTCGCCGCCACCGCTGTAGTTGCCGTTGTTCTTGTAGAGCCAGAGCGAGTCGACCGCCAAGTAGCCCTGGAGGTAAGGCTGCTGGTCCACCGCGAACTGGATGGTGCCCTTGCTGATGGCGCTCGTCAGGTCCTTGTTGAGGTCGAAGGTGGCGACCTTCGCCTTGCTGCCCGCGTCGGAGAGCGACTGCACGGCCGTCAGCGCGTACGGGGCGCCGAGCGTGACGACGTAGTCGATCGCCTTGTCCTGGGTGAGCTTGGCGGTGATCGTCGACTTCACGGACGGCATGTCGGTGCCGTTGACGTAGAGCGTCTCGGTGGCCCCGCTGAACGTCTTCTTCACCCCGGCGCAGCGCTGGGTCAGGCCCACGTTGCCCTGCTCCTGGATGACGCAGACGGCCTTCTTGGCGCCGACGGAGTTCAGCTTCTTGCCGAGCGCCTCGCCGGCCACCGTCTCGTCCTGGCCGAAGAACTGGAGCAGTCCGAGCTTCTTCCAGTCGCTGAGCCCGGAGTTGAGGCCGACGACGGGTATGTTCGCCGCCTTCGCCTTGCTGATGACGTCCTTCATGGCGTCGGGCTTGGCGAGGGTGACCGCGACGCCGTCGACCTTCTGGTCGATCGCGTTCTGCACCAGGTTGGCCTGGTTGCCCGCGTTCGGGTCGGCCGAGTAGACGAGCTTGATGTTGTCCTTGGCCGCGGCGGCCTCGGCGCCCTTGCGGACGATGTCCCAGAAGGTGTCGCCGGGCGCCTGGTGCGTGACCAGGGCGACCGTCATCCGGGGGGTACTGGCCTTGCCCGCCGACGCGTTGTCGGCGCTTTCCTGCGACTTCTTGCCGCCGGAACTGCTGGAACAGCCAGCGAGGGTCAGGGCCGCCGCCGCGGCCACGGCCACGAAGGGGGCCACTTTGCGGAAGCGGGTCTGGGTTGAGCGGTCCATCTTTCCTGCACCTCACTGTGCTACGGGGGAAAGCGAGCAGAGATCACAAGTATCCCGGTGCCCTGGATCCGAGGAGATCCCGGGTCGTACACCGCGACTGGGCGGCTGTTTGCGCTGGGACGGAATCCAATCCCCGGTCGCACCCGCTGTCAATACTTTGTTAAGACATCATTTCACAAGCAGGTCCGAATGTAATTACAAAGTATTGACAGTGTGCCCCTCCAAGTTCTACACCTGGGAGGCGGCAGGCCCCCAGACACCCGCACCCCGGCAGCTTGAGGAGCGTCGCGCATGGCCGAAACAGCCCAGCCCCACGACCTCGTCGCGAGGGGCCGCGCCGGAGCCGGACTCCGTCCTCCGCGGTCCCGCGCACTCCTGTCCCGGCGGGAGACGTCCGGGCGGTTCCGCGGCTGCCCCGCCACGAAGGCCACGCTCGCGACCGCCCGGCGGGGGCGGCACCCGAGGCGGCCCCCGCTGCCGCGGACCGGACGGACACCCGGCCCCCCGCGCGCCTGACCGCCCGGCCGCCCGAGCCACCCCCCGAACGGAGTTTCCCTTGCCCCTCACCATCCCCGACCTGGTCACGGTCCGGGCCCGGCACCCCGAGGCCGTCGCCGAGGCCGCCGCCCGCCGGGTGCGCCGCCCACTGCTCGGCGACAGCGGCCGGCTGATGATCGTCGCCGCCGACCATCCGGCCCGCGGCGCCCTCGGCGTCGGCGACCGCCGTACGGCCATGGCGAACCGGGCCGGCCTGCTGGAGCGGCTCTGTGTGGCGCTGTCCCGGCCCGGCGTCGACGGAGTGCTCGCCAGCGCCGACATCCTGGAGGACCTGCTGCTGCTCGGGGTCCTCGACGGGAAGGTCGTGATGGGGTCGATGAACCGCGGCGGCCTGTCCGGCGCCGCCTTCGAGATGGACGACCGGTTCACCGGCCACCGCGCCGAGGACCTCGCCCGGCTCCGCTTCGACGCGGGCAAGCTGCTGCTCCGCGTCGACTACGACGACCCGGGCTCGCTGACCACGCTGGAGTCCGCGGCCCGCGCGATCGACGCCATGGCGGAGCGCCGACTGCCCCTGTTCGTCGAGCCGTTCATCTCCCGCAGGGTCGACGGCCGGGTCCGCAACGACCTCTCCGCCGAGGCCGTCACCACGTCCGTCGCCATCGCGTCCGGGCTCGGCGGCACCTCCGCCTACACCTGGCTGAAACTGCCCGTCACCGACGACCCGGACGACATGGCCGAGGCACTGGAGACGTCCACGCTCCCCGTCGTCCTGCTCGGCGGCGAGGCCGGGGGCTCCGCCGAGGAGCAGGAGGGCACCTACGAACGCTGGCGCAAGGCACTCCAACTGCCCACCGTGCAGGGCCTGGTCGTGGGCCGCTCGCTGCTCTACCCCGCCCACGGCGGAGTGGCGGCGGCGGTGGACACGGCCGTCGGCCTGCTGTGAACCGGAGAGAGAGTCGATGACCAGGACCCACCACCTTCCCGCCGGCCGGGCCCGCGGCGGCCCCTACGTCGTGGACGTCACGCCCGAGTCGGCCGGCTGGGGCTACTCAAGCCTTCGGGTGCTGGAGCTGCCGCCGGGCGGCACCCACACCTTCGACACCGGCGACAGCGAGTGGATCGTGCTGCCGCTCAGCGGTGGCTGCACGGTCTCCTGCGCCGACGACTTCGGCCACGAGACCTTCCCACTCGCGGGCCGCGACAGCGTGTTCACCGCCGTGAGCGACTTCGCCTACGCGCCCCGGGACTCCCGTACGACCGTCTCCTCCGAAGGCGGCGGCCGGTTCGCCCTCACCGGGGCACGCTGCACCCGGCGCCTGCCCGCCCGCTACGGCCCCGCCTCCTCGGTGCCGGTGGAGCTGCGCGGCACCGGCAACAGCTCGCGCCAGGTCAACAACTTCGGCGCGGCCGGGGTCTTCGAGTGCGACAAGCTGATCGCCGTGGAGGTGGTCACGCCCGGCGGCAACTGGTCCTCCTTCCCGCCGCACAAGCACGACGAGCACCGGCCCGGCGAGGAGTCCGTCCTCGAAGAGGTCTACTACTTCGAGTTCGCCGCCCACGAGGGCACCCCCGGTCTGGGCTACCAGCGGGTGTCCCCCTCCGGACCGGACCGGAACACGGATGTGCTGGCCGAGGTGCGCGACGGTGACGTCGTCCTGATCCCGGACGGCTGGCACGGCCCCTCGATGGCGGTCCCCGGCCACCACATGTACTACCTCAACGTCATGGCGGGCCCCGAGGCCGACCGCGCCTGGCTGATCCGCGACCACCCCGACCACGCCTGGATCCGCTCCACCTGGCCCGACCAGGCCGTCGACCCCCGCCTTCCCCTCTACACGGCACCGGAGAAGTCCTGATGAGCACCCCCACCCGCCGTCTGACCGTCGCCCAGGCCCTGGTGCGCTTCCTCTCCGTCCAGTACAGCGAGCGCGACGGCGTACGGCACCGGCTGATCGCTGGGACCTGGGGGATCTTCGGCCACGGCAACGTGGCGGGCATCGGCCAGGCCCTCGTGGAGGCGGGTACCGGCGCGAACGCCGCCATGCCGTTCCACCAGGGCCGCAACGAGCAGGCGATGGTGCACGCGGCCGTCGGCTACGCCCGCCATCTCAACCGGCTCTCCGCGCAGGCGGTCACCACCTCGATCGGGCCGGGCGCCACCAACCTCGTCACGGGCGCCGCGCTCGCGACCGTGAACCGGCTGCCCGTACTCCTGCTGCCCGGCGACTACTTCGCGGCCCGCGCCGCCGACCCCCTGCTGCAACAGCTGGAGCACCCGGTCGAGGCGGACCTCTCCGTCAACGACACGCTGCGCCCGGTCTCCCGCTACTTCGACCGGATCACCCGCCCCGAAGCCCTGGTGCCGTCCGCCCTGAACGCGATGCGGGTGCTCACGGACCCGGCCGAGACCGGCGCCGTCACCCTCGCGCTGCCGCAGGACGTACAGGTGGAGGCGTTCGACTGGCCCGAGGAGTTCTTCGCCGAACGCGTCTGGCACGTCCGCAGGCCCGCGCCGGACCCGGCCGAACTGGCCGAGGCGGTCCGCGCGATCCGCTCCGCGGCCCGCCCCGTCATCGTCGCCGGCGGCGGCATCCACCACAGCCAGGCCGAGGAGGCGCTGCGGGCGCTCGTCGACGCCACCGGCATCCCGGTCGTCTCCACCCAGGCCGGCAAGGGCTCCCTGCGCCACGACCACCCCGCCGACCTGGGCGGGGTCGGCCACACCGGCACGGCGGTCGCCGACGAGGTGGCGCGCGGCGCCGATCTCGTCATCGGGGCCGGCACTCGGTACACCGACTTCACCACCGCGTCCCACACGCTCTTCCAGCACCCGGACGTCCGGTTCCTCAACCTCAACATCGCCGCGTCCGACGCCCACAAGCTGGCCGCACGGACCCTGGTCGCGGACGCGCGATCCGGTCTTGAGGCGCTCGCCGCCGGCCTCGAAGGCCACCGCGTGGAAGCCGCCTACGAGGCCGAGTACCGTGCGGGGAAGGGCAGTTGGGAGCGGGTGGTCGAGGCCGCCTTCCGCGCCGACGACGAGAACGCCGTACCGACCCAGACGCAGCTGCTCGGCGCCCTCGACGCGGTCGTCGGCGACGACGACGTGGTGATCAACGCGGCCGGTTCGCTCCCCGGCGACCTGCACAAGCTGTGGCGCTCCCGCTCGCCGCGCCAGTACCACCTGGAGTACGGCTACTCCTGCATGGGCTACGAGATCCCGGCCGGCATCGGCGTCCAGCAGGCCGCCCCGGACACCCCGGTGTGGTCGCTGGTCGGCGACGGCACCTATCTGATGATGCCGACCGAGATCGTCACCGCCGTCCAGGAGCGCCTGCCCGTCAACCTGGTGCTGATCCAGAACCACGGCTACGCCTCCATCGGCGGCCTCTCCGAGTCGGTCGGCGGCGAACGCTTCGGCACCGCCTACCGCTACCGGGCCGCCGACGGCACCTTCTCCGGAGACCCGCTCCCCGTCGACCTGGCCGCGAACGCGGCCAGCCTCGGCATGGACGTCCTGCGCGCCAAGACCGTCCGCGAACTGCGCGAGGCGCTCGCCACGGCCCGCGCTTCCTCCCGTCCGACGTGCGTCTACGTCGAGACGGACACCGCCGCCGCGACCGCGCCGCCGGCCGAGGCGTGGTGGGACGTGCCGGTGGCGGAGACCGCCTCGCGGGAGTCCGCCGTACGGGCCCGGCAGGAGTACGACCGCCAGGTCACCGACCGCCGCCGCCACCTCTGAACTCCCCTCCCCCGAAAGGCTCTCACCCCATGCAGACGATCACGCACCGGAAGGGCGGCCGACCCGTGAGGATCCGCGCGGAGTCCTGCGACGCCGCCATCGACCCCGTCGACGGCGGCCTCGGCTGCCCGAGCCACTCCTGACCCGCACCGCCGAATCCGAGAGGGGGTGCCCGCTGTGGCCGCGACCGGTGACCGGGTTCGCGCCGTGAACGTAGCGGCGCTGGACGCACTGGACTTCACCCTGGACCGCAACAGTCCGGTGCCGTTGTACTACCAGCTGGCGCAGCAGTTGGAGGCGGCGATCAAGCACGGCGCCCTCGCTCCGGGCAACCTCCTGGGCAACGAGATCGACCTCTCCGTACGCCTCGGCCTCTCCCGGCCCACGGTCCGCCAGGCGATCCAGTCCCTCGTCGACAAGGGCCTGCTGGTCCGCCGCCGGGGCGTCGGCACCCAGGTGGTGCACAGCCAGGTCAGGAGACCCCTCGAACTCAGCAGTCTCTACGACGACTTGGAGTCGGCGGGGCAGGCGCCGACGACGCTGGTGACCCGGAACGAGAGCGTCCCCGCGTCCCCCTGTGTCGCAGCCGCCCTGGGGATCGCGGAGGGCGTCGAGGTCACGGTGCTGGAGCGGCTGCGCTCCACGCACGGCCAACCCGTCGCGCTGCTCCGCAACCACCTCCCGGCCGACCTGCTCGAACTCGGCACCGCGCGGCTGGAGTCGACGGGTCTTTACCGGCTGATGCGCGCCGCCGGCATCACCCTGCACAGCGCCCGCCAGACCATCGGCGCCCGCTCGGCGACCGCCGCGGAAGCCCTTCGCCTCGATGAGAGGGAGGGCGCGGCGCTGCTCACGATGGAGCGCACGGCGTACGACGACACGGGGCGGCCGGTCGAGTACGGGACGCACGTCTACCGCGCGTCCCGGTACGCGTTCGACTTCCAGCTGCTGGTCAGGTCCTGAGCGGCCGGCGGGGCCGACCGCACCGGCCGGTCCCGCCTCCTCGCCGCGGCGCTCGGTCAGACCTGGCCGAGGAGCTGCCTCATCCGCTCGATCTCGGCGCTCTGCGCGACGACCACGTTCCCCGCGAGGGCGATGGCGGGACCGTAACTCCCCTTCCCCTGCTCGGACTTCGCCATGGTGACGGCACCCTGGTGGTGCTGGACCATCAGGGTGAGGAACAGGGTGTCGAACGCGGCGCCGGACGCCTTCCTGAGCCTGTTCATGTCGGTGGCGGCCATCATGCCGGGCATCGCCGGGGACATGTCGTGGCCCATGCCGGTCATGTCCTCGGGGAGCGGCTCGCCCCATGAGGTGAGCCAGCCGGACATGGTGGTGATCTCCGGGGCCTGGGCCGCCCGGATCTTCCTGGCGAGTGCCTCGACCGTCGCCGAGCGGGCCCGGCCGTGGGCGAGGCCGGCCATCTCGACGGCCTGGCGGTGGTGCTGGATCATCTCCGTCGCGAAGGACACGTCCGCCGCGTTGTGGGTGCCCGCCGACGCCGTGGCGGTCGCGGTGGGGCGGGGGGTCACGGACTGCGTGGCGTGGGCCCCGCCGGTGCCGCCGCCGCACGCGGCGAGCGCGAGGGCGGCCACGGGGACGGCGGCGGCGAAGAGGGTACGGCGGACGGACCCGCGGTGTGCGGTCATGGTGGGACTCCTGGGGTGGATCTCGGTACGAGGGCGGACCGGAACGCGGCACCTGGCCCCAGAGGGCGGGTTGCGGTGGCGCGCGGGCCGCTCTAGATCCGCAGGAGCTGGAGTTCGGAGAGGGAGGGCGGCGCGCGTCCGCCCTCGGGGACGGCACCGGCTCGGGCGGCGCGCGGGCCGGACGGGTCCGGCGCGGCGGCCACGTCGGGGCACAGCACCGGCACCACCACGGGTGTCCCGGCGACGGACGCCGAGACACAGAGCGGGTCGGCGTGGGTCATCCCGCCCTCGCAGCCGCAAGAACCCCCGTCCGACGCCTTCTCGGCGGAGGAGACGACGGCCGTGCTCGTCACGCGACCGTGGCCGGGGCCCATGTCCGCGCCGGGCACCGGCCCGAGGCCGTGCATGCCGAGCAGCCCCAGCAGCACGGCGGCGACGAGCAACCCGCTGCGCCACAACGGACGTCGTGGCGCAGCGGGTTGCCCGGGAAGGATCACGGACCCACCATACCCACCCCGGGTATGGTGGGTCCCGGAGGGTCAGCTCGCGGGCAGCAGCTCGGCCAGCAGGCCGCGGATCCTGGTCTCGATCTCGTCCCGGATGGGCCGTACCGCGGCAACGCCCTGCCCGGCGGGGTCCTCCAACTGCCAGTCCAGGTACCGCTTGCCGGGGAAGACGGGGCAGGCGTCCCCGCAGCCCATGGTGATCACCACGTCGGACGCCCGCACCGCCTCGTGGGTCAGCACCTTGGGGCGCTGGGCGGACAGGTCGACGCCCACCTCGGCCATGGCCTCGACCACGGCGGGGTTCACCGTCCCGGCGGGGGCCGACCCGGCGGAGCGCACCTCGACCCGGTCCCCGCCGAGCCGGGCGAGGAAGGCGGCGGCCATCTGCGAGCGGCCCGCGTTGTGGACGCACACGAACAGCACGGACGGCTTGGACGGCTTGGACGGCTTGGACTCAGACATGGACGGGACCTTCCTCGACGGGGGCCGGACTCCCGGCGGGCGGAGAGAAGAAGCGGCGGGCGGCGAGGGCGGCGTAGACCAGGCCGATCAGGACCGGCACCTCGATCAGGGGGCCGACGACTCCGGCGAGGGCCTGCCCGGAGGTCGCCCCGAAGGTGGCGACGGCGACCGCGATGGCGAGTTCGAAGTTGTTGCCCGCCGCGGTGAAGGCCAGCGTGGTCGTCTTCGCGTAACCGAGGCCGACAGCCCTGCCCAGCGCCATGGAGCCGGCCCAGATGACGGCGAAGTACACCAGCAGCGGGACCGCGATCCGCACCACGTCCAGCGGCCGGGAGGTGATGGCGTGGCCCTGGAGCGCGAACAGCACGACGATCGTGAACAGCAGCCCGTACAGCGCGAACGGGCCGATGCGCGGCACCAGTCGGGACTCGTACCAGGTCCGCCCGCGAGCCCTCTCGCCGAGCCTGCGAGTCGCGAACCCGGCGGCCAGGGGGATGCCGAGGAAGATCAGTACGCTGCGGGCGATCTCCCACACGGACACGTCCAGGCCGGTCCGCTCCAGGCCGAGCAGGCCGGGCAGCACGGAGAGGTAGAACCAGCCCAGCGCGCCGAAGGCGATCACCTGGAAGACGGAGTTCAGGGCGACGAGGACGGCGGCGGCCTCGCGGTCGCCGCAGGCCAGGTCGTTCCAGATGACGACCATGGCGATACAGCGGGCGAGCCCGACGATGATCAGGCCGGTGCGGTACTCGGGCAGGTCGGGCAGGAAGATCCAGGCGAGGGCGAACATCACGGCCGGCCCCACCACCCAGTTGAGGACCAAGGAGGGGACGAGCAGGCGCTTGTCGCGGGTGACGGTGCCGAGGCGGTCGAAGCGGACCTTGGCCAGGACCGGGTACATCATCACGAACAGGCCGAGCGCGATCGGCAGCGAGACCCCGGTGACCGTGACCCGCGCGAGGGCGTCGCCGAGGCCCGGGACAAGGCGGCCCAGACCCAGGCCCGCGGCCATCGCGACGAGGATCCACACCGCCAGGAACCGGTCCACCAGTGACAGCCGCCCGGCCACCGAACCCGTGGGCGGCGCGGTCGCCCCGCTCACGAGGCGGCCCCGGACGGCTCGCCCGGCGAGGCCGCCGGGCGGCTCAGCACCTGGGCGAGCCGGTCCGTGGTCGCGGGCAGCAGCCGGTAGTACACCCAGGTCCCGCGGCGCTCGGAGGCGATCAGGCCGGCCTGCTTCAGCAGTTTGAGGTGGTGCGAGATCGTCGGCTGAGAGAGCGCGAACGCCGGGGTCAGGTCACAGACACAGATCTCCCCGCCGTCCCGTGAGGCGATCATCGACAGCAGCCGCAGCCGCACCGGGTCACCCAGGGCCTTGAACACCTTCGCCAGTTCGACGGCCCGGCCCTCGTCCATCGGCGCGGTCAGCATCGCCGGGCAGCACGCGTCGGCGTCCTGACCGAGGACCGCCGGCTCTTGTTTCGACATGTTTCTATATTGACGTTTCCCGATCCAGGGCGCAAGGTTGTATCGATAAACGTCAATCCAGCCGGGTCGGACCTGACCCGGTCCCCCCGCCCCGAGGAGTCACCTCATGAGCGAGCACACCACCGGCCTGCGCGAATCCGTCCGCCGCCGCTACGCGGACGCCGCCCTGCGGGTCACCGAAGGGAACACCGCCTGCTGCGGCCCGTCCACCATCGAGACCGACGACTCCTTCGGCTCCGCGCTCTACGCCGCCGACGAGCGCCACGCCCTGCCCGCCGAGGCCGTCGCCGCCTCACTCGGCTGCGGCAACCCGACAGCGGTCGCCGACCTCCGCGAGGGCGAGCGTGTCCTCGACCTCGGCTCCGGAGGCGGCATCGACGTACTGCTCTCCGCCCGCCGGGTCGGACCGGCCGGCAAGGCGTACGGCCTCGACATGACGGAGGAGATGCTCGAACTCGCCCTCGCCAACCAGAGGAAGGCCGGCGCGCGCAACGTCGAGTTCCTCAAGGGCACCATCGAGGCCGTACCGCTCCCGGCGGGCACGATCGACGTCGTCATCTCCAACTGCGTGATCAACCTGTCCGTCGACAAGGCCGCCGTCTTCGCCGAGATGATGCGCGTCCTCGCGCCGGGCGGCCGTATCGGCGTCTCCGACGTCGTCGCCGACGACACCCTCACCCCCGCGCAACGGCGCGAACGCGGCGACTACGCCGGCTGCATCGCCGCAGCGCTCTCCTTCGCCGAGTACCGGCAGGGCCTCGAAGCCGCCGGCTTCACGGAGATCGACATCACCCCCACCCACGAGGTCGCCGACCGCATGCACGCCGCGACCATCCGCGCCACCAAGCCCGCCACCGGGGACGACACCCGCCCGGACGAGGCCGTGCCCGACTCCTGCTGCGGCGTCACCGCCTGCTGCACGGCCACCGAGCACGCCGACGACCCGGCCGTCACGGTCAGGGAGGCGAAGAAGGCGTCGGGCTGCGCCTGCGCCTGACCCACACAGGGGAACGAGAACGAGAACGGGAAGGGGACGGGGACGGGGACGGGGACGGGGACGGCGAACGGAAGAGGGCGGCTCCCGGTCTTTCCGCAGCCGCCCACTTCCCCTCAACTACCGTTCTGCCACGGCGAGTTGCGTCGGACTCAGTCGACGTTGCCGGAGTTCTCCCGCGGCAGGAGCCTCTGGCGAGCCCAGAGGCTCAGCAGTGCCGTCGCGCCGACCAACAGCGGCACCGGATCACGGGCGGGCGGAGCCAGCACGTATCCCAGCGCCGTGGCCGTGCAGACCGTCAGGGGAATGAACGCCGCCGCACCCTCCATACCCCACCGCAGCGCGGGCTGAGCGGTGCCCAGGGCGCTCGCCCCGCCGGGCACCCAGGGGCTGACAGCGGCCACCAGCAGTCCCCCGGTGGCGCAGACGTCGACCAGCCGACAGGACATCACCTCGGGGCCGTGCGGGCCGACCGTCCACAGTCGCAGGGTGTCGCCGATCAGAATGAAGGACAGCCCGGCGATCCCGACCCACAAGGTGACCCTCTGTTCGCTCCGCACGAGACGACGCAGAGCGAACAGAAAGCTGATGAACACGACTTCCGCGACCCACAGGACACCGACCATCCCCGTCCCCAGCCGCCAGCCGTCACCGGCCCCGCGCAGCAGCACCCACCCCGTCATGAACACGACCTCGGTCGTGACGACCCCGTCGAGCACGCGCCGCAGCACCACGTGCCGGCCCGTGCCGGCATCGGCCGCGACCACCAGGCCGGCCGTCCCCAGGCCGACCGTCAGCGTCACTCCGGTGACCACCACCGAACCCAGCAACGATCGCGCGCCCCGCCCCGAAGCCGGAGGCTGAGCCGACAGCACGGTGACCGCTCCCCGGTACACACCTCCGGCTACGGCGGAACCCCCCAACAGCAGCAGGCGCGTCCGCACCCGTCCACTCGCCCCCCACGCCCGGAGCATCAGGGAGGCCGCCAACCCCCAGCAACCGGCGGACGGCCCGAAGGCCACCTGCCGCCCCGCCCCGCCATCGGCGGCCCACGACCCGCCGTAGGTCAGCACCGTGCCCACCACACCTGCCACGCCGACCGCACCCCAGGTACGCGCCCAGGCCCTAAGACAGCGGCCCGCCCGGAGCCCGAGCACGTCCGGCGACTTCCCCAGCCCCGACATCAGGTGCGCCTTTCCACCGGTCCCCCGCCCGCGGGGCCTCCCCCCGCAACCCCCGGATGCAGAGGCAGCGTAGAGATCGGGCACCCGGCCCCGAACGGAACCATCGGTTCATTCACTCGTACTGCGTAAGGAAGGGCAGATCACCGACTGCCCTCCGCTTGGCGCGGCCGAGGGCTCGGCGGAGATCCGGACGGGACGCGGATGTCGTCGACGGACACGGCGGACACGGCGGAGTCGACGCCCTGACGCACTGCCACAACGGCTGGAACAGGAAGCGAGCAACTGGACTAGGGACGCGCCGACATCCGTTCGGTGCCGATGACACGTAGTACGTCGAGTGCCGACGCCTCCCGCGTACCGGCTGCGGCGGAGTACACGATCATCGACTGGTCGGTGTCCGGAAGCATCAACGTGTCGCAGTCCAGGACGAGACGTCCCACCTCGGGGTGGTCGATCGTCTTCTGCATCGACCGATGCACCGTCAGGCCCCCCTCCTCCCAACTGTCCCGGAACCGCTCACTGCCGGCGGTCAGCTCCTTGATCAGCCCACCGAGGTCCCGGTCGTCCGGATACCGCGAGAGTGCCGTGCGCAGCAGCCCGACCGCTTGCTGCAACCACGCCGCCTCTCCTTCCGGGGTGAGTGTGACGCGAGCGTGGCCGGTGCCGAGGAGTCGCTGCCAGATGATGTTGCGACGCTCCTCGGGCCACCGGCTCAGGTCACCGAGGAGCGCACACCCCATCGGGTTCTGCGCCAGGACGTCACCCTTGGCCGACAACACCACCGCGGGGAGGTCGGTCAGTCGTTGGAGCAGCCGCAGCACGCTCGGCCGTATCGCCATCTCGATCCCCCCAGCGAGCGGCGGTGTGCTGCCGGCGAGGCGGAAGACCTGGTCGCGTTCGTCCGCCTCCAGTCGCAGGGCCTGGGTCAGTGCCTTGAGCACTTGGGTGGAGGGTCGCGATCCGCGACCCTGCTCAAGACGGACCACGTACTCCACGCTCACCCCCGCGAGCAGAGCCACCTCCTCGCGGCGCAGTCCGCTCACCCTCCGCCTGGGGCCGGCGGTGAAGCCGACCTCCTGGGGTGCGATGCGTGCCCGGGCAGCCTTGAGGACACGAGCCAGTTCGAGGCGATCCATGCACCCATCATCCCGGCCCCGGCGCCCGACATCCTGGTACGGCCGCTCCTACCCACGGCCGTACCTGTATCGGTTCCCGCCACCGCAGCATCATGGACGCATGAGCGAGACTCACACCCTGTTGATTTTGTAGGTCCCCCTTCCAACTCAGCTGTGCTGGACAGGAGTTGGGCTGGACCAGGAGACGGTACGCCGTCCCGCAACTTCTGCGGGCAACAGGATCGGCCGCTTCCTCGCCGACGTAGACCGCGCCGGCCGCCCCACCCGCACGCCCGCACGCCCGCCCGGAGACCTAGACCTCGGAGGTCGATCAGGGCACCCCGCTCCTGTCCGACCTCCCACCACCGCAACGGGCTCTGTCGCCACCCACAGGGGCCGTACCGACATCACCTTCACTTCTTGATTCAAGTTGACCGCTGTCAACGCTGGAGTAATCGATATGACCACGATCCTGATCACCGGCGGCCACTCGGGCATCGGCCTCGCCGCTGCGCGCACGCTCGCCGCACAGAACATCGACCTCGTGCTGGCAGGACGCGGCTCGGAGCGCATGCGACAGGCCGCGGAAGAGCTGCACGCGGCCCACGGCGTCACCGTGACCACACTGACGCTCGACACGTCATCACTCGCGTCGGTCCGAACTGCCGCCGCGCAGTTCAGGACGACGATCGAGGCCGGCGAGATCGACCCGCTGGACGCGCTCCTCTGCAACGCGGGTGGCCGCTTCGACGGTGAAGTCACCTACAGCCCTGATGGTTATGAGACCACCTTCGCGACGAACTGCCTCGGACACTTCCTGTTCGTCGAGCTCCTGCTTCCATGCCTGGCCGAGCGGGGCCGGATCGTGTACACCGCCAGCGGTACCCACGACCCCGACTCGATGGACGGAAAGGCGGTCGGCACCGCCGTGGAGCCGGACGCCGTGGCGCTGGCGTACGACGGCAAGAGCGGCGGCAAGGCGCTGTCCGCCGGGAAGCGCTACTCCACCTCGAAACTGTGCATGGTCATGTACGCCTACGAGTTGGACCGCCGGCTCCGCCGAGCCGGCAGCTCGGTCGCCTCGATGTCCTTCGACCCGGGATCCGTGCCGGAAACCGGCTTTCTCCGCGGGATGCCGAAGCCGATCCAATGGTTCTCGAAGACATCCGTCATGAAGTGGATGTCCAAGCGCATCGGCCTCATCACCTCCGACGTCGAGTTCTCCGGCGCGTCCTTGGCGGCGATCGCGGCCGACCCCGCCCATGCGAACGACTCCGGCAAGTACTTCCAGGCGAACGACGGAACCCTCTCGGCCGTGCGATCGTCACGGATCTCCTATGACGAGCAGCGCGCGGCGAAGCTGTGGGACGACTCCAAGCAACTCGTCCACCTGACCGCCGAGGAGGAGCCCGCGCAGCTGCGATGACCGCAGTCGAGTAACCCGTCGCTGCCGCAGAGCTACTCGACTCAGGCGGCAGGATCACCGCGCGTCCCGTCCCCTCGCGCCGCGTGCGGAAACATGCCGCTCGACCACCGCGCGAGCGGCCGTGTCGTCCAGGACTGGCGCGCCCAGGGCAGGGACGGCTGCGGGCCTACCAGAAGGAAGCACCCGATCGACCCGTCTCGGTAGCATGCACCGCATGGCCATCAAACTCGAGAACGTCGGCATCGCCGTTCGCGACCTCGAAGCAACGATCTCCTTCTTCACCGACCTCGGCCTCACCGTCATCGGCCGTGACACGGTCAGCGGTGAGTGGACCGACACCGCGGTCGGCCTTGATGGCAATCACGCCGACATCGCGATGCTCCAGACGCCGGACGGTCACGGTCGCCTTGAGCTCTTCGAGTACATCCACCCCGAAGCGATCGAGTCGACGCCCACTCTTCCCAACGAGATCGGCATGCACCGCGTCGCCTTCTCAGTCGACGACATCGACGAAGCCCTCGAAACAGCCGCGAAGCACGGATGCCTTCCGCTTCGCGGTGTGGCGACCTACGAGGACATCTACAAGCTGACGTACGTCCGCGGCCCCAGCGGCATCCTCGTCATGCTCGCCGAGGAACTGAAGAAGAACTGACGCTGACCGGGCCCAAACCGATCAGGGGCCGATTCTGAATCTCTCCGAAACCGACCCTGCCCTGCCCTGCCCTGCGACTGACTCCAGTCCCCTGTCCCAGGGCGCTACGGGGTTGGTCTGGGGGCCAGTTGGGGACCACACAGCGTGCCCCGGCTCGCCGACGACCAACAACTCCTGCGCACCACCTTCCGGATCCTCATCCCCACCACCTACAAGGCCGACCGACGAATACGTCGCCCAGGCCCTGCAAGCCGGGGCCAGCGGATTTCTCGGCAAGGACGTCTCCGCACACACCCTGCTGAACGGCATCCGCACCGCGTCGTCTCCGGAGAAGCACTCCTGGCAACGCGCCGGAGGTTCACTCGCACGAGCGATTGTGACGTTTTGCACATAGGTGGACACTCGGTGTATTCGGGGAGCTTGTGGGAGCTCTCCCGACACAAGGGGGAACCGTCATGACCGCAGTCGAATCATCCACCGCCAAGGTGCCGCAGATCACGAACAGTTCACAAACCACCGAGAGCGACCAGGGCCTCGCGGCGATCAGCGGCAACGTCAACGCCGTGTGGCGGGCGTGGTGGACGTGGAGCCCGGGGAACGGGACGTTCAACCTCCAGCTCCCCTGGAATGTCATCGGGACCAACTCGACGGTCGTCATCACGGCCTCCGAGATCGACGGCAACGGGAACCGGCTCGTCGGCGCGGCGCCCTTCCAGGTGTCGAGCATCGCCCCCGGTAGTGGACTGGTGACATTCAAGATCAGTATCGGCTGGAGCAGCCCGCTGCCGATGCGCACCGACGTCCTGGTCTTCAACTGAGCACCACTCTCCCGTCGCACCGGTCAGGCAGGCCAGGGACCCCGCCGATCGGCGGTGACGACCAGGCACGGCCTGCCCCGTGTCGACTCCGGGTTCGCCCGAGCCGCCACGGGGCACGCCATCTGCCCAGGCCACCTCGACGACCACCGCGATCCTCCCCGCCCCGCGACCAGACCCGCGCACGGCATGCCGCGGCCGGACTGCCCGCCGCCGCGCACGGCGGCGGGCGGATCCACGGGCGCGACCAGCTCGCTGCCGGCGCCGGCACGAGCACCTCGCGCAACCCCACCGGCGCCCGGCCGGTCAGCGCCTCGACGTCGCCGCTCAGCTGGAGTACGTCAGCATCACTAGCGGCGCCAAGCTGCAGGCGGCCAAGGATCAGCCGTTGAAGGCCGTATCTCCTCACGCGCGGTCCGTCAGTTCCTCCGCGAACACTTGAGACAGAGGCTGCGGTCCAACGTACTGCTGACAGTTGCATTGGCCGGCTTCGTATCGCAGCGGCTTCTTGTTCTCGTCCCAGGCCGTCGGCACCTCGACACCTTCATGGCACCGGCCCTGTTTGTCGTGCTTGGCGAGATGGTGCGTGCATCCACACACGGCCTCGGGCGGCTTGTGCGCCGCTTCGATGGCCAAACGTTCCTGCTTCGCTGCCTCCAACAACTGCAGCTTGCGCTCATGCCGATTGCGCAACGCGGTGCGGACGTTGTCAGCCGCCCACGCGAAGCCACCTGTCCAGAAGATGATCAGAATCCACCAGAACCAGTCCATGAACTGCCCCCCTCCCCCTGTCCTACTGTGGGCCAGCATAGATAGCTCACCCCGGAGGCTTCCGCACCTGTCACGCAGACAGGCTTCGCTGAGAGCCGTATACGTGCGCGGCACCTGTCGCACATGCCCGCCAGCGCTTCCACCCCGCCGACCACCTACAACCCGACCGGAGCGAACACCTACGAAGCAGTAGCCAAGCAATCACCGCAATGGCTCGCCTTCCCCGTCGACCGGGCACCGCTCGACATCCTCAAAGACCACGGCTTCACCGCCGTCGCCGCCCAGCTCAGGGGACCCGTTGAGAGGCCTCGGAAACCCGGGACGGCATCTACGAGACGGCCGCCAGTACGCCGCCACCCGCTAAGCAGTGAAATCGCCTCGGCGCTTGGGTCACCCCCACAAGGACGTGCGCGAGCCTCAGCCGGCCCAGTTCGTCACCTCCACCGACACCTCCTTCCTCCTGAGCAAGGACGGCGGAGGCGGCGCCTTGGCGCTGATCGCCGCCTGCGCGGACTCGTGATACGGGCCGCGACCGCACTGGCCGAACGCGCCGGGGGACGACTCGACCCACCGAAGCTCGCGATCCTCGACGAGGCCGCCAAGGCCCAAGTCGACGTCCGAGTCGATCTCAAGCGAGCGGTGTGACCGAGGACCACACGCCGAACCACTGCTCGGCGCCGTAGGCCTCGAATCGCTCCAGCTCGGTGAACCCGAGCTTCGCCGCGAGGCGCATGGAGCGGACGTTGGCGGTCTGGGTGTAGAGCACCACCGGCTCACCGGGAAGCGCGCCGGCAAACCAGTCGAGTGCCGCTGTGCACGCCTCCGTGGCGTACCCGCGTTCCCACCCCTCCGGCAGAAACAAGTAGCCGAGTCCGGTCCCACCGGCCTCCCGACGGCGGTCGCTGTCCGGAAGCTCGGAGGCGTGCGGGTCGAGCTCGATCGTGCCGATCGCCACTCCGTCGAGCTCCACCACGAAGAAGCCGGGGCGCCGCCCGGGTACCTCAGGCACCGTACGTTCGAGCTCAGCACGCGGTCGAGGGCCACCGAGGTAAGTGCCCACCTCTGGCGAGGCGTTCAGCTCGATGACCGCCGCACGGTCGCGGGCCTCGGACTCGCGGAGTACGAGCCGCTCGGTTTTGATCGGGGCCGGTGGCCAGGAGAGGGGGCGGAGGTCACTCACACCTGCCAACCTAGCCAGCACCTTCGACAGCGATCAAGACGCGCAAGGCGGTCAACACACCGGCCGGGCCCGGTCTCACCGTCGCCTACGAGGCCGGGCCCGACAAACAAGAGGTCCCTCCCCACCGGCTGGTGTCCACTCCTTGCCCCACCCTTCCTTGGCCCACCCTGCGCTCGTGTGCCCGTACCCGCGTCCCCGACCCCAGATGTCCCACCTCCCACCCGGAAGTAGGCTCGTGGGCAGCGACGACACTCTGCGGAGTCCGATCGCCCCGCCCAAGGAGAGAGCGGAGCGCCACTGCGGGTTGTGCGGCGCACTTGGCCGTTCCGCACCTCCGGATCCACCCACACGGCTGCCGGTGACGGACGGAGCCGAAAACGCACCCGCAGATGTCAGGCAGACACTCAGCCTGTTCTTCAGGGCAGGGCCGCCTGAAAGTGTGCGCCAGGGTCAATCCTGCCCATGAGTAGGGTTGTTGCCATGGCCAAGGGGATGGGGCGGCGGCCCAAGGTGGATCTGGACAGCGATGTCGAGGACGCGACGGTGCTCATCCTCGAATGGCTCGGCGAGCAAGGTGTGAGTGCCATGATCCGGGTCGACGCGGAGCGCATGTGTGACGGTCAGCCGGCATGGACATTCGCAGCCTCAGGCGGGCCCCTGGAGGGTGAGATGAGGGCCGACGGGGCCTCATCCGCCGAGTGCATGGGCAGGGCACTGTTCGGATTGCGGGAAGCCGGGCTGGCCGTTCCCTTTTGAAGTCGGGTTCAGGGTCGAAGCTGGTCGCGCTCGGAGATGGTTTCGGGGCGCCTGGTGGTCTCACCGACGTCGTAGCGGGTCGCCGGCAACCACGGGCAGACCGCCAGTGGATCGTGACCGCCAGGCAGACGGTCGACCTTCAGACGGACCAACTTGGCTTCGATGAGCGGCAGTTCACCGGTGTGATCGATCCGTGGCGAGCGCGTGGTCAGTCTCGGGTGAACGCGTTCCCAGGCCCTCACACGACATCACACGAGTGATGCCACAGCGGTCGGTGACCTGCACGGTCACCTGTCCGGGCATTCATAAGCCAGTTGTGGGCCGTCAAATCTCATCTC
The DNA here is from genome assembly GCF_040606415.1 of Streptomyces sp. NPDC005423. NCBI lineage: Bacteria > Bacillati > Actinomycetota > Actinomycetes > Kitasatosporales > Streptomycetaceae > Streptomyces > Streptomyces sp. NPDC005423. The sequence goes on along the minus strand of NZ_JBEXET010000027.1, from coordinate 31,431 downwards.
CGGCCATCGCCCGCCGCTCCCCGTACCAGCGCCGCACGCGTTCCGAGCGCCTGAGGCATGGTCACGAACCACCACCAATCTGATGCAGTGTCAGCCACCTGGACTCCGCAAGGGCCGCGCGACCTGGGCAAGCGGGAAGCCCAACTGGACTACTGGGTCAGGCCTTTGCCAGGAACAGGTCGATCTCCGCCCAGGTCGCGTCCGGGGCTTCGAGGTGCGGGAGGTGCCCGGCTTCCGGGATCTCGACGAACCGCGCACCTGGCACCGCCTGCGCGACGGCCCGCCCGTAGGCCGGCGTGACGATCCGGTCGCTCTCGCCCCAGACCACGAGCGTCGGGACGTTCACCGCGCCGAGCCGACCGAGCAACGTAGGGTCGCTCATGCCGGTACCGGCAATGGCAGCCATCGTGCGTCCGTTCGCCTGCTGGATCGCGCGCTGCTCATCGGTGAAGCCGGCCGGGTCGACGTATCCACGCTCCGGGTCGTGCCAGGCGGCCTCGGCGAGCCCGCGGGCGTCGAGGGCGAAGAAGTCCGCGACAGGCGATCCCTCCACGACCGCACCGACGCCGTCGATGGAGACCACGGCCCCGATCAGCCCCGCATACCGCTCGTCATCGGCGGCCTGAACCGCCATTTCGAGTGCGATCCATCCGCCGATCGAGGACCCGATCAGTACGACGTCCTGCTCTTCGTGATCGAGCAGGCGCGCGAGGTAGCCGGCCGCGAGCTGCGCGACCGAGGTGATGGAGTCGGGGCGCTCGGTGCCGTCCCAGCCGGGATGCGTCGGCGCGAGCGCGTGCATGGTGGGGGCGAGGTGCTGCACGATGGGCAGGACGGTCCGGGGCCCGCCGCCGCCGTGCAGCACGAGTGCCGTACGTGACTCGGGGGCGCCGGCCTGAACGACAGGAAGGTCCTCGGGAAGGGAGACGCGCATGATGCTCCTCGGTGAATCAACATGTTTATGTAAGGGCGTTGATACATTAACACCATGACGACCGACCTAGAAGCCCTCGGGCAGGCGATCAAGCGTGCACAGCACCGGAACCACCGCACGATGGATGCCGCGCTGCGCGAGATCGGGGTCAGCCTGGTCCAGTGGGATGCTCTGCGCGCCATCGAGCGAATGCCGGGGGCCTCCGGGCATGAGCTCGCCGTCGCGACCTTCCAGAGTGATCAGGCGTTCGGCACCCTCGCGAGCCGACTCGTGGATCGTGGGCTCATCGCTCGGTCCGCAGGCCGCGGGCGACGTTTCGAGCACGTCCTCACCGAGGCGGGGCATACAGCACTCACGGAGGGGCGGCAGTTGTCGATCGGCGTTTTGCGAGACCTCTTCGCACCTCTCGACGAGGCGCAACGTACGGCATTGCTTCGATCACTGCGGGAACTCACCGAGGAGACGTGATCGGACGTCACGCGACTCGATCACCCCGCGGCGCTACCTCAAGAAGCAGATGAGGACGCGACGACGGTTGATGGACGGCATACGGTGGCGGACGCCGACCCGGGCCGGGGCCCCCGGCGGGACACGCCAGAAGGATGCGGCCATGGGATTGGGTCGATGACGTCTGGCTGGAGGAACTGGCCCCGCCCGCCTACCACTTCAGGGAGGCCGGCTGGGAGATCACCCGCGCCTCCCCCAAGACCGACCAGGTCGCGCTCCGGACCGAGCAGACCCGCCGCTTCGAGACCGACACGGAGGTGACCGTGGCGCTCACGAACACCGTGCGCGCGCCTTGACTCCGTATGGGCGGCGTCTTCGTGGCGGACTCCGACACCGTCATCTCCCCCGATGGCCACGGCCCGCTGTGGGAACTGGCCGAGGACACCGGGGTTGCCCACCGCGCGTTGACTTATGGGTGGAGGCGCCACCGGCCCTCGGAGATGACGTCCACCTCGGCGTCCCTGACGCGAACGGCCGTCTCGTCGTCGATGAAGTAGATCGGGAAGTCCGCCCGCGCAGCGATGCGATCAGCCCAGGCTTCGTCCCGCTCGGGGAAGTCGGGCGAGTACAGGTGGGGCTTGAGGTACCAGTCGAAGAGGCCGAACGGCGGCTCCACGGTCGTCGCGCCGAGCACGTGGAGGTCCGCGGTGTCCCCGATGACGTCGGCGGAGTGTGCGGTGAGATTACGGCTGAAGATCATCGATCCGGCGCTGACCCCCACATACACCCGGTCCTCCAGCGCCTTCAGGAAGCCGTCGGCCAGGCCGTTGCCGGTGATGCTGCGCGCGAGGTGGTAGTGGCTGCCGCCCTCGACATAGATGACGTCGGCATGGAGCAGCCGGTCGAGCACCATCTGCCGGGGCAGGCCGTTCAGCTCCAGGACGTCGAACTCCTGCCAGCCGAGGCCGTACAGCAGGTTCATGTCCGCGATGAACCACCCATGGTCCCCGGGCTCGGCGACCGATGCCGTGGGAACGTACACGACGTTCGCCGATTCGAACGGCTTTCCCAGCATGTCCCGCAGCGCGTCCAGCAGCGTCTCGTTGCGCAGGCCACTCGCCGTCAACAGAAGGTTCATCGGATGAGCCAAACACGACTTACGGGCGCGCGCAACGAACCGAAGATCCACCAATTCGATCACGGCATGGCGGCATCAGGGGCAGGTGCGGGGTCGCTCGTTCGATACGACATGAGGCCGGAGGCGAACGGCGACGGAGAACGGCGATGGAGAACGACGACGGCGCGAAGGCGATGGCCCGACGGCGGTTGCGCGCCCGAGTCGCCGACGGTGAGGAGCACGCTCAGGAAGCGGGTCGCGCGCGAAGGCCGCGGTCGACGAGGTCGATGAGCCAGTCGAAGCTGTCGTCGACGTCGACCGACCACTGGAAGCCGCCGGTGGCCTGTAGGGCGGCGAAGCCGTGGAAGACGCTGCGCAGCGACCGGAGTGCGTGCGTCATCTCCTCCGGTGGGATGTCGTACCCGGTGAGGACCGCTTGGAAGGGGGCGATCCCTTTGACGGCGGCGACGGCGATGGGGTCGTCGGGCCCGGCCGGGGTGAGCCCGGCGGTGGCGGCGTAACGGCCCGGGTGATCGAGGACGTACTGGCGGAGCGCCCGTGCCGCGGCGCCCAGTGCGTCGCGGCCGGAGCGGCCTTGGATGGCGGTGCCGACGGTGTCGGCGACCTCGGCGAGCGCCAGGGCGGCGATACGACGGTTGAGGTCGTCCTGGCTGACGACGTGTTTGTACAGCGAGGGGGCTTTGACGCCGACGCGCTCGGCCAGCCGCGCCATGGTGAGTTCGCTGAAGCCGATCTCGTCCGCGAGCTCCGCGCCGGCCGCGACGACCGCGGCCGCGTCCAGCCCCACCCTAGGCACGGGAACCACCCTCCACCGAGGTGAGCGGTGCCAGGAACGGCAGGACCGCGGCGAGGGTCTGCTGCGGGTACTGCACGTGCGGGTAGTGTCCGGCGCCGTCGATCATCTCCAAGTGGCCCAGTCCGGTGGGGAGTTCGGCCACGACGGCGTCGCCCTCGGCTCGGGGCGAGGTCCAGTCGGGGTCGTCACTGCCCTGTACGACGAGCACCGGGCAGGCCACGTTGCCCAGTTGCTCACCGGCGTCGGCGGGAGAGACCGAGCCCATCTTCTGCAGGACCTTCATCCGGCTCGGCTCCTTCAGGTGCGCCATCAACTGGGTCGTGCGCGCCTCCCAGTCCACCGGCTTGACTCCGGGATACGCGACGTCCAGGTACTTGGCCCACTGGTGCCTGCTGCCGAAGAGGGTGGTGCCCGCCAAGTGGCTCGCACCGCGGCGGTAGTTGGCGACACGCATGTCGCCGAGCCGGAACCGCAGCTTGCGCGTGAAGGGGGCGATCTCGACGACGGCGGTGACCAGCTCCGGGGCCTGCGCCGCGGCGATGGTGACCGCGCCGCCGGCGATGGAATGCCCCACCAGTACCGCGGGACCACCGAGATGCCGCACCAGGGCGAGCAGGTCCCCCGCGATCGCGGTGCGCGAGTAGGACGCCCACCCCGTACTGGACTCGCCGCAACCGCGCAGGTCCACCACCGCCACCCGGTACCCGGCTTCGACCAGGGCCGGACCGAGGAACCGGTAAGCCTCACGCGTGTCGCCCATCCCGTGTGCGAGCACGACGAGCGGTCCGACGCCCGTCACCTCGTAAGCGAGAGTTTCGCTTCCCTCAACGGCCAGAAACTCAGTCACGGCGATCTCCGAACTCATGGCGCGGCTACTACCTTTAGCCAAAAGCTAACACAGTTAGCTTGAACGTGAAACCCGCTCGCGCCTCGCGGACGGGCCGACAGCGGCATGCCGCGCATCGACGGCTACGCCACCCCGCATCACGAGGCCAAGAGAAGCCGCCCATGAACACCTCAGTTCGGCAGCTCACCCCCATCGCCAACTCCCGCGCACGCCGGGGCCGTTGACGCCGCCATCGAGGCGGCACTGGAACGACGACACCAAGATCACCGAAGCCACGCTGGACACCGTCGCGTGACGATCCCCAGCCATCGATCGGTGGGGGCAGTCGTCCGGATGCCCCAGCGATCGATGGGCAGCGTTCACCTGCTCCCCGTACTCCGCGGCATTTCTGGGTCTCTGAGCGGGCACGTGTAGTCGTGACGGTTACAGAAATGGCACGATGGGGTGATGGCCCGCTCCACGAACACCCAGTTCGCTGTCGCCGTGCACGTACTGGTCATCCTGACCGGCGTCACTGATGGCAGCGCCGTGAGTTCCGAGGAACTCTCCAAGAGTGCCAACGTCAACTCCGTCTATGTACGCCGCGTGCTCGGACCCATGCGGAACGCGGGGCTGGTCCGGTCCCGGTCCGGCGTGAACGGCGGCTGGGAGCTGGCAACCGACCCTGCCCGGATCACGCTGGAACAGGTGTGGCTGGTGCTTCAGGGCGACGAACCCGTGCTCGGACTGCACGGCCCTGATCCGTCCTGCGTCACGGGCCGGTCCGTCCAGAAGTCCCTGGTGTCGATCGACCGTACGGTCGCCCACGCCGTGGCGACGGCCCTCGGGCACTTCACCGTGCAGGACATCGCGCAAGGTGTTCCCGAGGCGGCGCGGCTCCTGGGGAGCGCGTGACCGCGATCCTCTCCGCCGGCCGAGGAGGACTGTGCCCTAAGGCGGCGAGTCGGCGCGGACCCGTTGCGCGGAACACTTCCGGCCCGCCGGGCTGAAGCCTGGCGGGCCGGAAGTGCGGAGAGAATCTCTTACGCGGAGGCGGACAGGCTCTCCTCGCCGACCGATCCGGCCTGGGCCGTGGTGAGTGCGATGAGGGCGTCGGCTGCCGGGCCGGACGAGGCGGGGTTCTGGCCGGTGATGAGCAGGCCGTCCTGGACGACGTAGGGCTGCCAGTCGCCGATCTTGGAGTAGACGCCACCGAGGCTCTTGAGTTCGTCCTCGACGAGGAAGGGGACGATGTCGGTGAGGGCGACGCCGTCCTCCTCGGAGTTGGTGAAGCCGGTGACCTTCCTGCCCTTTACCAGGGGCGTGCCGTCTTCGTTGACGGTGTGGCGCAGAACGCCGGGGGCGTGGCAGACCAGGGCCAGGGGCTTGCCGGAACGCAGCGTCGTCTCGATCAGGCGGGCGGAGACGGTGTCCTCCGCGGAGCAGTTCGGCCTGGGTGGCATCGGCGTGCTGTTGAAGTTCCTCGAGGTGCTGCCTTCCGGCGGCGGTGAGGGTGACGACGTTGCGGCGCCGATTGGCGGGGTCGGCCTGCCGGTCGACCCGGCGGCAGCCTTCCAGGCGGTTGAGGATGCCGCTGACGTCGTTGCGGTCCAGGCCGAGGCGGCGGCCGATATCGGCTTGACTGAGCGCCCCGTCCTCGTCCAGTGCCGCCAGGACAGCGAATTCGGCGCGGGCGCTGAGCGGCATGCGTTGTGCGGTCAGCCGAGCGCCGAGCGTCGACACCTTGCTCGCCTGCCAGCTGGCGAGCTCACGCAGTCGGGCCGGAGAACGAGGCCACTCTGGCATCCGGGTCGTACGCCGGCTCGCCACAGATCCAACTGCCCAACCGAAAATACCCGCGCATCAGCGGTGGAATGGCCAGGCTGTCCACATCGACCGTGTCATCACTCAAAAGGGGCTCATGCGCGGCGACCCGGAATCCAGGCGGTGCCATGTACTTCTCGCGCAGTGTTTTCCATGTGACAGCGGATTCATCTTCGCCGGCCCGTAGATGAACCCACGCGCAGCCACCCAGCCAGCGATATCCGGTCCTGCGCATGTATTGACCGATACCACTCCAGATCAAGTTGATGACCGCGCCGCTCCGGTGATCGGGGTGTACGCAAGAGCGCCCCGTCTCCACCAGGTCGGCGGCGATGGGCCGCAGAGGGCCAAGGTCGAAGGTCCGGTCCCCGAACCGCTCTCCCACGAGTGCTGCGCACCGCGGCGTCATCATGCGATACGTGCCGACGATCTTCCCGCTGCTGTTCTCGCGCACGATCAGATGGTCGGCGTACTCGTCGAACTCATCAGCGTCGAATCCATTGGTCAGGCTGGACATGTGAGCGCCGAATTCGGCTGCGAACACGTCGTGACGCAACTGCTGGGCTTCGCGCACTTCATCTCGGTCGGCAACCGTCAGGCTGTAGCCTGGAACGGAGGAAAACAGCCCGAATTCACTGTTCGCCGCCTCGGGGTGAGCATTATTACTCATGCTTCCATTTCCTTTTTCCTCTCGAGTATACCCGCTCCGGGACGACGCTTCTGTTCCTCGCCGAGTGGTCCGACCACGTCAGCCGATCCGGAGCAGACGTATTTCTCACGATTCGAGGCAGTGAGGCTTCCTCAGTGTTTTTGGCGCGACGCCACGCTGGTTCGATTCATGAGGGTGGCGGGCCGGTGTGATCGTCGCGACACTGCGGGGCCATGCTGGCAGAGGTGCGGCGCACGCTCGACCGTGGGTCTGGCAACTCGGCTTCCCGTGACGTGAGTTGAGCCGACTGCGCTCGCCTGCGCCGGACGATCACTTGGACACCCCGGCCTCATCACCGCCGTACTGCGCGGATGCGGCGGCCGGCTCATCGACCCGTTCCCAAGCCGGGCCGGGCCGGGGTCAAGAGCCGGTATGTGTTGCCCGTCGTACCGGCCAGGCGATCAGCGTCATCGCCAGGGCGGCCACCGCGAGCGCGGAGCCGGCGAGCAGGACGGCTACCGGGTCCCAGACTTTGCCCAGCACCTGCACGAGGACGGGGAAGGCGAATCCGACGTAGGGAGGCTGTAGAACACGGCGATGACGGTCGAGATGTCCCGCGGGCCGGCGAGCGACTCCACGAGCTGGAGACCGCTCACCAGAAGAAGGCCGTAGGTGGTGACAGCGGCTCCCACCACCCGCTCGCTCTGCCGCAGGACGCGGCTGACACGGGTGCGGTTGGCGGCCAGCGCTCCGTAGGCGACGGCCGTGCGGACGAGGAACATGGTGTACCGGGCGCCGTCGACCTGGGCGTCCCAGTACTGGATCGCGCCGACCGGGGCGTCGGAGCGCAGCGCGGGCGCCTCGTGCAGGGCTCGGCGCTTGAGCAGGTGGCGGTGGTGGGGCAGACCTCTGGAGGTACCGGAGGCCGCGGCCATGGTGTCGTACAGCAGCACCCCGGCACCGACGTACGGACGCTCCCGGATCCGGTGTCGCAGGGATGGAGGAACGGCACCGGACGCACCAGATGAGGGGCCAGGAACTGAAGCAGGAGTTCGCGTTCCTTCAGGGCTTCGGCGACGAGCCGGGAGTCCAGCATCTCCAGGTAGCGCAGGCCGCCGTGGATGAGCTTGCTGGAGCGGCTGGAAGTGCCCGAGGCCCAGTCCGGGCTTCGACGAGGCCGACTCTGAGCCCCCGGGTGGCGGCGTCCAGGGCCGCGCCGGCGCCGACGACGCCGCCCCCGACGACGAGGACGTCGAGCTCACCCTCTCCCAGTCGGACCAGGGCCTCCGCGCGTGCGCCGGGCGAGAGAGCCACCGGGTTCGCCATGGTTTCTTCCTCGTGCAGCGGGTGCGGGCGGCGCAGGCGGCTCGGGCGGGCCCATTCGGTCACTCCCGGCCGGAACCTATTCGACCGTGGCCCAGTCGAGCGTGCGCTCCACCGCCTTCTTCCAGCCCGCGTATCCTTCCTCGCGCTGTTCCTCGGACCACTGGGGTTCCCAGCGCTTGGACTCCTGCCAGTGGGTGCGGAGTTCGTCCGTGTCCTGCCAGAAACCGGTGGCCAGGCCGGCGGCGTAGGCGGCCCCGAGCGCGGTGGTCTCGGCGACGACCGGGCGGCTGACGGGGACGCCGAGGACGTCGGCCTGGATCTGCATGCACAGGTCGTTGGCCGTCACGCCGCCGTCGACCTTGAGCACGTCGAGGTGGACGCCGGAGTCCTGCTCCATGGCTTCCACCACGTCACGGCTCTGGTAGCAGATGGCTTCCAGGGTGGCCCGTGCCAGGTGGCCGTTGTCGTTGTACCGGGCGAGGCCGACGATCGCGCCACGGGCGTCGGAACGCCAGTACGGGGCGAACAGGCCGGAGAAGGCGGGGATGAAGTAGATCCCGCCACTGTCTTCGACGGTACGCGCCAGGCGTTCACTCTCGGCGGCATCGTTGATGATCTTCAGCTGGTCGCGCAACCATTGCACCGCGGAGCCTGTGACGGCGATGGAGCCTTCGAGTGCGTAGATCGCCGGGCTGTCGCCGAATTGGTACGCCACGGTGGTCAGGAGGCCGTGCTGGGACCGCACCAGTTCCGTGCCGGTGTTGAGCACCAGGAAGTTGCCGGTGCCGTAAGTGTTTTTGGCTTCGCCGGGCGCATAGCAGACCTGCCCGACGGTGGCTGCCTGCTGGTCACCGAGCACACCGGTGATGGGGATGGCCGCCCGCAGCGGCCGGGACGTACGGGTCTGTCCGAACGCTTCCCGGTGGGAGGACGGGCTGATGGTCGGCAACATCGCCCGGGGAACGCCGAAGAAGCCCAGCAGCTCGTCGTCCCAGTCGAGGGTCTCCAGGTCCATCAGCATGGTGCGGCTGGCATTGGTCACGTCGGTGGCGTGGACGCCACCGTCGGGGCCGCCGGTGAGGTTCCACAGCACCCAGGAGTCGGTGTTGCCGAAGAGGGCATGGCCCTGCTCGGCCGCCTCGCGGACTCCGTCGACGTTCTCCAGGATCCACTGGATCTTGCCGCCGGAGAAGTACGTGGCCGGCGGCAGCCCTGCCTTGCGGCGGATGACGTCGCCCCGGCCCGAGCGGTCCAGCGCTGCCGCGATGGAGTCGGTACGGGTGTCCTGCCAGACGATGGCGTTGTAGTAGGGGCGGCCGTTGCGCGGGTCCCAGACGACGGTCGTCTCCCGTTGGTTGGTGATACCGATGGCCGCGAGGTCCTCCGGCGAGAGGTTTCCGTGCCGGAGCGCGTTCTGGATCACCGAGTTGGTGCGCTCCCAGATCTCCACCGGGTCGTGTTCGACCCACCCCGAGCGCGGGAGGATCTGTGAGTGCTCCAGCTGGTGCCTCGCCACTTCGTTGCCGGCATGGTCGAAGATCATGAAACGCGTGCTGGTGGTCCCTTGGTCCACCGCGCCGACGAAGTCCGCCATGGGATGCCGCCTCTCCTTGGGCTCTCCCGGGGGCAGCCGGATCACGGCAACCCCAAGAGCCGGTCAGTTCTCGTCCGGGGCCGGGACCCGTCCGGGGGGCTCCGGCTCAGCGGTCGGCAGGAACCGGCCGATGAAGAACTTGTACAGGCCCGCCCCCAGCAGACCTCCGATCAGCGGACCGACGATCGGCACCCAGAAGTAGAAGTGCCCGTACTGATCTCGCCACGCTCCGCCGTACCCGGTGAAGAAGCTGGCCAGCCGGGGACCGAAGTCGCGTGCCGGATTGATCGCGTAACCCGCGTTGGTACCCCAGGCCATGCCGATGGCCACGACGATCAGGCCGACGATGAACGGCGCCAGGTTGGCGCCGGGGGGCGTGTTGAGCAGGTCCGTGACCGCGAGGATCAGCAGCAGCAGGATCGCGGTGCCGATGATCTGGTCGCGGAGTGCGCCCCATTCGGTGACCGGCAGGTTCGTGTTGCCGTTGGCGGGCAGCGTGGAGAAGACGAACTGTGTCTTGATCGTGTGGGTGGGATCTGCCTTCGCCAGCGCCTCGGTGTAGTTCCACCGGACGATCAGGGCTGCCACGAAGGCGCCGGCTGTCTGGGCCAGCGCGTAGGGAGCCACTTTGCTCCACGGGAAGCCCTTGAACGCCGCCAGCGCGAGGGTCACCGCGGGATTGAGGTGCGCACCGCTCAGCCTCGCCGCGACGTACACACCCAGGGTGACACCGAGGCCCCAGGCCCAGGCGATGCTGTCGTGGTTTCCCAGGCCGCCCGCCGGAGTCGTGAGGGCCCCGCCGGCGACTACCTGAGCCACCACGCCACAACCGAAGAGGATGAGGATCATCGTGCCGGCGAATTCCGCTGAAAGCTCGCCGACCAGCCCTGATCTCTTGAGTCGCTCAGCCATGGGTGCCCGCTTCCCGCCGGCCCAAGGGTCGGCCGTCAACTGCCCCGAGTCCTCAGTAGCCATTGTAGGACCGGCCAGAGCCGTACGCGCGCGGGCGATACTGCCCGCTGCCCGGCTAGGGAGGAGACGGAAGTCCGCCCGCCGCGATGAGACATTCGGGGCTGCCATGCATGTTCCGCTGTGATGGCGACCGCCGCTTCTGCACCAGCTCACGAGCACCGGCCGACAAGTGGCTGCTAAAGCGCCTTGGGCGCTCGGACCGCTCATCGCCCTCGGACCCCTGACCAGGCGGCAGGGGATGCCAGCGCCTGTGGTTCGACCTGCCGGACGGGGAGATGGAGCTCGGGGTCGGGATCCACGGCGAGCCGGGCCGAGAGGGGCGCGCGATGATGCCGGCCCGAGAGATCGCGGAGGCCGCGGTGGGCGCCGTACTCGAGGAGCTGGTGGAGGTGGCTCCGGCCGACGGGCCGGTACTGGCCTTGGTCAACGGGATGGGAGCGACGCCGCTGCTGGAGCTGTACGGGTTCCACGCCGAGGTCACCGGGCCGGATCAGTGATTTGGCCGCCCGCCAGCGCCTGGCGCCCAGCACCGTCAGCGGGCTGATCGGCCAGATGATCACCGCGGGTCTGGTCGTCAGCGAGGTCGACCCCGCCGACCGCCGCGCCTCCGGCGTCACCCTCACCGATGCCGGACGCGAGCAGCTCGCCGCCTGGACCGCGGCTCATGAACGCCGGATGGATGCCGCACTCGGTGCCCTCGACGCGGGTGCACGTGTGGCCATCGCGGGTGCGCTGCCGGCCCTCTTCCAGCTCGCCGAGGAGCTGGGCGAGCCGGGTGACGGCCCGGCGGCGGGCTGACGCACGAGATCACGCCACAGTGCCGGGCCGTTGCCGGTGAGCTCGTCCTCGCCGACCGGCATGACGGACGCCGTGGTTTGCGGGGCGTGCTCAATGAGCACCAGGAGGGCTTCGCCCCGCCCGGGAATTTGCTGGCGTCCGGGCCGAGAGGTAGTCGAGGAACGTGCCAGGCTCCAGGTAGCTGCTGGCGGTGTCCGACGCACGGGCAACGCGGATGGGCAGCTGCCGTCTGCGATAGCCTGATCCCCGACAGTGGTCGTTCTGGCGATCACTGCGCGGCGGTGGGGCTCGCCGTACCCGAACCGCGGCATTGGTGCCGCCAACAGTCCCTACTTGCGATGGTGTGTGCCCGCGTGTGTGTGGGCCCCGGCGAGTAGGAGACGTACGTTCATGACAGCCCCGAAGCCCCAGGCGGTGGACGAAGCCACGGACCCCGACGTTGATCTGCACCTGCCCGACCAGCGGCGGCTGTCCTGGCGGGCACAGGCGCCGATCGTGGCGGTGGTGGCGCTCGGCGGAGCGATCGGGGCTTCCGCCCGGTACGGGGCCTCGCTTCTCTGGCCGGCTGCGACTGGGGCATTCCCGTGGACCACCCTGTGGATCAACGCGGTCGGCTGTGCGGTGATCGGTGTCTTCATGGTGGTGATCACGGACGTGTGGGCGGCGCACCGGCTGGTGCGGCCGTTCTTCGGTACCGGTGTCCTGGGTGGTTTCACGACCTTCTCGACGTACGCCGTCGACATCCAAAAGCTCGTGGACTCAGGTCATGCCCGCACCGGTCTGCTCTATCTTGCGGCGACGCTGCTGGCGGCGCTCGCCGCCGTATGGCTGGCGGTGACGGTGACGCGCCGCGTTCTGGCATGGAGGCAGGGATGACGAGGCTGACGGGCAGGGCTCTGCGGGTGACGGTCTTCATCGGAGAGAACGACATCTGGCATCACAAGCCGCTGTACTCCGAGATCGTGCACCGCGCGCATAAGGCCGGGCTGGCGGGTGCGTCTGTCCTCCGGGGTATCGAGGGGTTCGGCGCGTCGTCGCTGATCCATACCTCGCGGTTGCTGTCGCTGAGCGAGGACCTGCCGGTGGCGATCGTGATCGTGGACAACGAGGAGTTGGTGCGTGCCTTTCTGCCGCAGCTCGACGAACCCGTCTCCGAAGGACTGGTGATCCTCGACGACTGTGAGGTCATCCGGTACGTGGGCAGGGGGAGCAACGCATGAGCTGGCTGCTGGTCGTCGGCGGCGGCGCGATAGGCGGTCCGCTGCGCTATCTGACGGACCGCGCGGTGCAGAAGCGGCACGACACCGTCTTCCCCTGGGGCACGTTCACCGTGAACGCCGTGGGTTGCTTCGTGCTGGGTCTGCTGAGCGGTGCGGTGGTGGCCGGGGCAGCCTCCTCGCAGGTGCAGTTGCTGCTGGGCACCGGGCTGTGCGGGGCGCTGACGACGTATTCGACATTCTCGTACGAGACGCTGCGGCTGGCCGAGGACGGGGCGCGGTTCTTCGCCGCCGCCAATGTGATCGCGAGCGTGGTGGCCGGACTGGGTGCGGTGTTCGTCGGGGTCGCCTTCGCCGAGGCGCTGTGGGCGTGATCAAGGGGGCGCCCGCTCAGCAGCGGACCGGGATGGGGCCCTGGCGGTTCGTGGTCTGGTTCGGCACGGTCAGCCTGCTCGCGGACTTCGTGTACGAGGGTGCCCGTTCGATCACCGGCCCCCTGCTGGCGTCGCTGGGCGCGTCGGCGCTGGTGGTCGGTGTGGTGACGGGCGCGGGCGAGGCGGCGGCGCTGGGGCTGCGGCTGGTCTCGGGGCCGCTGGCGGACCGTACCCGGCGCTTCTGGGGCCTGGCGATCGCCGGCTACGCGTTGACGGTGGTCTCCGTACCCCTGCTGGGCGTGGTCGGGGTGCTGTGGGCGGCGTGCGCGCTGGTGATCGCCGAGCGGGTGGGCAAGGCGGTGCGATCGCCGGCGAAGGACACGATGCTGTCGCACGCCACCGCCGCGACCGGGCGCGGGCGCGGCTTCGCCGTGCACGAGGCGATGGACCAGATCGGCGCGCTGGTCGGACCGCTCGTCGTGGCCGGCATGCTCGCCCTCACCGGCGGCGACTACGGACCGGCGCTCGCCGTGCTCGCCCTCCCGGGCGTTGCTTTGCTGGGACTGCTGCTGTGGCTGCGCGCGCGGGTGCCCGACCCGGAGGCGTACGAGCGGGAGGTGGTCACTGCCACGGATGAGCCTGCATCGGACGGCCGTCTGCCGGCGGCGTTCTGGACGTATGCGGCCTTCACCGCTGCCACTACTGCCGGGTTCGCCACGTTCGGCGTGCTGTCGTACCACCTGGTCGAGCGGCATCTCATGGCAGCGGCCTGGGTGCCGGTGCTCTACGCCGCCGCCATGGCCGTCGACGCCGTGGCCGCGCTCGCCACCGGCTGGCTGTACGACCGCCACGGCGCACGCGTGCTGATCGCCCTGCCGGTCCTGACCGCCGCGGTCGCAGTGCTGGCGTTCACCGACACGGTCGCGATCGCGGTGGCCGGGTCCCTGGTGTGGGGTGCGGCCATGGGGATCCAGGAGTCCACCCTGCGCGCAACGGTCGCGGATCTGGTGCCCCGTGGCCGGAGGGCGACCGCCTACGGCCTGTTCGCCGGTGTCGTCGGCGCGGCAAGTCTGGTCGGTGGCGCACTGACGGGCGGCCTGTACGGCTATTCGATCCCCGTGCTGATCACGGTCGTGGTCGCCATCCAGGTTCTTGCTCTGGTTCTGCTGGCCGCCACGCCGGCGGCTCGGCGCTGATCCCGGGAGCGTCTCACGCTGGGGGCACGTCACCCGACGGGCGGCGTGCCCCCGACGGTGCCCTTTGCCGCGACCGGGCGCGCGCGGGTGGTCGCTCGGTGGGACCCGCGTCAAAGGGCTGGAGGCTGGAGCCGCGGGAGACCGCTATGGGCCGCGGACCAGCCTGTCCGCGGAACCTCAAAGACACGTGTTCGATGATCGGCAGCAGCAGATTTGGGGGCATGCCGACAGATGAGTACGGCCAGCGAGGTCCTGTACGGCGATTTCACCTGCGCACCTCCGGGAAGGCATGCGTTCCTGACCAGGTCAGGAACCATCAGTCCGGGCAGGCGGTTCGGACCAGAGCGGTCCCGGCGGGATCCATCGCCACAAGCAAGTGAACAACTTTGCAGATGGGTGGTCAAGGCGGCCGGCATCCTGAACCACCGCTCTATGCCACGGCTTTACCTCCCGGTGCTCATCAGCGGCTCGGCCCGTACGGCAGGGCGGTCCCGGCCGCGGCGATCTCGATGAGCCGGTTGTACTTGACGACGCGTTCACCGCGGGCCGGCGCGCCAGTCTTGAGCCGGCCGCTTCCGGTGCCGACGACGAGATCGGCGATGAAGGCGTCCTCGGTCTCACCGGAGCGGTGGGACACCATCTGCGTGTAGCCGGCCTCCCGGCAGATCCGCATCGCGTCCAGGGTCTCGGTGACCGTGCCGATCTGGTTGACCTTGATCAGGGCGGAGTTGCCGATCTGCTTGGCGATCGCCTCGCTGATGATGGCCGGGTTCGTGACGAAGATGTCGTCACCCATCAACTGCACGCGATCGCCCACGCGTTCTGTCAGGCGGACCCATCCGTCCCAGTCGTCCTCGGCCAGCCCGTCCTTCGATCGACCAGACCGGGAAGCGGTCGGTGATCGCTTCGTAGCGATCGATGAGCTGGTCACTGGTGAGCGCGTCGCACGCCACGCGGTACAGGCCGTCGTCCCCATGACGGAACTCGCTGGCGGCCGGGTCCAGGGCGATGGCGATGCCGTCGCGGCCAGGGGTGTATCCGGCGTCGTTGATGGCGTCGACGAGGAGTTGAAGAACGTCTTCCGGGCGGTCGATCGCGGGAGCGAAGCCGCCCTCGTCACCCAGCCCGGTGGCGTGCCCGTCGGCGGACAGGCGGGCCTTCAACCGGGCGTAGACCTCGGCCCCGGCGCGCACCGCCTCCGGCAGGCTCGGTGCGCCGAGCGGGGCGAGCATGAACTCCTGGAAGTCCAGGCTGTTCGCGGCGTGGGCGCCGCCGTTGACGACGTTGAAGTGCGGCACCGGCAAACGCGGCGTCGTGCCCGCAACCTGGGCGAGGTGCTGCCACAACTCCCGTCCCGCGAGAGCGGCTTCGGCGCGGGCGGCGGCGAGGGAGACGCCGATGATGGCGTTGGCGCCGAGCCGGTCCTTGGTGTCGGTGCCGTCCAGCTCGATCAGCGCACGGTCGATCTCTGCGGCGGAGGCGAAGGTCCGGCCGGTGAGAGCGTGGGCGATTTCGCCGTTGACGTGGCCGACGGCCGTCAGCACCCCCTGCCCGCTGTAGCGGTTCGGGTCGCCGTCGCGGAGTTCGACGGCCTCGCGGCTGCCGGTGGAGGCGCCGGAAGGCACCCCAGCGCGGACACGGGTGCCGTCGGCGGTGTGTCGCGCAGCCGCCGTAGATCGTCCGCCGGCCGCCCCAGACCCTTCAGCTGCAGCCGGGCCACCTCTGTGCGGACGTCCGGGTGCACGGTGAAGGCCAGGTTCACGGACTGGTGCACCATCCACTGGTCGTAGTCCAGGAGCCGCCCCGCGTACGCCCGCGTGTGCACGAGGTCGGCGTCGGTGAGCGCCACCTCCCACAGCCGGGCCCGCAGGTGGAGGAAGGCCGAGCTCGCGTCGCCGCAGTCCCGGGCGGCCTGCCCGGAGACGGGCCCTGGCTCCCCGCAGGAGGCCACCGCCGCATCGGCGGGCTCCTGAGCGGCCACGGCCTCGTCCAGCACCGCAAGCAGTGCCCGCACCTGGGACGCCGAACCGCATCGCGAGAAGGAGTCCACAGCGGTCCCTGCAGCTGCTCACCATCGTGCCGTATCACCTGACAGCCGAGCGTCTCTCCTCACCAGCGCCTGGTATTCAACCAGTGACCTCGCTGCCTGCCTGCGAGTCGACGCCTCAACTCTGCGCCGCTGGCGCACCGCCCAGCCTCCCCAGGGGGCGCCTTTCGTCGCGGTCTCGGAACGCGTCGTCATGTACAGCGCCCTCGACGTCGAGGAATGGCTGCGCCGCCGACGTACCGTCCCGACCAAGGGACTCAATGGCCGATAAGACCAGCGTTCCTGTCGGTGTCCGGCTCTCGACCGATATCGAGTACCGTCCTGACCGCCCCACTCCGTATCGGGCACGCGTCCGGTGGACCGATCCGACCAGCAAGCGCCGCCAGTCACTGTCCGAGGGAAAGGACAGCGAAGAAGAAGCGCAGGAATGGCTCCAGTCCATCATCGAGGCCGCAGAGGCCGGCCTGAGCCCGTCGCTGGCCACCATGAAACTCGCCGAATACGGCGAAGCGAACATGGACCTCGCCCTGCGCGGCCTGGAATTGAAAACGCTGGACCCCTACCTGTCGGGGTGGCGGATGCGCGTGGTCCCCGCCCTGGGCCACCTCGCGGTGCGGATGATCACCAATGGCGTCGTCGACCGCACCGTGCAGAACTGGATCGCCGACGAGCACAGCCGCTCGACGGTGAAGAACACGATCGCCGTCCTGGTCCGCGTCATGGAGCAGGCAGTCCGCGACGGCATCATCAAGGTCAACCCCGCCCGGGTGACCGGCTGGCAGAAACTCTACAAGCAGGCCGAGGACGAACTCCTCGACCCACGCGGGCTGGCTCTGCCCGACTGGGAGACCCTCATCGCACTGGCCGACGCGCTCGTGGCCGCCTCCCACGACCAGTATCGCGCTGGGGAGACGTGGTCATCTTCGCCGCGTGCACTGCCGCACGGATCGGCGAGGTCTCAGGCTGCCGCGTCGGGGATATCGACACCACCCAGTGGATCTGGACTGTGCGGCGTCAGACCACACCCGCGCCCGGCGGGCTGACCGACAAGGGCACCAAGGGCAAGCGGGCCCGGAAGGTTCCCATCGTCGAGGAGATCCGTCCCCTCGTCGCCCAGCGCGTCCTGTCCGCCGGCCCCAATCTCGATGGCCGCCTGTTCACCGGCCCGCGCGGCGGACGTATCTCCACCGCCGTCCTGCGCGATGCCACGCACTGGGACGACGTGGTCACCAAGCTCGGCTACGAGCACCTGCGCCGCCACGACCTCCGGCACACCGGTCTGACCTGGTTCGCCGACGCCGGAGTCCAGGTACATGTCCTCCGCAAGATCGCCGGACACGGCTCCCTGACCACCACCCAGCGCTACCTGCATCCTGACGTACACAAGATCACCGCCGCCGGGGCCGCGCTCTCCGCACACCTCAGCGTGCTCCGCGCACCCCGCTCGCTGCCAAGCCCGATCGTCATGACCCGCTGACCTGAGTCAAGGGCGCCGGTCCCCAACTGGTCCCCAAGAATGATCAAGGGCCGGTGTCGGATATCTCCGAAACCGGCCCTCACCTGCGACTGTCTCCAGTCGGGACGACAGGATTTGAACCTGCGACCCCTTGACCCCCAGTCAAGTGCGCTACCAAGCTGCGCCACGTCCCGGTGCGCGTCCCGCGGTGAACCGCGTGCTCGCGCGAAGAGAACCTTACCCCACCACCCCCGCAGGCCCGAAAGCGGCGCTCGCGCGCGACAATCGACGTATGGGCAGCGCATCCTCCGGCCGGACGGCCGACGCACGGGACCGGGACGGCGAAGGGCGGGCGCGCAACGCCCGGCCGCGGGACGGCCTCGGACGCCCACTGCCGTACGGCGCGGCCGGGGTGGAGCGGCAGCCCGAGGGAGTGGTGCGCGCGCCGGAGGACTCCGTCACCGAGGCGCAGGCGCTGCTCGGCGCGGGGAAGCCGTTCCACGCCCACGAGGTCTTCGAGGACGCCTGGAAGGCGGGCCCGGAGGAGGAACGCGCTCTGTGGCGCGGTCTCGCCCAGCTCGCCGTGGGGCTCACCCACTCCGCCAGGGGCAACGTCACCGGAGGGGCCCGGCTGCTGCGCCGCGGGGCCGGTTCCGTGCGGGAGTGGGCCGGCCTCACCGGGCGGGAGCGGCCGTACGGGATGGATGTCGCGGGGCTCGCGGCCTGGGCGCGGGAGCTCGCGGACGAGGTGGAGCGGGACGGGGCCGCCGTGGACGCGCGCGCCCGGGCGCCGCGACTGCGCGGAGCGTCCTAGGCGGTCGCGCCGGGTGCGGTGGGGGCGTTGTCAGTGGGGTGCGGCAGACTCGGTGCGTGCGAAAGATTCATGTCATCGGTATCGGCGCGGGCGACCCTGAGCAGCTGACGCTGCAGGCGGTCGGGGCCCTGCGGAGCACGGACGTGTTCTTCGTCCTCGACAAGGGCGAGGTGAAGTCCGACCTGGTGCGGGTGCGCCGCGACATGCTCGACACGCATCTGCCGGAGGGGGCGTACCGGGTGGTCGAGGTGCGCGATCCGGAGCGCGACCGGACGGCCGGCGGGGCGGCCTACTCCCCCGCCGTCGGCGACTGGCGCAGCGCCCGTGCCGCCCTCTACGAACGGCTGATCGCCGAGGAGTTGGGCGAGGAGGAGAGCGGTGCGTTCCTGGTGTGGGGCGACCCTTCGCTCTACGACAGCACGCTCGGCATTCTCGAAGAGATCCTCGACCGGGGCACGGTGGCCTTCGCGTACGACGTGGTGCCCGGGATCAGCAGCGTCTCCGCGCTCGTCGCCCGGCACCGGACAGGGCTCAACCGGGTGGCCCGCCCGGTGCAGATCACCACGGGCCGGCGGCTCGCCGAGGGTTTCCCGGAGGGGGTGGACGACGTGGTCGTGATGCTCGACGCGCAGCAGACCTTCCGGCAGTACGCCGACCAGGACATCGACATCTACTGGGGCGCGTACATAGGCACCCCGGACGAGATCCTCGCCGCCGGACCGATAGCCGAGACCGCGCCGCGCATCGAGCGGCTGCGCGCGGAGGCCCGGGAGCGCAAGGGCTGGATCATGGACACGTATCTGCTGCGCCGGCACCCGAAGAAGCAGGATCAGGAGCAAAGGCAAGAACGAGGGCAGCAGGAGGAGCCGCAGCAGGAGCGACCGGAGGATCGCTGACGAGGCTGCTGACTGGCTGCTGACGGAACAGGGGCCTCAGTAGCGTGCTCCAGCGAGCAGGTCTTGGTGGTGAACTGCCCACCCGGGGTGGGGTGTTGAACCGAGCACGCCCGCTGTGCACCGTGCCCGGGTCCCGGTCCCGCTCGCGGTGTCGGTCCCGGCCCGGGTCCCGGTCCGCGGCCCAGCGGGCGGCCGAGCGCACCGGTCGCCGCCGGTGTCGCGAGGGCCCGTGCGGGCCCGTGCGGGCCTCGGTCGATCGGCGCGCGGTGGACCGTCCATGGCCGTGGGCGTGGGTCACGGGGTGCCGAGGCCCAGTCGGTTCAGCGCCCCGGCCACGTCGGGCACCGCCCGTACGCCGTCCGGCAGTGGGGGCCGTCGTACGACCACGACGGGGAGGTTCGCGTCCCGGGCCGCGGTGAGTTTGGCGGCGGTCGCGGCGCCTCCGCTGTCCTTCGTCACCACCACGTCGATACGGTGCTCGCGGAGCAGCGCCGCCTCGCCGGCCACTGTGAACGGTCCGCGCGCCAGCAGCAGTTGGACGTCGGGCGGCATCGGGGGCTCGGGTGGCTCCACCGACCGTACGACGAAGTGGACCCGCGTGAGATGGGCGAAGGCAGCGAGGCCGAGGCGGCCCGTGGTCAGCAGGGCACGCCGGCCCAGGGCGGGCAGCGCGTCGGCGGCGGCGGCCAGCGAGGGGACCGGGTGCCAGCGGTCGCCGGGGCCCGGGGTCCAGGCCGGCCGTCGTAGCACGACCGTCGGGATGCCGGTCGCCGCGGCGGCCTGGACTGCGTTCGCGGTGATCGACTCGGCGAAGGGGTGCGTGGCGTCGACCAGGGCGTCCACCTGTCGCTCCCGCAGCCATGCGGCCAGGCCGTGGGTACCGCCGAACCCGCCGATCCGTACCTCTCCGTCGAGCTCGCCGGGCGCCTTCACCCGCCCGGCGAGGGAGGTCGTCACCCGCAGGCCGGGGCGGGCCGCGAGGGCGGCGGCCAGCTCGCGTGCCTCGGTGGTGCCGCCGAGGACCAGGATGTGCGGAGACCGGGAGTCAGGCCGGGCCGGGGGCGAGGTCGGGGACGGGGGCATGGGGACGAGCCTACGAGACGACGCGACGGGCGCTAGCGGAGCAGCAGTTGCAGGCCGCCCACGATCGTCGCGGCGATCACGAGTTGTTCGAACAATCGCTGGTTGATTCGGTTCACAGCCCATTTGCCGAACAACGCACCGGGCACGACGAAGGCCACCAGTGCGGCGTCGAGGAGGAGCGAGTGGGCGTCGATCAGTCCGAGACCCGCGCTGAAGGGCAGTTTGGTGACGTTCACGATCAGGAAGAAGAAGGCCGACGTGCCGAGGAAGCCGAGTTTGCGGAAGCCCGCGGAGAGGAGATAAAGCGACATCACCGGGCCGCCCGCGTTGGCGACCATGGTGGTGAAACCGCCCAGCACGCCGTACGAGCCGGCCTTGATCCGCCCCGAGCGGGTGGTGACCGAGTCGGGTTCGTCCTCCGTGGCGGTCCCGCGCCGCCGCCACACCGTGACCCCGGCCATCAGCAGCAGGATCGCGCCGATCGACGTCCGTACGACCCTGTCGTCGGCCCACACCAGGAAGACGGTGCCGGCCACGACCCCCACCGCGACCGCCGGGAAGAGCCGCCACAGGGTGGGCCAGTGCGCGTGCCGCCGGTAGGTGAGGACGGCGAGCACGTCCCCGGCGATCAGCAGCGGGAGGAGTACGCCGGTGGAGGCGCGGGCCGGCAGGACGGCGGCGAAGACCGCCAGGCTGACCGTGTTGGCCCCGCTCACGGCGGTCTTCGAGAAGCCGACGAGCAGGGCCGCGAGGGCGAGCGCGGCGAATCCCCATCCGGAAACGTGCCAGAGCGTCATCGTGTTCATCGGCCACCGATGCTAGGCGCACGCGTCCGGCCACGTCAGGGCCGTCTCGCCTGATGGCCGCGCGTTCACCGGCCCCGGCACCCGGCGTACCGGCGTACCGGCGTACCGGCGTACCGGTCGCACGGTTCCCGCTCGCGCACCCTCGTGCTCGGACCGGGCTGCCACGCGTGCGCGCACGCGTCCCGTCGGCCGTACGCCGAGTCCGGACGCCGAGTCCGGCGAGCGCGCCGGCCTGGACGGGGAGTGCCGCCCCGCCTCCCAACGCCCTTGCCGCACAGTCTTGTTGCGGAGACGGGTCCCGCCGTGCCGCCTACTCCTTCTCGACCAGGATCGCGCTCCCCTGGCCCACGCCCACGCACATGGTCGCCAGTCCGCGCGTGGCGCCCGTACGCCGCATCCGGTGCAGCAGGGTGGTGAGGATGCGGGCACCCGAGCAGCCGAGGGGGTGGCCGAGGGCGATCGCGCCGCCGCTGGGGTTCACCAGCTCCGGGTCGATGCCGAGCCGGTCGACACAGGCGAGGGCCTGCGCGGCGAACGCCTCGTTGAACTCGGCCTCGTCGATGTCGCCGACGCTCCAGCCGACCCGGGCCAGCGCCTTCCGGGTGGCGGGGACGGGTCCGATGCCCATCACGTCGGGGTGGACACCGGCCGAGGCGCCGGCGGCGTACCGGCCGAGGGACTCCAACTCCAGGTCGCGCAGCGCCTCTTCGCTGACGAGGAGGAGTCCGGCGGCGCCGTCGTTCATCGGTGAGGCGTTGCCCGCGGTGACGGTCCCGCCCTCGCGGAAGACCGGCTTCAGCCGGGCGAGTTTCTCGTACGAGGTGTCCTCGCGGATGCTCTCGTCGGTGTCGACGACGACACCGTCCGGCCTCCGCACGGGCAGGAGTTCACCGTCGAAGTGGCCGTTCTTCCGCGCCAGGGCGGCGAGTTGGTGGCTTCGCAGGGCGAACTCGTCCTGCCGCTCGCGGGGTACGCCGTACCGTCCGGCGACCTCTTCGGCGGTCTCCCCCATGGAGAGCAGCCCGTGGAGTTCCCGCATCGCCGGGTTGACCAGGCGCCAGCCGAGCCGGGTGTCGACGGTCTCGACCCGGTGCGGGAGGGCCTCGTCGGGGCGGGCCAGCACGAAGGGGGCACGGCTCATCGACTCGGAGCCGCCCGCGAGGACGATGTCGGCCTCTCCGGCGGCGATCGTCCGGGCGGCGAGGGTGACGGCCTCCAGGCCGGAGGCGCAGAGCCGGTTGACGGTGGCGCCGGGCACGGAGTCGGGCAGCCCGGCGAGGAGTACGGCCATCCGGGCGACATCGCGGTTGTCCTCGCCGGCCTGGTTGGCGGCGCCCCAGTAGACGTCGTCGACGCGGGCGGGGTCGAGCGCGGGCACGTCGACGACCAGGGCGCGCAGCACGGTCGCGGCGAGGTCGTCGGGCCGGACCGTGGAGAGCGCGCCGCGCAGTCGGCCGATGGGGGTGCGGCGGGCGGCCGCGAAATGGACGGGACGCACGACAGGGGCTCCTGACCGTCTTCGCTCGGTGGGTACCGGTCTCCGGCGGAGACCACCTGAGCTTGAATTAGCACTGCTAGTTTTTGACTGTAGACCGCGTGCCGGCTCTCTGGGAAGATCCCGGGACCTTCACCGACGCCGCCGGAGGAGACATGGCCGACACCCGCGAGCACGTCCTCAGGGGGACCCGCGGCGCGATCCGCGTACGGGAGTGGCCGCGCGCCCGGCCCCGCTGCGTGGTCCTCCTGTCGCACGGCTACGGCGAGCACGTCGGCCGGTACGCGGAGCCGGCCGCCGCCCTGCTCGCTTACGGCGCGGCCGTCCTCGGTCCCGACCACCTCGGGCACGGCCGCTCCGACGGCGAGCGCGTGCTGGTCGAGGACTTCGAGGACGTCGTCACGGACCTGCACTCCGTCGCCGGGCTCGCCCGCGCCGCCCACCCCGGCGTCCCGCTCGTCCTGGCCGGCCACTCGATGGGCGGTCTGGTCGCGGCCCGCTACGCGCAGCGCCACGGCACGGGACTCACCGCGCTGGTGCTGTCCGGGCCGGTGCTCGGCACCTGGAAACCGGTGGACCGACTGCTCGCCCTGGAGGAGATCCCCGACACACCCGTCAGTCCCGGCGCGCTCTCCCGGGACCCGGCCGTCGGGGCCGCGTACACGGCGGACCCGCTGGTCTGGCACGGGCCGATGAAACGGCCGACGGTGCGGGCGTTCGCCCGCACCCTGGAGACCGTCGCGGGAGCGGGCGGCATCGGCGCCCTGCCCCTGCTCTGGCTGCACGGAGCCGACGACCGGCTCGTCCCCGTCCCCGGCACCCGGGCCGGCATCGAGCGGCTGGCCGGCGGCGACCTCACCGAACACCTCTACCCCGGTGCCCGTCACGAGGTCCTGCACGAGACGAACCGGGCGGAGGTCCTCGCGGACGTGTTCCGCTTCCTGGACCGCGTGCTCGCCCACCGACTCCCCCCAGCCCAGCGGTAGTTGGGTGCCGCGACGCATCCGGCGCATCCGCCGCCGCCGTACCGCGAGGACGTGCCAGACTGCTCGCGCGCGCCCTGTCCGAGGTGCGCGGCGCCCGTCGAACGAAGGAGCACTCCGTGACCGGGACCGAGGCGGCCGTCGGCCGGATCGACACGAGCAGGCCCCACCCGGCCCGGGTGTACGACTGGTTCCTCGGCGGGAAGGACAACTACCCGGTCGACGAGGAACTCGGCCGGCGGATCAGCGCGGCGGACGGGGGGGCGCCGCGCGTGGCCCGCGCCAACCGCTCGTTCATGCGGCGGGCCACCCGGCGGATCGTCCACGAGACGGGGATCCGCCAGTTCCTCGACATCGGCTCCGGCATCCCCACGGAACCCAACCTGCACCAGGTCGCCCAGGCCGCGGCGCCCGAGTCCCGGGTGGTCTACGTCGACAACGACCCGATCGTCCTCGCGCACGCCGGCGCCCTGCTGCGCGGCACCCCCGAGGGCGCCACCGAGTACGTGCAGGCGGACGCCCGCGCCCCGCGGACCATCCTCGAACAGGCGGGCCGCGTCCTGGACTTCGGCCGTCCCGTCGCCCTCTCCCTGATCGCCCTGCTCCACTTCGTCGCGGACGATGACGGCGCCCACGAGCTGGTGGACGAACTGGTCGCCGCGCTGGCCCCCGGCAGTTGTCTGGTGCTGTCCGCGATGACGGCCGACTTCGAGCCGGAGCACGTGCGCAGGGGCATCGCGATGTACGCGGCGGGCGGTGTGACCCTGGTGGCCCGCTCGCACGCCGAGGTGAGCGGGTTCTTCCACGGGCTCGACCTGATGGACCCGGGCGTCGTCTCCGTGGCGGAGTGGCACCCCGAGCCGGCGGAGCACGTGACTTCGTCGAGCGAGGGGCCGGTGTCGCTGTACGGCGGGGTGGGCGTCAAGCCCTAGTCGAGCCCCGTAGTGTCCGGCCCTCGTGTCGGTGCGCAACCGCCGGGACAGGGTGATCACCGGGCGGCACAATGGAGTTGACATCCGGCCGTACGAAAAAGGAGCCAGACGTGAGTGACAGCCACACCCCGGCGGACCAACCCACCAGACTCAACACGGGGGTGGCGCACAACGCGCGCGTGTGGAACTACTGGATCGGCGGCAAGGACAACTACGAGATCGACCAGAAGGTCGGTGAGCAGGTCGCCGGACTCTTCCCGGTGATCCGCGAAGTGGCGCGCGCCGACCGCGACTTCCTCGGCCGGGCGGTGCGCTTCCTCGCCGCCGAACGCGGGGTACGGCAGTTCCTCGACATCGGCACCGGACTGCCCACGGTCGACAACACGCACGAGATCGCCCAGCGCGTCGCCCCCGACGCCCGGATCGTCTACGTCGACAACGACCCGCTGGTCCTCATCCACGCCCGCACGCTGCTGACCAGCACCCGCGAGGGCGTCACCGACTACATCGACGCCGACGTGCACGACCCGGCCTCGATCGTCGAACGGGCCACCGCCACACTGGACTTCACCCGTCCCGTCGCGGTGATGATGCTCGGCATCCTCAACTTCATCCTCGACACCGACGAGGCCCGGGACGTGGTGCGCAAGGTGATGGCCACGGTCCCCTCCGGCAGTTTCCTCGTCCTCACCCACCCCACCTTCGACTCCGACCTCGGCGGCGAGGGGAACGTGCCGGCCATGGAGTTCTGGAACAAGAACGCCACTCCGCCGATCACCGCCCGCGACCGGGCCGGCATCGCCTCCTTCTTCGACGGTCTCGACCTGCTCGAACCCGGCCTGGTGACGTGTTCGCGGTGGCGTCCCGGTCCCGATGTCCCGGCCGTGGTACCGCAGTTCGGGGCGGTCGCCGTGAAACCCTGACGGGGTTGCCGGCGCCGACCGTGGAGGACGTATGACCACCTTTGCCGACCCCGTGCCCGGCGGGCGCCCCGGGGATGTGGAACGGGCCACCGCGCTCGGCGCCGAACTGGCCGGGCGGGACGTGCACGGCGTCGTGCTGTCGTACGTCGACACCGCGGGCGTCGGCCGGGTGAAGACCGTCCCCACCGCGGGCCTCCGCTCGGCCGCGGCCTGGGGCGTCGGCATGTCGCCGGTGTTCGACACGTTCCTCGCCAACGACTCCGTCGCCACGACCGACGTCCTCGGCTCCCCGGACGGTGACCTGCGCCTCTACCCCGACCTCGACCGGCTGACCGTCCTGGCCGGACAGCCCGGCTGGGCGTGGGCGCCGGTCGACCGCGCCACGCAGGAGGGCGAGCCGCACCCCGGATGCAGCCGCACCTTCCTGCGCCGGGTCGTCAGGGACGCGGCACGACTGCACGGCATCACCTTCCGCGCGGGCATCGAGATCGAGTGGATGCTCGGCCGACCGGGCTCGCCCGACGGGGAGTTCGTGCCCGCCACCACCGCCCCAGCGTACAGCGCGGCCCGGCAGGTCGAACTCGGCGACTACGGCGCCGACCTGCTGGCGGCGCTCGCCGCGCAGGGAGTCGACGTGGAGCAGTTCCATCCCGAGTACGCGGCCGGGCAGTTCGAACTCTCGGTGGGCGCGCTGGACCCGGTGGCGGCGGCCGACCGCAGTGTCCTGGTCCGGCAGACCGTCCGCGCGGTGTCCCAACGGCACGGCCTGCGGGCGTCGTTCGCGCCCGCCGTCCTCGCGCGGGGCGTCGGCAACGGCGGCCACCTCCACCTGTCCGCGTGGCGCGAGGAGCGGAACCTGCACGCCGGGGGCGACCGCCGGTACGGCATGACGGCCGACGCGGAGTCGTTCGCGGCCGGCGTGCTGGACCGGCTGCCCGCCCTCACCGCGGTGACCGCGCCGAGCCCGGCCAGCTATCTGCGGCTACGACCGTCGCAGTGGGCCGGGGTGTTCACCGCCTGGGGCCGGGAGACCCGTGAGGCCGCGGTGCGGATCGTCACCGGTACGGCCGGACGGCGCGAGCGGTCGGCCAACCTGGAGGTGAAACCCGTCGACCTGGCCGCCAACCCCTACCTCGCCCTCGGCTCCGTGATCACCGCCGGGCTGGACGGGATCGCCGCGTCGGCGGTGCTCCCCGAGGAGACCACCGGCGACCCGGTACGGCTCGACCCCGCGCGGGCCGCGGCCTGCGGCGTGCGGCGGCTGCCGGAGTCGCTGGCGGCGGCGGTCACGGAGTTCCGCCGGGACGAAGGGCTGCGGGCCGCGCTGGGCCCGCTCCTCGCCGACGCGGTGATCGCCGTACGCGAAGGGGAGATCGAGGCCGTGGCCGGGCTGGACGACGAGCGGGTGGCCGCGGCCTACCGCTGGAAGTACTGACGCCGTGCGCACCGGCCCCGGCCCCGTCCGGGAGACGCTCGCCGCGCTCCCCCTCGTGGACCACCACTGCCACGGCGTCACCACCGACGACCTGGACCGTACGGCCTTCGAGTCGCTGCTCACCGAGGGCGAGGTCCGGCCCGGCGGCGACCTCTCGGCGTTCGACACGCCTGTCGGCGCGGCCGTACGGCGCCACTGCGCACCCCTGCTGGACCTGGAGCGGCACGCGCCGGCCGAGGAGTACCTGGCCCGCCGGTCCGCGCTGGGCGCGCACGAGGTGAACCGGCGCTTCCTGGCCGCCGCCGGGACCGGCGTGTTCTGCGTCGACACCGGGTTCGCGCCGCCCCGCACCACCTCACCCGCCGACCTGGCCCGACTGGCCCAACTCCCCGCGGGGCCAACGGTGGTGGCGCACGAGGTCGTACGACTGGAAGTGGTGGCCGAGGCGGTGGCCGCGCGGGGCGTCGAACCGGAGGAGTACGCCGACGCGTTCCGGGCCGCCGCGCTGGACGCGGTGCGCCGGCCGGGCGTGGTGGCGGTCAAGTCGGTCGCCGCCTACCGCACCGGCTTCGACCTCGACCCGGCCCGGCCCACCGACACCGAGGTGACCCGGGCCGCCCACGCGTGGCTGTCCCACGGCGGCAGGCTCGAACACCCCGTGCTGGTACGGCAGTTGCTGTGGACCGCCGTCGAGCTGGGGCTCCCCCTCCAACTCCACGCCGGCTTCGGCGACAGCGACCTGCGGCTGCACCGCGCGGACCCCGCCCTGCTCACCGACTGGCTGCGGCTGACCTCGGGCACCGTCCCCGTCATGCTCCTGCACTGCTGGCCCTACCAGAGACAGGCGTCCTATCTCTCCGCCGTCTTCGAACAGGTGTACCTCGACGTGGGCCTCGCCCTGCACCACGTCGGACCCGCCCGGGCCCGCGCGGTACTGGCCGAAGCGCTGGAGATCACACCGTTCCGCAAACTGCTGTACAGCTCCGACGCCTATGGTGTTGCGGAGTTCTACGGGCTCGGCGCGCTGGCGTTCCGCCGCGGTCTGGGAGACCTCCTCCAGGACCTGGTGGACGCCGACGAACTGGGCCTGCCCGACGCGCTGCGCCTGGCGCGCTGGGCGGGAGCGGACAACGCACGCCGGATCTACCGGCTGACCGGCGGACACTGAAAGTATGATCAAGCAATGTCTGACATGACCGAAACCACGCCCGGCTGGCTGTCCGCCGACGACCTCGAACAGGCCCGCGCCCGCATGCCGATCCTGTACGTCGAGGCGGTTCCCGTGCGCGTCGACGACAGCGGCGAAGTCACCAGCATCGGACTGCTGCTCCGTATCGGCCCCGACGGGACGGTCAGCCGGACCCTGGTCTCCGGCCGGGTGCTGCACCACGAGCGGGTCAGGGACGCCCTGCTGCGCCATCTGGAGAAGGACCTCGGCCCGGTGGCGCTGCCCCGGATCCCGGCCTCCCTCCAGCCGTTCACCGTCGCCGAGTACTTCCCGACGCTCGGCGTCACGCCGTACCACGACCCCCGGCAGCACGCGGTCTCCCTCGCCTACATCGTGCCGGTGACGGGCGACTGCCGGCCCCGGCAGGACGCTCTCGACCTGGTCTGGCTGAGCCCGCAGGAGGCGCTGTCGGAGTCGGTGCGCAGCGAGATGCCCGGCGGCCACGGGGTGCTCCTCAAACAGGCGCTGGCACACGCGGGTTGCGTCTCCTGACCGGGCGCCCACGACCGCGCCGCGGCAGGCCGTACCGCGCGCCAGCAGCCGCCCCGGCGCCCTGGTGAGGCCGGCCGCGTCGAGGCCGAGCGCGGTGCGGGCGGCGGCGCGGCCGTGCGCCTCGGCGTCGACGTGGACCGTGGTGAGGGCGGGTGTGACCAGGGCGCCGTACTCGGCGTCGCCGAGGCCTCGTATCCCTGCGGCCTGTTGCGGCCGTCCGGCGTCCGTCCCGCACGGACGCCGGACGGCCGCGGTGCCTCGATCAGCTGTCTCGGCCGTTCAGGACCTGTCCCTGGTGACGACCCACTTGCCGCCCACCCACTCCCCGGTCGTCTCGTAGCCGGAGCGGAAGGAACCGAGCCGGTTCAGCGTGAGGCCCGCCTCGGCGGTGGACTTGACGGGGGTGTAGCTGCTCGCCTCGGTGGCCGGGCCGCCGGTGGTGTTCGCCGCGTAGTAAGGGAAGGGGTAGACCGGGCGGGTCGCGGTGGTGCGGCCGGTGCTGTCGACCGACCTGGTCGTGAGGGAGTCGGGGGCGTGGTCGCCGGTGACCCAGTCGGTGATCGCGGTCAGCGCGTCGAAGGTGTCGGGGCCCTGGCCGCCGCCGCAGTGCGCGACGCCGGGCAGCAGGAAGAGCCGGGCGAAGCTCTCGGTCGCCGCGCTGCCGCCCATGACCTTCTCAACCGCTTTGTAATAGGCCATGGTTCCGACCGACGGGATGTGCTGGTCGCCCAGTCCGTGCCAGAGGATGAGCTTGCCGCCGGCCGCCTTGAAGGCCCTCAGGTCGGGGTCGGTCGCGTCGTACATGCCCTCGTTGGGCGCCATGACCTTCCGGTAGTAGGCGGCGGTGAACTTGACGTCCCGGTAGGTCAGTTCGGGCCGCGGGCTGTCGAAGATCTGATAACGGAGGGTCTCCCGGACGAAGTTGACGTCGCCGGAGACTCCGGTGGCCGTGGCGGGAGTGATGATGCCGGCCCAGTTCAGCTCGGAGCCGCGCAACTGGTACCCGGGATACAGGAGTTGGCCGTGCTCGTCGGTCGGTCCGGCATAGATCCGCCGCAGGGTGGCGACCTGGTCGGCGGTGAGGCAGTACGCGTCGGCCGTCGAGGTCTGTCCGGCCCGGCACTTGATGGAGCCGGGGTCCCAGGTGCAGCTGAGCGGGTCCGGGATGATCCCGTCGGCGGGGGCGCCGCAGCCCTTGAGCACGGCCGCGTGCAGGGCCGGGAGGTCGGCGTTGACGAGGGTGGCGGGGCCGCCGCCGAGGTAGACGGACTGGGCGGTCCAGGCGTGCGAGAAGGTGTTCAGCGCGGTGAAGTTGTTGGCCGGGGCGCCGGCGATGACACCGTCGAAGTCGTGCGGGTAGCGCTGGACTTCGGTGAGCGCCTGGTGGCCACCCTGCGAGCAGCCGTCGAAGTAGGCGTGGGTGGCGGCCTGTCCGTAGTACCGCTTGACGATCTCCTTGGCGGCCAGCGCCAGTTGGTGATCGGACCTGTAGCCGAAGTCCGCGCGCAGGGTCGGGTCGGTGGAGAAGAGTCCGCCGCCCTGGGAGTGGCCCTCGTCGCTGGTGGCGACCGCGAATCCGCCGCTGGTGAGCGGGGCGCAGCCGGCCGAGGCGGGGGCGCTGCCCAGGTTCACGCTGCCGCACAGGCCGCCGCAGCCGAGCTGGAGGTAGTCGGCCTGCCAGCCGGTCTCGGGCAGCCTGAGCTCGAAGTGGATCTGCGGCGCGATCACGCCCTTGACGTCACAGGCGGCCCAGTTGCCCAACGTGTTGGCGCTCGCGGCGAGTTCGGTGGCCGAGCCGATCTCGAAGGGCACGCCGGGCACGGCGGCGGCCAGGTCCAGCTGGGCGACACCGGAACAGGAGAGCGCGGGCGACATGCCCGACGAGGCGGTGCCGCTCGCCGCGACGGCCGCCGTTCCCGCCGAGGCGGAGGCGGGGCCCCGCGCGCCGCCGTTCGCGCCGTACGCGAGCGCCACGCCGGCGCCGGTCACGAGGGCGACGGCGGCGGCGAGGGTGGCCAGGAACGGGCCTGACTTCCACCGGCACCATCTGAACAGCTGGGGCATGCTCGGGTCTCCGTTCGCTCGCCGTGGCGGAATGCCTGAAGGGGCGTACGGCGAAGGAACGTAGCCGGGTGGTCATCGTGGCGCAATACCTGTCGACGACATTGTTGACGATTTTGTCGTCCATCGCTCCCGACGGAGTGACCGGAAAGACAGGAACGGTCGTGGGAGCGGCGGGCAGAAGGAGACCCGCAGCCGCCCGCCGGGTGGCGGGACGGGCGGTTCGGCCGCTGCGGCGACCTGATCGCCCCGAGGGCCCGTACCCTTCGTGATGTATACAGCGTCACATAGCGGGCGCCAAACCACTGGAGGCAACACCTCGTGCTGATCGCTCAGCGTCCGTCCCTGACCGAAGAGGTCGTCGACGAGTTCCGCTCCCGGTTCGTGATCGAGCCGCTGGAGCCGGGCTTCGGCTACACCCTCGGCAACTCCCTGCGCCGCACACTCCTCTCCTCGATCCCCGGCGCCGCTGTCACCAGCATCCGGATCGACGGCATCCTGCACGAGTTCACCACCGTGCCGGGTGTCAAGGAGGACGTCACCGACCTCATCCTCAACATCAAGCAGCTCGTCGTGAGCAGCGAGCAGGACGAACCGGTCGTGATGTACCTGCGCAAGCAGGGCCCGGGTCTGGTCACCGCCGCCGACATCGCGCCGCCGGCCGGTGTCGAGGTGCACAACCCCGACCT
>NZ_JBEXET010000026.1:0-116300 GCF_040606415.1 Streptomyces sp. NPDC005423 | reverse complement strand
GCCGTGAACAGCCCGGTCTCCGGACCGGCGGAGAGCCGGAAGCGCGGGATGCTCCGGGGCGCGAGGCGGTGTGCCGGTACTGCGTCGGGGACGTCCGGCGTTCAGGACGCCCGACGCTCCGGGGTGTGGTCGATCTCCACGCCCCCGGAGTCGCCGAAGGTGAGCCGGCAGGTGTCCGCGCGGTAGGTGGCGAGGGAGAGAGCCACGGTGCGGCCCTCCGCGACGAAGCGGGTCGTGACGAGCAGGACGGGGGCGCCGGGGAGCCGGTCGAGCTCCTTGGCGTCGTCCGCGCGGGCCGAGCCGAGTTCCACGGACCGGTCCTGGCCCTCCAGCTCCAGGCGCTCCAGCTCGCGCAGGACGGCACGCGCGCGTGCCACCGGCGCGGGAGCGTCTATCGCCGAGAGGTCGGGCACCGAGGAGCGCGGGATGTAGAGCAACTCGGCGGCGAGCGGCTGACCGTGCGTCATCCGGGAGCGGCGCACGATGTGCACGGGCTCGTCCCGCCCGGTCTCCAGGACGTCGGCGACGGCCGCCGGCGGGGCCGCGAGGGTGCAGTCCGCGAGCTGCCAGTCGTCGCCCGGCGTGCCCGGCCAGACGTGCTGTTCGGTGCCTACGGCGACGCCTACACGCGGCGGGGCGACGGTCGTACCGACGCCGCGCCGGCGCTGCAACCTGCCTTCCAGCTCCAGCTGTTCGAGCGCTTGGCGGAGCGTGGCGCGGGCGACACCGAAGCGCGCGGCGAGGTCCCGCTCGTTCGGCAGGATCTCGCCCACCGAGAACTCGGAGTCGAGTGCCTCACTGAGCACGGTCTTGAGATGCCAGTACTTCGGTTCCGGCACCGATTCCAACTGCGTGGTCCCCACCCTGTCCTCCGCAATCGCCGTGGTCCGGCGGCGTTTTAGCGCCCTTGTTTATTAAAGGTTGTTTCACTTATCTGCGACCATAGGACCGCACCCACCCTTGGTCAAGACCAATACTCGTTCCCATCGGCAACGCACAGGCGGTCCGGGACGGAGCGTTCATGCGCCGTTCGCACCCCACGGACTTCGTGACACGCCGGCAAAGCCCCCGCCACGAAAGGGAGGCTTTGTCCGGCGCGAGCTAAACGGAAGCGAGCGCTCGCAGCTTGTCGGGGTTGCGGACGATGTAGACGGAACTGATGCGTCCGTCGGAGACCTCCACCTGGAAGACGCTGTCGGGCCGGTCGCCCGAGAGGACGAGGACCGCGGGTCCGCCGTTGACCTCGACGAAGCGGAACGCCATGTCCGTGATGGCGCCGCCCGCGATCGCGACCAGGAAGCGGCCCACCTTGTCGGCGCTGGTGATGATCCGCAGCGGCGCCTTGGACTTGCCGCCGCTGTCGCCCACCAGACGGACGTCCGGGGCGAGCAGCGCCATCAGCCCCGCCAGGTCACCCTCCGCCGCGGCGGCGAGGAACCGCTCGGTCAGATCCCGGCGTTGGGCCGGATCCACCTCGTAGCGCGGCCGTCCCTCGTCGACGTGTCTGCGTGCCCGCCCGGCGAGTTGGCGTACCGCAGGTTCGCCGCGGTCGAGCATGGCGGCGATGTCGGCGTACGGGTAGCCGAAGGCCTCCCGGAGGACGAAGACCGCGCGCTCCAGCGGTGACAGCGACTCCAGGACGACGAGTACGGCGAAGGAGACGGAGTCGGCGAGCACGGCCCGGTCGGCGGTGTCCGGGACGGTGTCACCGAAGTCGGTGACGTACGGCTCGGGCAGCCACGGGCCGACGTAGGCCTCGTTGCGCGCCTTGACCTGGCGGAGCCGGTCGATCGCGAGGCGGGTGGTGACGCGCACCAGGTAGGCGCGCGGTTCGCGCACTTCGGCGCGGTCGGCGCCGGACCAGCGCAGCCAGGCCTCCTGGACGACGTCCTCGGCGTCGGCCACCCGTCCGAGCATGCGGTAGGCGACCCCCATCAGGACGGGGCGGTGTGCTACGAAGACGTCGGCGGCGCTGTCGGTGGTCACCGTTCCATCCCAGCCGACACCCGCTGCCCGTGTCCAGACGAATACCGCGCGTCCGGAGCCGAACCGGCCGGGGGCTACCGGTCAGTAGGAGTTGCTGACAAGCTGTCTACGCGGCGTCCGCCGGCGTCCGTCAGCCCGCGTCAGTGAGTCCCAGCCGAGGAGCACCCCCCATGCCCACCGCCACCTTCGAGGTCCCCTCTTCCCGCGGCCCGCGCGAGGTGACCGTGTCCTACGCGCGCGTGGGGCGCGGCGAACCACTGCTCCTGCTGCACGGGATCGGCCACCACCGGCAGGCCTGGGACCCGGTGGTGGACATCCTGGCGACCGAGCGCGACGTGATCGCCGTCGACCTGCCCGGGTTCGGCGCCTCCCCCGCCCTCCCGGACGGCCTGACCTACGACCTGGCGACCAGCGCCGCCGTCTTCGGGGCCTTCTGCGAGACGCTGCGGCTCGACCGTCCGCACGTGGCGGGCAACTCCCTCGGCGGTCTCATGGCGCTGGAACTCGGCCGCGAGAAACTCGTACGGTCCGTGACGGCCCTCTCCCCGGCCGGGTTCTGGTCGGAGACCGAGCGGCGCTACGCCTTCGGGGTCCTGCTGACCATGCGGCAGCTCGCCCGGCGGATGCCACTGCCCCTGGTGCGGCGGCTGGCGCGGACGACGGCCGGCCGTACGGCACTGACCAGCACCATCTACGCCCACCCGGGCCGCCGTTCACCCGAGGCCGTGGTCGCCGAGACGCTCGCCCTGGTGAACGCCACGGGGTTCGACGAGACGCTGCGGGCCGGTGCGGCCGTCCGGTTCACCGACGACGTGTCCGGTCTCCCGGTGACCGTGGCCTGGGGTACCCGGGACCGGCTGCTGCTGCGCCGGCAGGGCGTCCGCGCCAAGCGGATCCTGCCCCGCGCGCGGCTGGTGCGGCTGCCCGGCTGCGGGCACGTCCCGATGAACGACGATCCGGCCCTCGTCGCGCGCGTGCTGCTCGACGGCAGCCGCTGACCGGTCCGGAACAGCCCCGACCCCTCTGCACCCCCTGTCCGCGACCGCAGTGAAATCGTCGCTCGCAGAACGGAGTTGACGGTGCGTCCGCGAAAGGTGGACCGCACCGAGCTGGTCGCGAAGGCGGTGCTACCGGCGCCGCGCCGGCCAGTCACTCCTCCACTACCCTCGTGCGTGAGCCGCGCACCGGCGTCATCCCCCGGTGCGCGGCGCGAGCCGCAGCGCGTCAACTCCCGCCCGAATCGGGCGTTTTAGCAGGTCAGAGCCGATTGTCAGTGGTGACCTCTACGGTTTTCCCATGACGCGATCTTTGCAGGCCGTGACCTATCGACGACGCTCCGTGCTGGAGTCCTCGCCGGATGGACGGCGCCTGGGACTGGAGACCTCGCACGGCGCGACGCCCGCGGGCCCCGCCGACCATCCGCGCTTCTTCGCGGGTTTTCTGACGGAGCCTCGGATCGCCTCGGCGGCGCTGCTGGCGGTCGCCGACGTGGCGGCCACCCGCTACTACCAGCGGCAGCTGCCCTCCTCGCTCGACCCGGTGGTGACGGCCAACGGGGACCGGCTGCGCTTCGAGTCCTTCTCCGGCTGCGGCGGGGTGTACGCCCGGCTGGACGTACTGGCCCCCGGTCTCGACGGCGGCGAGGTGGGGCACGGCACGACGAACGTCGATGTCAACAACCCGCTGCGCGAGGCCCTGTCCCGGATCGGCGGCGACGACCCGCTCCATCTGCGCGTCGGACCCGACGAGTTGGCCGTGACCACGCTGGACGGTCCGGTGGTGGAGAAGAAGGTGCCGCTTCCCGACAGGTGGCTGCGCGGCTTCGCCGAGGCCCAGGTGACAGCGGCCGGTTTCGATCTCCGGGCGGAGCTCCCGGCCGCCGAGGCCGTGCGCTTTCTGCGCGCCCTGCCCCGGGCCGGCGCGCGCGGTGCCGTGAGCGGCCCGCGGTGGGTGGTGCCGGCGGGACGGGGGCTGCGGCCCACCACCCGGCCGGTGCCGGGCTCGGTGTGTCTCCCGGGGCCGGAGCGGCTGGTCGCGCTCCAGCGGGTCCTGCGGTACGCGACGGCCCTGCGGGTGTACGGACCGGCGACCACGGCCACCGGCGCCGCCGGCACCGCCGCCGCCTGGGAGGCCGTACTCCCCGGCATGCGGCTCACGCTCACCCTGTCGCCCGACGCCTCGCGCGGGTTCTCCGGCGAGGGCGGCGTCCTGGACGCGCTCGCCACCGACGAGGCCGCCGGTGACGCGGAGTTGGTGTCGGTCCTGCTCGCGTGGGAGCCCCGGATCGAGGTCGCGGACCTCGCCGCCTCCGCGGGACTCCCGGCCGAGCGGGTCCGGGCCGCCCTGGTCCGCCTCGGAACCTCGGGCCGCGTCGGCTACGACACGGCGGAGGCGGCCTACTTCCACCGCGAACTGCCCTACGACGCCGGGCGCGTGGAGCGGCACAACCCGCGGCTGCGGTCGGCCCGCGCCCTGGTGGCGGCGGGCGCGGTGAGCCTGGACGGCACCCTCGCCACCGTGACCGCGGAGGACGGGCATGTGCACCGGGTCCGGGACGAGGCGGGGGTGCTCAGTTGCAGCTGCGTGTGGTGGGCGACGTACCGGGGCGGGCGCGGGCCGTGCAAGCACGCGCTGGCGGTGCGGATGGTGCGGCGGGGTGCCGGGACGGAGCGGGGCACGGTGCGGGTCGACGGGGGTGTGCGATGAGTTCGCTGACGGACGCGGTGCGGGCGGGCCGGACGGCCGAGGTGGTGAGTCTGCTCGACGAGCTGACGGATGCCGAACGGAGGTCGCTTTTCCCGGAGTTGAAGGCGCTCCGCAAGGAGTTGCGGACGGCTCCGTGGGACGCGCGGTCCCGCCGCGCGTATCCGGCGCTGCACGCGGCCGGGGTGGCGTGTCAGACGGGTGCGGCCGCCGTCGCGGCCTGGCTCGCCGCGCCCGAGCTGCGCTGGTCGCCCGCGTCACCCGGCGTGCTGCTGCACCTCCTGGGCGACCGCGACGCGGACTGGCTGGCGGACGTGACGCACCGGCTCGCCGGGCGTCCCCCCTCCGCCGACGTACCGTACGAGCTGATGGCCGGTCTCGTGCGGCTCGCCGGCTGCCCGGTGCCGACGACGGACGCGTACGTGACGGGCTGGATGCGCCACATCGCCCAGGTGTGGCAGGTGGGTGGCACCCTGACCGACCGGCTGCGCAGGGACCCGCACCTGGGTGAGCTGGTGGCCGCGCTCTTCGAGACGGACGACGTGGGCGGCCTGCTGGGCCGGTCCGCCGCCGAGGGGCCGGACAGCTGGATCGGCGCGCTCGCCCAGCTCACCGCCGAGGGTGCCCTCGACCGTGAGCGGACGGTCGACGCGTGCGTGGCGAGGCTGCTGCGGGGCGGGGCGGCCTCCGATCAGCGCGTGTTCCTGCCGCTGTTGGGTGCGTTGTCCCTCACCCGGGACGAGGAGCGGGAGCATACGACGGACTGGCTGGCGCTGGCCTCGGACGGCGGATCCGTGGTGGCGTCGTACGCCCAGTCGGTGCTCGGAAAGCTGGCTCTGGACGGTGGGTTGACGGCCCGCCAGTTGGCGGAGATGTCCCGCGGGGTGCTGTTCCGCCCCGAACGCAAGCTTGTCCGGGCCCAGTTGATCCTCCTCGGGAAGGCGCTCTCCGGGGACGCCGCCACCGCCGGTGAGCTGCTCCCCGCCGTCGGGCAGGCGTTCGGGCACGAGGACTCCGAGGTGCAGGAGCGGGCGGTCAAGCTCGTCGAACGGCACATCGGCAAGACCGGCTCCCCGGAGGTGCGGGCGGAACTGGCGGAACTGGCGGCGCAGTTGGTGCCCGGGCTGCGGGTCCGGGTGGCGGCGACGCTCGGTTCGGCGGTCGCCGACGCCGGTCCGGCGGTGTACGAGGAACTCCTGCCGCCGGTGCCGGAACCGTCGCGGCTCTCCCCCGCACCCACGTCGGTCTTCGAAGTCGCCGAGGAGGTCGGTGCGTTGGAGGCGTCCCCGGCCGACGTGGCCGCGTACGAGCGCACGCTGGACGGGCTGGTCCGGCACGCCTACCGGGACCGGGACGGAGTGGCGCGGGCGCTGCGGCCGGTGCTGGCCCGCCGCTGGTGGTCCGACGCCCGGTACGACCGGGCCCGCAAGGACGACTTCTTCGGCCGGACCCCGCTCACCCTGGACCTCGTCCTCGCGACCGTGGCGGGCGAGGTGAGCACGGCGGTTTTGCACACTCTGGCCGTGCGCGGGCCGCGGGGCTCCGCCTGTGTGCACGGCGCACTGCTGGACCCGATGGCCGCCCGGCTGGCCGAGGTGGCGTACCGGATCCGCACGGATCCGCTTCCGTGCCTGCTGGCGACCCCCACCTGGCGCACGGGGCTGCTCGACCCGGCCGAACTGGTCGACCGGCTGGCCGAGTTCGCCCGTCTCGGCGCCCGGGTCCCGGCGGCCGACTTCGCGCAGGCGCTGCTGCGAGTGGGTCGCGAGGACCGTGGTGCGGCGGTCGCGGCGGCGGAACGGGCGTCGGCCCTGGGCACCCCGGAAGGCTTCTGGCTCGCCGAGTGGCTCACCAAGGACCCGGTGAGACCGCCCGCCCCGCGGCGCACCGCCGGGCCGCGGATCCTGGTCGAGTTCGGTGAGTCGGCGGAGCCGGGAGCGGCGTTCCCGGCCGGGTTCCGGAGACTCGGCGCGGCGATCACCGCCCCCGAGGGGCGCTGGCAGTGCTACCACTGGGACGCCACCGTCCGCCACCACTGGCTGGCGGTCCTCCCCGAGAACCGTGAGGCGGTGGCGGCGCGGATCCTGCGCGATGTGTCGACCGCCGCCCTGGACGACACCCGGGGGGTCACCGCCGCCCTGCCGTCGCTCGCCGAGTCCGGCGGTCCGGCCGGCGACGCCACGCACCTCTGTGTGGCGTACGGGCTCGGGGCCCGGCATCCCGAGGACCGGCTCGCCGCCGTGGACGCGCTGCTGGTGCTGGCGGCCCGCGGACAGCTCGACGGGGCGCGGCTCGGCGGGGATCTCGCCCAGTTGGTGCGGGGCGGGGCCGTGAAGCCGTCGCGGCTCGCCGAGTCGGTGCGGACGGCGGCGTCGACGGGTGCGAACGCGACCCTGTGGGAGATACTCCGCCACACCCTGCCGGTGCTCCTCGGCGATCTGGCGACCGAGGAGACGGCCGCGCCGGCCCGGGGGCTCGGTGAGTTGCTGGCCGTGGCCGCCGAGTGCGCGGAGCGGTGCGGTGCGCGGGGGGAGCTGCCGCATCTGGCGCGGACGGCGGGCCGGCGTGGCTCGTCCCGGCTGGTCGCCCAGGCACGCAGGCTGCGCAGTGCGCTGACGGAGGGGGTGGCCGCCTGACGTAGCCCGCCCGGCCGATCCCAGTCCCCCGGCCCGCCGCCTCGGTCGGCACCGGCACGTGTCCTGCGCGGCTTGCGCTCGGGCACCCGCCCGCCCGTGCGGGTAAAGGGAATGACAAAAGAACAATGAAAGGTACAAAACGACCTTTTACCGAGGAGTCACAGGGAGTTCGTGATCACGCAACACCGTTCCTTCACAGTGAGTGCATGAGTCGAGACATGTCTGATGTGACCCGTGCACGGCACGGGCGTCCTGTGCACCACTGGCGACGGGATGTGATCGAACTGGCGGCGCTGTTCACGGCGGTGGCGGTGGCGGACGTCGTGGCGGATCTGGTGGGGCACGGCCCCGGCGGCCCCGCGCTGCTGGTGATCTCCGCGCTCGCCCTGGTCGCCACGACGGGCTTCCACACATGGTGGTCACGGCGCCACGGTCACGCCCCGCCCCCGGACGATACCGGTGCCCGGCCGCCCGCCCCGGCGGGCCGGGCCGGGCACTCCGACCCGCCGCGGTCGGCACCCGACGAGGCGTCCGGCGCCGCCGCGCTGTGGCGGATGCGGACGACGGTGCGGGACGAGCCGGGCTCACTGGCGGCGTTGTGCACGGCGCTGGCCACCCGGCAGGTCGACATCCTCAGCCTCCAGGCACATCCACTGGCCGAGGGCACGGTGGACGAGTTCCTGCTGCGGGCGCCGGGCGAGGTCACGGCGGCCGAGATCACCCGGGCGGTGTCCCGGGCGGGCGGCGCGAAGACCTGGATCGAGCG
The DNA here is from genome assembly GCF_040606415.1 of Streptomyces sp. NPDC005423. NCBI lineage: Bacteria > Bacillati > Actinomycetota > Actinomycetes > Kitasatosporales > Streptomycetaceae > Streptomyces > Streptomyces sp. NPDC005423. The sequence continues at coordinate 108,209 of NZ_JBEXET010000026.1, read as the reverse complement.
CGCCGACGCCCACGATCTGGTGGACGCGCCGACCCGGGTCCTGGGCCTGGCCACCCGCACGGCGCTGGACGCGGCCGAACTACCCTTGGCGCTGCGGCAGTTGCTGGGGCGGTGCACCATCCGCTCGCTGCCTGCCGCACCGGCCGGCCGGGCGCACGGCACGGACGCGCTGCCGGTGGAAGGGGCGTTGGAGGAGACGGTCATGCGCCTGCGGGCGCCGGAGGGCGGAGTGGTCACCGTGGAGCGGCCGTATCTGCCGTTCACGCCGACCGAGTTCGCGCGGGCGCGGGCGCTGGTCGAGCTGGACGCCCGGCTGGGTCCGCGCATCCCGCGCGGCCAGGACGTGGTGACGCTCGCCGAGGGCGAGCCGATCACCGTACGGCGCGCCGACACCCAGGATCTGGACGCGGCACGCGCCATGCACGAACGCTGCTCGACGGGCACCCTCCGCCTGCGCTACCACGGGCCGGTCGGTGACGCGGACCGCTATCTGAACCACCTGCTCAGCCCGCGCTTCGGCCGGACGCTCGCGGTGGAGACCGCGTCGGGCCGCATCGTCGGACTCGGCCACCTGCTGTGGGACGGGGACGAGACGGAGGTCGCGCTGCTCGTCGAGGACGACTGGCAACGGCGCGGCATCGGGGGCGAGTTGCTGGGCCGGCTGGTGTCGATGGCGGTCGAGGCGAAGTGCGAGAGCGTGTACGCCGTGACACAGGCGTCCAACACCGCCATGGTCGCCGCGATGCGCGGCCTCGGCCTTCCGCTCGACTACCAGATCGAGGAGGGCACGCTGGTCATCACGGCCCGCCTGGACGCCACCCCGGTCACCTCACGGATGCCGTACGACGTGGAGTGCGAGCAGGGCGAGTGGAGCGCGCGGGAGTAGCGAGGAGGCGGCGGAACTCCAGCGAGGACGAGGGCCGGGACCGGCAGACGACCGCCACGTCGCGGGCCGTTCCGCGGTGTTGGTGAGCGGTCCGGCAGGCGACTGCCGAGTCGCTCGCCGGTCGGGGGTGTTGATGAGCGGTCCGGCGGAAGCGTCCGCCGGACCGCGCCCGTTGTCAGGCGTCGTGGACCGCCGGCGGTCGCCGCGCCTGCCCTGCCGGGGCAGCCTCCGCGGCCCCCAGCGCGCCGTCCAGGTCCGTCCACAGATCCTCGATGTCCTCCAGGCCGACCGACAGCCGCAGCAGCCGGTCGTTCACTCCGGCGCCCCGGCGGTCCGCCGCGTCGACGATGCGGTGGCTGATGGACGCCGGGTGCTGGATGAGGGTGTCGACGCTGCCGAGGCTCACCGCCGGGGTGATCAGCCGTACGCCGGCGATCACTTCGTGCGGGTCGCCGTAGACCTCGAAGGCGATCATCGCGCCGCCGATCCGCGGATAGCGGACGCGGCTGACGCGCGGATCGGCGGTGAGGCGGCGGGCGAGTCCGGCGGCCGTGGCGGACGCGGCGCGGACCCGTACGGGCAGGGTCGACAGACCGCGCAGCAGCAGATAGCCGGCCAGCGGATGGAGCACCCCTCCGGTGGCGAAGCGCACCTGGCGCAGCCGCCCCGCGAACTCCTCGTCGCAGGCCACCACGCCCGCCATCACATCGCCGTGGCCGCCGAGGTACTTCGTGGCGCTGTGCAGCACGAGCCGGGCGCCGTGCTCGGCGGGGCGTTGCAGTACGGGCGTCGCGAAGGTGTTGTCCACGAGCAGCGGTACGGAGCCGCATGAGTGCGCGACGGCCCGCAGGTCGATCTCGGTGAGCGTCGGGTTGGCCGGTGTCTCGACGATCACCAGTCCGGTGTCGGGGCGCAGCGCGTCGGCGATCCCAGCCGGATCGGTCCAGGTCACCTCCGTGCCCAGCAGCCCGGCGGTGAGCAGATGGTCGCTACAGCCGTACAGGGGCCGTACGGCCACGGCGTGCCGCAGACCCGTCGAGGCGCGGACGAGGAGCACGGCGGTCAGCGCCGCCATTCCGCTGGCGAACGCGACCGCGCTGTCGGTGCCTTCGAGGCGGGCCAGCGCGGTCTCGAAGCGGGCGACGGTCGGGTTGCCGAGCCGGCCGTAGACGGGCGGGCCGTCCGGTTCGGCGCCGGTGGCGGCGAAGGTGTCGATCCGCGCGGCCTCCCCCCGGCTGTCGTACGAGGGATAGGTGGTGGACAGATCGATCGGCGGGGCGTGCAGGCCCTGACCGGCGAGATCGTCCCGGCCGGCGTGCACGGCCTCGGTGGCCAGTGCCCTCGGTGCGGTGCGGGCCCGTCCGTGCCCGTGGCCGTGGCCGTGCGGGGTGGGGCCCAGGTTTGGTGTGTCCATGACGTTCATAGGAGAAGACTGAACACCGGGCGGGGAGAGGGGTTTCCGCACCGTGTTACGTTCGGCCGATGGCTGAGTCTGTCGTACTGGATCCGGTCGATCTGCACCTGCTGCGCCTCCTGCAGAACGACGCCCGGACGACGTACCGCGATCTCGCGGCGCGGGTCGGTGTCGCGCCCTCGACCTGTCTGGACCGGGTGGCCCGGCTGCGCCGGTCCGGGGTCATCCTCGGGCATCGGCTCAGGCTGGATCCGGCGAAGCTGGGACGCGGCCTCGAAGCCCTCCTCTCGGTTCAAGTGAGGCCGCACCGGCGGGAGTTGGTGGGCCCCTTCGTGGAGCGGATCAGGGCGCTGCCCGAGTCGCGGACGGTCTTCCACCTGACCGGCGCCGACGACTACCTCGTCCATGTGGCGGTCGCCGACATGACGGACCTCCAGCGGCTGGTGCTGGACGAGTTCACGGCACGGCGCGAGGTGGCGCGGGTGGAGACCCGGTTGATCTTCCAGCAGTGGGAGTGCGGGCCGCTGCTGCCACCGGCCACGCCCACAGCTGAATCGGGGTGACGCGGCGCCGTCCCCGTATGAGGATGGGCCTCATGTCGCAGACCCTCACTCCGCTGCCCCGGCAGGTCGCCGACGCCTACGTCGACGACCTCATCGCCCTCGACCCGGTCACCGGTACGTACCTCGGCGTGCGGGAGAGTTCGAGCCGCCTGCCCGACCTCTCACCGGCCGGCGGACGCGCCCTCGCGGAGCTTCAGCGGGCGACCCTCGCCAAGCTCGACGAGGCCGAGCGCCGTCCCGGCGCCGACAGTGACATCGAGCGGCGCTGCGCCCGGCTGCTGCGGGAGCGGCTCACCGCCGAACTCGGGGTGCACGACGCGGACGAGGGCCTGCGCGCGGTCGGCAACATGGCGACCCCGGCGCACTCGGTGCGCGAGGTGTTCACGGTGACGCCGGCCGAGACCGACGAGGACTGGGCCGCGATCGCCGAGCGGCTGCGCGCGGTGCCGACCGCCCTCGCCGGTTACCGCGAGTCCCTCGCGCTCGGCCTGGACCGCAAGCTGTTCGCGGGACCGCGCCCGACCGCCACCTTCGTCGGCCAGCTCACCGAGTGGTCGGACACCGACGGCCAGGGCCGCGGCTGGTTCGAGGACTTCGCCGCGGCCGGGCCGGAGGCGCTCCGCGCCGAACTGGACGAGGCCGCCCGCGCGGCCGGCGCCGCCGTGGTGGAGCTGCGGGACTGGATGCGCGACGTGTACGCGCCGACCGTCGAGGGCGCCTCGAACACGGTGGGCCGCGAGCGGTACGCGCGCTGGTCGCGCTACTTCAACGGGACGGACCTCGACCTGGACGAGGCGTACGCGTACGGCTGGTCCGAATACCGGCGACTGCTCGGCGAGATGAAGCAGGAGGCCGAGAAAATCCTGCCCGGCGCCGGGACCCCCTGGGTGGCGCTCGCGCACCTCGACGAGCACGGCCGGCACATCGAGGGCGTCGACGAGGTCCGCGACTGGCTCCAGGGCCTGATGGACAAGGCGATCAAGGAACTGGACGGCACACACTTCGAACTCGCCGAGCGGGTACGGCGGGTCGAGTCCCGCATCGCCCCCGCGGGCAGCGCGGCGGCGCCGTACTACACGCCCCCCTCGGAGGACTTCTCCCGCCCGGGCCGCACCTGGCTGCCGACGATGGGCCAGACCCGCTTCCCCGTCTACGACCTCGTCTCGACCTGGTACCACGAGGGCGTCCCCGGCCATCACCTCCAGCTCGCCCAGTGGGCGCACATCGCGGAGAACCTCTCCCGCTACCAGGCCTCCGTCGGCATGGTCAGCGCCAACGCGGAGGGCTGGGCGCTCTACGCGGAGCAGTTGATGGACGAGCTGGGCTTCCTGACGGACGCGGAGGAGCGGCTCGGCTATCTCGACGCGCAGATGATGCGCGCCACCCGGGTCATCGTCGACATCGGCATGCACCTGGAGCTGGAGATTCCCGCGGACTCGCCGTTCCACCCGGGTGAGCGGTGGACGCCCGAGCTGGCGCAGGAGTTCTTCGGGGCGCACAGCAGCCGCCCCGCCGACTTCGTGGAGAGCGAGCTGACCCGCTATCTGACGATCCCGGGACAGGCGATCGGCTACAAACTGGGGCAGCGTGCCTGGCTGCTCGGCCGTGCCAACGCCGAACAGCGCCACGGTGACTCCTTCGACCTCAAGTCCTGGCACATGGCCGCGCTGTCGCTCGGCTCGCTGGGACTCGACGACCTGGTGGACGAGCTGTCGCAGCTCTGATCCGCGCGGCGGCGGCCGGCTCCGGGGTCCGGCCGCCGCCGGGCCCGCGGCCCCCACTCCGCCTTCTCCGCCTTCTCCGCCTTCTCCGCCTTCTCCGCCTTCTCCGCCTTCTCCGCCTTCTCCGCCTTCTCCGCCTTCTTCAGACAGCCCGGCGCCCCCAGCCTCCTCAGCAACCGCAGTCCGCCGCGTCCGCCGGCGCGGTCAACGGGTCGGCGGTGCGCCGCTGTTGGCCCTCCCAGGTCTCGAACGCGAAGCCCTCGCGCACCCAGTACTCGAAGCCGCCGAGCATCTCCTTGACCCGGTAGCCGAGTTCGGCGAGGGCGAGGGCCGCACGGGTGGCGCCGTTGCAGCCGGGTCCCCAGCAGTACGTGACGACCGGCACCGCCCGGTCGAGGAGCCGCCCGGCCTGCTCGGTGACGAGGGCGGTGGGCAGGTGGACGGCGCCGGGCACATGGCCCTGGTCCCAGGACGCGGTGGACCGGACGTCGACCACCACGAACCCCGGGTCGCCGTCGGCCGCGAGCGCGGCGGCCACGTCGGACACGTCCGCGTGGAAGGCGAGGCTCGCCCGGAAGTGGGCGGCGGCCACCGCCGGGGCGGCCGGGGCGACACCCAGGACGGGGTGGGCTGCGGTCGAGGTGCTGTTCATGGTCGGACCCTTTCGCGACGGAACGTCTGACCAGGAATCTACGGTCGGCAGCCGCGGCCCTGAAGGGACTTCTCCCGGCGTTCCCCTTGCCTCGCCGGGGATTCACCTGCTACTCCTCGCAGATGACCGTGTATTCCCCGGACGCCACCGACTGGCGCATCCTCGATGTCCTCCAGCGCCAGGGCCGGGCCGGCTTCGCCGAGCTGGCCCGTGCCGTTTCGATGTCCGCGAGCGCGGTCACCGAGCGCGTACGCCGGCTGGAGGAGGCGGGTGTCATCCAGGGGTACGCGGCCGTCGTGGATCCGGAGCGGCTCGGCCTGTCGATCATGGCGTTCGTGCGGCTGCGCTATCCGAACGGCAACTACAAGCCCTTCCACGACCTGGTCGCCGTGACGCCCGAGATACTGGAGGCGCACCATGTCACGGGCGACGACTGCTTCGTGCTCAAGGTCGTCGCCCGCTCCATGAAGCATCTGGAGGAGGTGTCGGGGAAGATCGGCGCACTCGGCTCGGTGACGACGAGCGTCGTCTACTCCTCGCCGCTCCCCCGCCGTCCACTGGGCCGCTGACCCCCGCCGGCGCTGCCCCGCTGCCGTACCGTCGACCCCTCCCGGCCCTTGACGACCTCCAACTGGGCGTGGATGCGCCGCCGCAGGTCGCCGACATGGCTGACGATGCCCACGCTGCGGTCGCGTTCGCGCAGGGAGTCCAGCACGTCGAGGACCTCGTCGAGGGTCTGCTCGTCGAGGCTGCCGAAGCCCTCGTCGATGAAGAGCGTGTCCAGCCGGACCCCGCCGGCCTCGTCGGTGACGACGTCCGCGAGCCCCAGCGCGAGCGCCAGCGACGCGAAGAACGTCTCCCCGCCGGAGAGCGTCGCCGTGTCCCGCTCCCGCCCGGTCCAGGCGTCGACGACATGCAGGCCCAGGCCGCTGCGCCCGCGCCCCGCCCGGTCGGCGGAGTGGACGAGGGTGTAGCGGCCGGACGACATGCGCCGCAGCCGCGCGGTCGCGGCGGCCGCCACCTGCTCCAGCCGGGCGGCGAGGACGTACGACTCCAGGCGCATCCGGCGCTCGTTGTCGGCGGAGGTGCCCGCGGTGAGGGCGGCGAGCCGGGCCACCCGGTCGTACTCCTCGCGCAGCGGCGCCAGTCGGCGTGCCTCCGTCTCCGAGCGGGCGGAGAGCCGGTCGAGTTCGGCGCGGCGGCGGTCGGCCGCGTCGCGCGCGGACGCGGCGTCCCGGGTGCGGCGGCCCGCGCCGGACGCGGTCAGCTCCGCCGCCTCCTGGTCGGCGGGCGGCAGTTGGGCGGCGGCCACCGTCTCGGCCTCGGCGAGGACGGCCCGTACGGCGGCCTCCTCGTTCTGCCAGGCGTCCAGGCGGTGTTGGAGCGCGCGGTGGGCGTCGGAGTCGAGGAGTGCGTCGGCCGCGGCCTGCGGTGTGTCGAAGCCGGCCCGGAACGCGGCGTCGGCGAGACGGGCGTCGGCGTCCTTGAGCCGCTGGGCGGTGTCCTCGGCGGCGCGCGCCGCGTCGGCGGCGTCGGTGAGCCGGGCGGCCCGCAGCTCCAACTCCGCGGCGCGCGCGGCGACGCTGTCGGCGGCGCCCCGGGCGAGCGTCAACTCCTGTTCCAGTGCGGCCCTTTCGCTGTCCAGCAGGTCCCGGCGGGTAGCTCGGGAGGCGGCCCGGAGCGCGGCCTGCTGCTGGATCTCGGTCCGCCGCTCGTACTCCTGCCCGGCGCGGCGCAACTCCTCTTTGGCCGGGTGCAGCCGGGAGGCGTCCCGGCGCGCGCTCTCGTAGCGCTGCTCCAACTCCGCTACTTCGGCCGCGAGTTGATCGGTCGGGGTGGAGCCGGCCTCGGCGGTGGCGGCGGCGAGGGCCTCCCTGCCGAGACCCAGCCGTCGCTCCTCCTGAGAGCGCGCCTCCTCGGCGCGCTGGAGGCCGGCGAGGGCCCGCTCCTCCGCCGTGCGGTCGACGTGGCCCGCGGCTTTGCGGGCGGGGGCGGGGTGTTCGGTGGCTCCGCAGACGGCGCAGGGCTCGCCGTCGGTGAGGTGGGCGGCGAGTTCGGCGGCGATGCCGTTCAGCCGCTGTTCCCTCAGGTCCAGCCAGTGGGTGCGGGCCGCTACGGCGCGCTCGGCGGAGGCGAGGACCTGGCGCTCGGCGTCGTCCGTCTCACCGGCGAACCGGTCGCGCTGCCGGGCCGCGGCGAGCCGGCGCCGGGCGGGGTCGCGCTGGACGGCGAGCTGTTCGGCCAGGGCGGCGGCTTCCTGGGCCGCGTCGATCCGCGACTGGAGTCCGGAGCGGGTGGCTTCCCACTCGGCGAGCCAGCCCTCGGCCTCCTGACGGTCCTCCTCGTCGGCGCGCTCCTGCCGGTCCAACTCGTCGCGCTCGTCGAGGAGTTCGGTCATCCGCTGCTCGGCGCGCCGAGCCGACTCCAGGCCGCCCAGCTCTTCGGCCGCCCGGCGGGCGGCGGCGGCGAGCCCGGCCGCGCCCGCGCCCGCGCGGGTCTCCGGCAGCAGCGCCCGGGCGTGCCTGTCGGCTTCGGCCGCCCGCCGGTGCTCGGTCTCGGCGGCCTCCCGCAGCTCCAGCGCCGGTGCCACCGCCTCGGCCTTGCGGGACCGGTCCATCCGGGTCCGCGCCTGCCGGTACCCCTCGGCCCGCTCCTCCATGCCCGCGGCCCGCTCCCGGGCCTGCGCGAACCGCCCCTGAAGACGCGCCAGTTCGCGTACGTCGGCCAGGGTGCGGTCGGCGGTGGCCTGGGCGGACTCGGCGGCGGCGAGGCGGCTGTGGGCGACGGCCAGCTGTTCGCGCGCGGTGCTGCGCGCGACGGCGGCGGCGGCCAGCACCGCGTCGGCCAGGCCGGGTTCGCCAGGGGTGAGCTCCGGCAGCTCCATGGCGTCCCCGGCGGCCTGCTGCATCCGGTGCGCGTCGGCCAGCAACGCGGCGTCACCGGCGCGCACTTGGGCCTCGGTCGCCTTGCGCCGCTCCGCGAGGCGCTTCTCGACCTCGGCGAAGCGGTGGGTGTCGAAGAGGCGGCCCAGCAGCTTGCCCCGGGCCTCGGCGTCGGCCCGCAGGAAGCGCGCGAAGTCGCCCTGGGGCAACAGGACCACCTGGCAGAACTGTTCGCGGCTCATGCCGAGGAGCTGGGTGACCTCCTCGCCGATCTCCTGGTGCGAGCGACTGAGGTCCTTCCAGGCGCCGGCCGCCGGGTCGTACTCGCGCAGCAGGCTCTGGGCCTTGTCCAGGGTGCTGCCGGTGCCGCGCTTCTTGGGGCGCTCCCAGGGGGGCTGCCGAGTCAGCTCCAACCGGCGTCCGGCGACGGTCAGTTCGAGACAGACCTCGGTACGCGTACCGGCGGGGGCGTGGTCGCTGCGCAGGGTGATGCCCTGGCCGTTCTGGCGGGCGCCGGGGACCGAGCCGTAGAGCGCGTAGCACACGGCGTCCAGGACCGAGGTCTTGCCGGCGCCGGTCGGGCCGTGGAGCAGGAAGAGACCGGCCGTCGACAGGTCGTCGAAGTCGACCGTCTGCGCGGAGCCGAACGGCCCGAAGGCGGTGATGTCGAGGCGGTGCAGCCTCACCGGTCGCTCCTCTCGCCGCCGCGGCGCGCGGTCACCGGGCCACCTCCCGTACGGTCTCGTCGGCGCGCACGGCGTCGAACGCCTGCTGGAGCACGGCCCGTTCCTGCTCGTCGGGTCCGGCGCCGCGCACATGGGTCACGAAGTCCTCCGCGATCTCCCGCTCACCGCGGCCCGCGAGCCGCCTCGCATAGGACAGGTCCGGGTCGTCGGCGCCCCGCTCCGGTGCGAAGACGAGGCTCAGCGTGTGCGGGAAGCGCTCGGTGAGCCGGACCATCGGGTCGGCCGGGCGGACGGTGTCGGTGAGTGTGGCCTCGACCCATGACTCCGCGTGCCGCGCCAGGCCGGGATCGTCGAGCAGCTCCGCCAACGTCCCTCGGACACGGGCCAGTCGACGGGGCACCGGGCAGTCGAGGCGTTCGGCGGTGACGGTCCCCCCGGCGTCCAGGTCGACGAGCCACATGCTCTTGCGGTGCTCGGCCTCGGAGAAGGAGTACGGCAGGGGTGAGCCGGAGTACCGCACCCGCTCGGTGATGGTCTGGCAGCCGTGCAGATGGCCGAGCGCCACGTAGTCGACGCCGTCGAAGACGCCGGACGGCACGGCGGCCACCCCGCCGACGGTGATGTCCCGCTCGCTGTCGCTGGCCGCACCGCCGGTGACGAAGGCATGCGCGAGGACGACGGAACGGGTGCCCGGCGCCCGGGTGGCGAGATCGGCGCGGACCCGGTCCATGGCGGCCGCGAGCACGGTCTCGTGGCCGGCCTTCTCCACCCCGAACTCGTCCCGGACCAGGGCAGGTTCGAGGTAGGGCAGCCCGTAGAAGGCCACGTCCCCGGAAGCGTCGGCCAGCACCACCGGGGTGCCGCAGCCCGACGGCTCGGTCCGCAGATGGATGCCGGCGCGGTCGATGAGGCCCGCGCCGACGCCGAGGCGGCGCGCGGAGTCGTGGTTGCCGGAGATCATCACCGTGGGCACGCCCAGGTCGGCGAGCCGGTGCAGGGTGTCGTCGAACAGCTCGACCGCGGCGAGCGGGGGCACCGCCCGGTCGTACACGTCCCCCGAGACGACCAGGGCGTCCACCTCGCGCTCACGCACGGTGGCGACCAGGTGGCCGACGAAGTCGGCCTGGGCGCCGAGCATGTTCACGCGATGGAAGGCCCGGCCCAGGTGCCAGTCGGAGGTGTGCAGCAGTCTCATGATCCCCGAAGCGTAACGGCCGGGTCCGACAGCACGGGCGGTTGCTCCCGTATCGGTCCGTCACGACCGCATGGGCGGCCGTCCCTTATGGGCCGTTCGCCCGATCCGTCACACGTCTCCGTACGCCTCTCCGCCCAGTTCCAGGCGCGCCGTTCCGGCGGTGGCGTCGGCCAGCCAGCCGCGGAAGGCGTCCACCTCGGCGTCCGGCAGGCCGATCTCCATCGTGACGGCCTCGCCGTAGCGGACGTCCCGCACCGCGCGGCCGGTCGAGCGCAGGTCGTTCTCGATCCGGCCGGCCCGCTGGTGGTCGACGGTCACGGTGGCGAGCCGGAAGCGGCGGCGGGTGAGGGTGCCGACGGCGTCGAGCGCCTCGCCGACCGAGCCGCCGTACGCCCTGATGAGGCCGCCCGCGCCGAGCTTCACGCCGCCGTAGTAGCGGGTGACGACGGCGACGACGTAGCGCATGTCGCGGCGGAGCAGCATCTGGAGCATGGGGACGCCGGCGGTGCCGCCGGGCTCGCCGTCGTCGCTCGCCTTCTGGATCGCGGCGTCGGCGCCGATGACGTAGGCGAAACAGTTGTGGGTAGCGTCCGTGTGCTCCCTGCGAACGCGGGCAATGAAGTTCTGGGCCTCCTCTTCGGTGGCCGCCGGGGCGAGGGCGCACAGGAAGCGGGAGCGGTTGACCTCGGTCTCGTGCACGCGCGCGTGGGCCACTGTGCGGTACTCGTCCTGCATCCGGCCAGCCTATGCGCCCGGTCCGAGGTCGCCCCCGGTCCGGGCGCGGGTGACGATGTGGTGGATACTCGCTCCTCGTCGCCCGGGCCCCGGGCACACTCGTTCGATCACAGGGAGTCGTCATCATGACCGGCGCGCAGGTGGAGCGTACGGACACCGCCGGGACGAGCGGGCCCGGTGCTTCCGCCGGGGCCCGTTGCCGTGCCTGGCTGCTGGAGGGGCTGAGCGAGCAGAGCGCCCGGCACCCGGGCCCGCACGCCACCCCGCAGCCCGAGCAGGAGGGGCACGCGTGGTGGCGGGTCATGTGCCTCACCGGCGTCGACTACTTCTCCACGCTGGGTTACCAGCCGGGTATCGCCGCGCTCGCGGCCGGGCTGCTGTCGCCGCTCGCCACGATCGTCCTGATCGCGCTGACGCTCCTCGGGGCGCTCCCGGTGTACCGGCGGGTGGCGCACGAGAGTCCGCACGGCGAGGGGTCGATCGCCATGCTGGAGCGGCTGCTGCCGTGGTGGTCGGGGAAGATCCTCGTCCTGGTGCTGCTGGGCTTCGCGGCGACCGACTTCATGATCACGGTCACCCTGTCGGCCGCGGACGCCGCCGCGCACGTGGTGGAGAACCCGTTCTCCCCGGGGTGGATGCACGGCGGGAACACCTGGATCACGCTGCTGCTCGTCGCCGCGCTCGGCGCGGTCTTCCTCAAGGGGTTCCGTGAGGCGATGGGGATCGCGGTCGTCCTCGTGGGCCTCTACCTCACGCTCAACCTCGTGGTGCTCGCAGTCTCCGCCTGGGAGGTGCTGAGCCACCCGGTGAAGATCGGGGACTGGACGGACGCGATGACGGCCGCGCACTCCTCGCCGCTGGCGATGGTCGGGGTGGCGCTGCTCGTCTTCCCGAAGCTGGCCCTCGGCATGTCCGGCTTCGAGACGGGCGTGGCGGTGATGCCGCAGGTCAAGGGCGACCCGGACGACACGTACGCGAAGCCGGCGGGCCGGATCCGGGACACCCGCAAGCTGCTCACCACGGCCGCCGTGATCATGAGCTGCTTCCTGCTGCTGTCCAGTCTGGCGACGACGATCCTCATCCCGCAGTCGGCGTTCAAGACGGGCGGCCCGGCGAACGGGCGCGCCCTCGCCTACCTCGCGCACGAGCATCTCGGCCAGGTCTTCGGCACGGTGTACGACGTCTCGACCATCGCCATCCTGTGGTTCGCGGGTGCCTCGGCGCTGGCCGGGCTGCTGAACCTGGTCCCGCGCTATCTGCCGCGCTACGGCATGGCGCCGGAGTGGACCCGGGCGGTGCGTCCCCTGGTGCTGGTGTTCATGGTCTCGGCCGTCCTGATCACGCTCTGGTTCCACGCCAGCGTGGACGCGCAGAGCGGCGCGTACGCGACGGGTGTGCTGGTGCTGATGCTGTCGGCGGCGTTCGCCTCCACGGTCGCCGTGCACAGGCGGGGCCACCGGGCGGCGGCGCTCGGCTTCGGGACGATCACCGCCGTCTTCGCGTACACCCTGGTCACCAATGTGATCGAGCGGCCCGACGGCATCAAGATCGCGGGGATCTTCATCGTGCTGATCCTGACCACCTCGTTCAGCTCACGGGTGCACCGGGCCTTCGAACTGCGCGCCGCCGAGGTCACCTTCGACGACCGCGCGGCCCGGTTCGTGACGGAGGCGGCGCGCAGCGGCCCGCTGCGGCTGATCGCCAACGAGCCGCAGGAGCACAGCAGGAAGGAGTACCGCGCCAAGGAGTACAGCCAGCGCGAGCACACCCACATCCCGGACGGCGGCCCGGTGCTCTTCGTGGAGGTGCTGGTGCGCGACTCCTCCGACTTCACCGCCGACATCGACGTGCGCGGCGACGACAAGTACGGGGTGCGCCGGCTTCGGGTGGAGGGCCCCACGGTCCCCAACGCCATCGCCGCGGTCCTGCTCGCCCTGCGCGACCGCACCGGCGAGGTGCCGCACGCCTACTTCGACTGGACCGAGGGCAACCCCGTGAGCCATCTCGCCCGTTTCCTGGTCTTCGGCGACGGCGAGGTGGCCCCGGTCACCCGGGAGGTGCTCCGCCGCGCGGAGCCGGACCCGGAGCGGCGCCCCCGGGTGCACGTGGGCTGAGAGGTGTCCGGGGTCACTTCCGGCCGCGCGGCACGGTCATGGAGGTCAGCAGGGCCGTGCCGGGGGTGAGGGAGCGCCAGGTGGCGCCGTGCCAGGCCAGGACGGCGATCGCCGAGGTGGGGAACTTCGCGCGGACCCGGTCCCGGGTGTCGCCGCGCGCGTCACCGGCGAGTGCCAGGACCAGTTCCTCCAGGCCCGGGTTGTGCCCGATCAGCAGCAGCGTCCGGACCGCGGGCTCCACCTCGTGGACGATGTCGAGCAGTTCGGGCACCCCGGCCGCGAACAGGCGCGGCTCGTACCGCACCGGAGGCGGGGCGCCCCACTCGGCAGAGGCGAGTTCCCAGGTCTGACGGGCCCGTACGGCCGTCGAGCAGAGGGCGAGATCGGGCAGGCAGTCCGCGTCGGCGAGGGCGGCCCCCGCGACCGGCGCGTCCCTGCGTCCGCGCGGCGCGAGCGGTCGCAGGGGGTCGGGCACGCTCTGCGGCCAGGCGGACTTGGCGTGCCGCAGCACGACGAGGCGACGCGGCGGGAGGGGGTCGGCGGGCAAGTTCACGACGGCGCCCCGAGGTCGCGGGTGAGTTCGAGACCGAGCAGCCGGTCCGCGTGGGCGTACGTCTCGAAGCGCGCGCCGTCGGGTACGTCCGGGGCTTCCGCCACCCAGCGCAGCACCGCCAGCACCTCGCCCGCGTCCAGATCGTCCTCCCAGGCGGCACGCAACCGCGTCCCGACCGCGTCCGGGATCGGCCGCGAGGGCCGCCGTGCCCAGTCGGCGACGGCCCGGCGCCAGTGCGCGAGGGTGTTGGCGGCGGCGTCCAGTACGTCGGCGTCGAGCCGGACCGGCAGGTCGCGGGGCCGGTCGAGCAGGGCCAGCCGCAGGACGGCCGGGTCGGGCACGTCCGGCGGTGCGCTCGCGGGCGACTCGACGGGCGCCACCGCGACCAGGACGCCGTCGGGTGCGGAGGTGCCCTCGCCCGCCACGTGGATGGTCTGCGCCTGGCCCGGTCCCGGCCCCAGGTCGCGGCTGTCCTCGAAGGGGCGGATGCCCAGGGCCGCCGCTCCGGCGAGGAGTTCGGGCCGTCCGCGCGGTGCGGTCAGCAGCGACCACACGGGCGTACGGCCCAGTTCGAGGGCGCGGGCGAGCAGGTCGGCGACGAGCAGCACGCGCAGCGCCGTGGTGTCGTAGCCCGGTACGTGGACCTGGACCCTGGTCAGCCCCCGGCGGGCCGGAGCGGGGTCGACGGGCAGACCGGTTCGGGCGTCCTTGATGCGCAGCACGCAGTGAGCGTAGGCGGGTGGAGGGCCGTACGCGTGCAGGTTCGCGCTGTTCCGGGCGCGGCGGCGGTGGGAAGGTGGGGCAATTCGGCTTCGAAGCCTGGGTGTTGGGGGCCGTGAGTGCCGTCCGCGGCCCGCCGGGTGGCAGGGGAACAGCCGGCTGTCGCCCGTCCGCGTCCGGCCATGACGTCCGGCCATGACGTCCGGGGGACGACCCCAGCAGGAATGACCGCGCGCCCTCCGCTGTTGTGCCGCGCACCAGCCTCCGCCCATGCGTGCCCGAACATCGAGGAGACCCGCCATGTACGGCGACCCAGCGACGATCCGCAAGATCCTCACCGAACTCGGCGACACCTGGGCCGTCGTGGGGCTGTCGTCGAACGAACGGCGCGCGGCCTACGGCGTCGCCGCCGTCCTGCGGCGCTTCGGCAAACGCGTGGTGCCGGTGCACCCGAAGGCCGAGACCGTCCACGGCGAGCGGGGCTACCACTCGCTGGCGGCGATCCCCTTCGACGTCGACGTCGTCGACGTGTTCGTCAACAGCGATCTGGCCGGACCGGTCGCCGACGAGGCCGCTGCCATCGGTGCCCGGGCCGTCTGGTTCCAGCTGGGGGTCGTCGACGAGGACGCCTACGCCCGGACGCGGGCGGCGGGGCTCGACATGGTCATGGACCGCTGCCCCGCGATCGAGATTCCGGTTCTCGGCGTCAACCCCCGCTGACCTGCGCGCATACTCTGTAAAAGAAGCTTCCACAGCAAGTCAAATTTCAGGCAACGAGCTTATGAAAATATCCATTCATTCCTAGCCTGAGCCCTCCAGATCTCAAAGCATGCACGCAGACCTCGGAGGGTCCCTTGACATGGTGAGCGTTGAAAAGGCCGCACTGGAGGCCACCAGCGGTCCGGGCGGCCTCCGCCGGGACGTCGGACTGATCGGGCTGATGTGGGCCTCCGTCGGCTCCATCATCGGTTCCGGCTGGCTGTACGGCGCCCAGAAGGCCGTGGTCGTCGCCGGCCCCGCCGCGACCATCTCGTGGCTCATCGGCGCGGTCGCGATCGTGCTGCTGGCGCTGGTGCACGCGGAACTGGGCGGCATGTTCCCGGTCGCCGGCGGCACGGCCCGCTACCCGCACTACGCCTTCGGCGGCCTCGCCGGCATGTCCTTCGGCTGGTTCTCCTGGCTCCAGGCGGCGACCGTGGCGCCGATCGAGGTCGAGGCGATGATCGGGTACGCCGGTCACTGGTCCTGGGCGACGGGCTTCCAGCACACCAACGGGACGCTGACGCCGAGCGGCATCCTCGTCGCGGTCCTGCTCATGGCCGTCTTCGTCGTGGTCAACTTCCTCGGCGTCCGGGTCCTGGCGCACACCAACAGCGCCGCCACCTGGTGGAAGATCGCCGTACCGCTGGCCGCCATCTTCATCATCGCGGTGGGCAACTTCCACCCCGGCAACTTCACCTCGCACGGCTTCGCGCCGTTCGGCGCCAAGGGCATCCTCAGCGCGATCAGCTCCAGCGGCATCATCTTCGCGCTGCTCGGTTTCGAGCAGGCCATCCAGCTCGCGGGCGAGAGCCGCAACCCGAAGCGGGACCTGCCGCGCGCCACCCTCGGCTCCGTGGCCATCGGCGCGGTCATCTACGTACTGCTCCAGGTCGTCTTCATCGGCGCCCTCCCGGGCAGCACCTTCGCCCACGGCTGGGCCAAGCTCGATTACGCCGGGATCAGCGGACCTTGGGCCGGCCTGGCGACGCTGGTGGGCCTCGGCTGGCTGAGCGTGGTGCTCTACCTCGACGCCGTGATCTCCCCCGGCGGCACCGGCCTGATCTACACCACCGCCACCTCGCGCGTCTCCTACGGCCTGTCCAAGAACGGTTACGCGCCCAAGGTCTTCGCCCACACCGACCGGCGGGGCGTGCCGTGGTTCGGCCTGATCATCTCGTTCGTGACCGGCGTGTTCTGCTTCCTGCCGTTCCCGAGCTGGCAGGAGCTGGTCAGCTTCATCACCTCGGCGAGCGTCCTGATGTACGCCGGCGCCCCGCTGGCCTACGGCGTCTTCGCCGACCGGCTGCCGCAACTGGAGCGCCCCTACCGGCTGCCCGCGGGCAAGGTGCTGTCGCCGCTGTCCTTCGTGGTGGCCAACCTCATCATCTACTGGGCCGGCTGGGACACCCTGTGGCGGCTCGGCATCGCCATCGTGCTCGGCTACGTCCTGCTCGGCGCCTACGCCTGGTACGCCACGGCCAAGGAGCTGCCGGACGCGCCCCGGATGGACTGGAAGGCGGCCCAGTGGCTGCCGGTCTACCTGCTGGGCCTGGGCGTCATCTCCTGGCAGGGCGGGTTCGGCGGCCAGGGCCACATCGGCCTGTGGTGGGACATCGCCGTCATCGCCGTCTTCTCCCTCGGTATCTACTACTGGGCCACGGCGTCGGCGTCGCCGACCGAGGAGATCGAGCGCAGCATCGACGAGGTCGTCGTCACGGACGCGCCCGCCCACTGACACTGACACCCCACGCGGCGCCGCGTATGCACCCGCCGCACCCGGACCGGCCACCCCTCAGGTGGCCGGTCCTCGGTTGGCTGCACACCGTCATAATGTGGGGGTGACGTCCACCTCCCCCCACGCCTCCCCTCCCGCCGGCTCCCCTCCCGGCGGCCGCTTCCCGGTCGTCGTCGTGGGCGCGGGCCCCGCCGGACTCACCGTCGGAGGAGCGGCCCCGGGCCGGTGTCATCGAGGAGTGGGCCGTCCACGGACTGCGCCGACGCGGCCTGGCCGACGGCCTGTCGCAGCGCGCCCAGCCGCACACCGAGTGCGAGTTCCGCTTCGGCGGACGCCGCCACCGCCTGCCCTACACCGAGTTGACGGGCCGTCACCACTACGTCTATCCGCAGCCGTTGCTCGTGACGGACCTGGTGCGCGAGTACGCGGACGTGCGCGGCGGCGAGATCCGGTTCGGGGTGCGGGACGTCCGGCTGCACGACCTGGACGGTGACCGACCCTCGGTGTCGTACGTCTGCCCCGAGACGGGCCAACGGCGGCTGGTGCACTGCGAGTTCGTCGCGGGCTGCGACGGGGCGCGCGGCGTGACGCGGGCCTCGCTGCCGCCGGAGCGGGTCCGGATCGCGCGGCACGACTACGGGGTCGGCTGGCTGGCGCTGCTCGCCGAGGCACCGCCGGCCGCGGACCGCGTCGTGTTCGGCATCCATCCGAGCGGCTTCGCCGGGCACATGGCCCGCAGCCCCGAAGTGACCCGCTACTACCTGGAGTGCCCGCCCGGCGACGACCCCGGCAACTGGCCGCACGACCGCGTCTGGTCGGAGTTGCGGCACCGCCTCGCCGCGACCGGCGCCCCGCCGCCGACCGAGGGCCGACTGATCGAGAAACGGGTGCTCGACCTGCACAACTACGTCGTCGAGCCGATGGCGTTCGGCCGGCTCTTCCTC
Organism: Streptomyces sp. NPDC005423; assembly: GCF_040606415.1. NCBI lineage: Bacteria > Bacillati > Actinomycetota > Actinomycetes > Kitasatosporales > Streptomycetaceae > Streptomyces > Streptomyces sp. NPDC005423. The sequence continues at coordinate 90,647 of NZ_JBEXET010000026.1, read as the reverse complement.
GCGGGCGACGCGGCTCACCTCACCGCGCCGATCGCCGCGAAGGGCATGAACCTGGCCCTGCACGACGCGTTCCTGCTCGGCGACGCGCTCGTCGCCTCTCTGACGCGGGGCGACGGCGACGGCCTGAACGGCTACTCGCGGGCGTGCCTCGGGCGCGTGTGGGAGTACCAGGAGTTCTCCCAGTGGCTCTCCGAGGTGTACCACGGCGCCTCGTCGGGCGACCCGTACCGGGCGGGCATCACGCTGGCCCGGCTGCGCCGGCTGTTCGACTCCCCCGCCGCCGCGGGCTCGTTCGCCGAGCAGTACCTCGGCCAGGACCCCGGCAGCTGAACCGGACCGTCCCCGGGGCGGTCGGCCCCAACCCGGCCTGGCGTCAGGCGACTCCGAGCCCCTCCAGCACCACCGCGCCGGGCAGCTCGGCGAACGCCTTGCCGGGGAGCGAGAGTTTGCCGCGCCGACAGCCACTGCCCACCAGGACGTAGGGGAGGTCGAGGACGGCGGAGTCGACCAACAGGGGCCAGGGGCTGGGTAGTCCGACAGGTGTGATGCCGCCGTACTCCATGCCGGTCTCGCCCGTCGCGGTCTCCGTCGACGCGAACGAGGCCTTCCGGGCGCCGAGTTGGCGACGCACCACGCCGTTCACATCGACCCGGGTGGTGGAGAGGGCGACGCACGCGGCGAGGGTGGTGTCGCCGCCGCGCTCGCCGGCCACCACCACACAGTTCGCGGACCGCTCCAGGAGTTCGCGGCCGTAGTGCTCGACGAAGACGGCGGTGTCGGCCCACTCCGGGTCGGTGTCGACGCAGAGGATCCGGTCGGCGGGGACGCTGCCCCGCCAGTCGCGCAGGGCGGCGGCTACCGGGCGGATCAGTTCGTCGAGGCAGTCGGGGGTGGGGGTGGCGTGGTCGAAACGCCCGATGGGTGCGCGCATGCCGGCACGCTGACAGTCCCGCCGGGCGGCCCTACGGGGTGTCCCGATGGACCGGCGGGACCGACACGGCCATCACCAGCTCCATCGGTACCGCACCCCGGTTGCCGTAGGTGTGCGCGGTGTTGGCCTCGAAGGTGGCGCTCGCGCCGGCCGGGACGAGGTGGTCCTCGCCGTCCACGGTGAGGGTCAGTTCGCCCGTGGTGACATGGACCAGTTCGACGGTGCCGCCGGGATGCGGCTCGGAGGAGCTGCTCTCGCCCGGCATCAGCCGCCACTCCCACATCTCCAGCGGGCCGGGCGCCTCGGTGCCGGCGAGGAGCTTGTTGTAGCTGCCGGCTTCGGTGTGCCACAGCCGCACGGCCCGTTCGGCGGGGACGATGCGGACCTTCGGGCCCTGTTCGTAGTCGAGCAGGGTGGTGATGCTGACGCCCAGGGCGTCACCGATCTTGACGACGGTGCCGATGCTGGGGTTGGTGCGGGCCTGCTCGATCTGGATGAGCATGCCCCGGCTGACGGCGGCGCGGGCGGCGAGCACGTCCAGGGTGAAGCCGCGTACCGAGCGCCAGTGTCTGACGTTGCGCGCCAGGGACTGGGTCAGCAGGTCGAGGTCCGACACGTTCCGTCCAATGTCTGCGATGCCCACGGCGACGCCTACGGGAATCGCGGTCCAATATTGTGGATGACAGAGTCCAGCACACTGAACTACGGTGTGTTGCACCCTTCGTCCACCGAACTGTACTGCGAGGCAGGCCATGACAGCACTTCTCGCCCTGGCCACCAGCCTGCTGTGGGGCCTGGCCGACTTCGGCGGCGGGCTGCTGACCCGGCGGTGCCCGGCGCTGACGGTGGTCGTGGTGTCGCAGGGCATCGCGGCGGCCGTACTGGGCGCGATCGTGGTCGCCACCGGCGGCTGGAGCGAGGGGGGACCCCGGCTGTGGTTCGCCCTCGCGGCGGGGCTGGTGGGGCCGGTGGCGTTGCTCTCCTTCTACAAGGCGCTCGCACTGGGCCCGATGGGCGTGGTCTCCCCGCTCGCCACGCTGAGCGTCGCCGTGCCCATCGGCGTCGGGATCTTCCTCGGCGAGCGGCCGGGGCCGGTACAGGTCGCCGGCATCGCGGTCGCCGTCACCGGGGTCGTCCTCGCGGGCGGTCCGCAGCTGCGGGGCGCGCCGGTACAGCGACGGGCGATCCTGCTGACGCTGGTCTCGGCGGCGGGCTTCGGCACGGTGTTCGCCCTGATCACGGAGGCGTCGACCGACGTCACCGGCCTCTTCCTCGCCCTCTTCGTCCAACGGCTGACGAGCGTGCTCGCGGGCGGGGCCGGGCTCTACGTCTCCGCGCGCCGGGGCACCGCCGCCCTGCCCGGGACCGGCTTCGCCTGGGCCACCCTGCCGGCCCTCGCCTTCGTCGGCCTCGCCGACGTCGCCGCCAACGGCACGTACGCGGTGGCCGCCCAGCACGGTCCGGTCACCGTCGCCGCCGTGCTGGCCTCCCTCTACCCGGTGGTGACCGCCCTCTCCGCCCGCGGTCTCCTCGGCGAACGCCTGCGCGCGGTCCAGGCGGCGGGCGCGGGCCTCGCGCTGGTGGGCACGGTGCTGCTGGCCACGGGGTGACGCGACGGTCACCCTTGCCGCACGCGAGCGGGTCTACTCCGACTCCGCGAGCCGTGCCACGGCCTCCTCATCAAGTGCCGCCAGCCGGGCCGCACTTGCCTCGTCCAGTCCGGCCAACGCGCGCAACTGGTCCGGCGTGACGTCCGCCGGGATCGGCACCGGGGCCGGGGTCCGCAACGGCGGCTGCCAGCCCTCGGCCGCGGTCCAGCGCCGTACGATCCGGGCCGGGGCGCCCGCGACGACGGCGTGGTCGGGCACCGTGCCGCGGACCACCGCGCCGGCGGCGACCACGACGTTCCGGCCGATCCGCGCGCCCGGCAGGATCACCGCACCGGTGCCGATCCAGCAGCCCGGACCGATCTCGACGGGCTCCATCCGCGGCCACTGCTTGCCGATCGGCTGGTGCGGGTCGTCGTAGGAGTGGTTGGTGGAGGTGACGTAGACGTACGGCCCGAAGTAGCAGTCGCTGCCGATGGTGACCGTCGTGTCGGCGATGACGTGGCTGCCGCGGCCGAGGACGACGCCGTCGCCCAGGCGGAGGATGGGTTCGGGGCCGAGGTCGAGGTCGGGCATCAGGCCGGCGGTGAGGGTGACCTGTTCGCCGACGATGCAGTGCGCGCCGAGATGGATCCACGGTTCACCGAAGACCGTCCCGAGCGGGAAGGCGAGCCTGGTACCTGTTCCCATCGCGCCGAAGCGCAGCCGCCCGGGGTGGTCGGCGGTGACGGAACCCGTGCGCTGTGCCCAGGCCCAGCCCGCGTGGACGGCCCGCTGCGCGATGCGGCGCCGCCATGATGAGAACGTGTTCTTGCGCTTGGGCACCCGTTCACCGTACTCAGCGCGGGCCGGGGCCATGAGGTCCGGCCGCTGTGATCTTCGCCCCAACGGATGACGTACGGTGCCTGCGACGACGAGACCTCGACCTCACGGAGTGGCGATGACGCACCAGGCGTTGATCACGGGCATCGGCGGCAAGGTGCCGCGGGTGGACGCGGAGGCGTTCACCGCGCCGACGTCCGTGCTGATCGGCGACGCCTCCCTCGGAGCCGGGGCGAGCGTCTGGTACGGCGCGGTCGTCCGGGCCGACGTGGAGCGGATCGACGTCGGAGCGCACAGCAACATCCAGGACAACTGCACGCTCCACGCCGACCCCGGCTTCCCGGTCACCATCGGGGAGCGGGTCTCCGTCGGGCACAACGCCGTGGTGCACGGCGCGACCGTCGAGGACGACTGCCTGATCGGCATGGGCGCCACCGTCCTCAACGGCGCGGTGATCGGGGCCGGTTCGCTGGTCGCGGCGCAGGCCCTCGTACCGCAGGGGATGCGGGTGCCCCCGGGCTCACTCGTCGCGGGCGTACCCGCCAAGGTCCGCCGCGAACTCACCGCCGAGGAGCGCGAGGGCATCACCCTGAACGGCACCCTCTACGCGGAGCTGGCGAGGGCCCACCGCGCGGTGCACGACTAGGGCGACCCGAGCGGGACCCTGCCCGGCCGGTCATCCCAACTCGGCCAGCAGACCGGCCAGTTCACGCGGCATGGTGATCATGCAGTCGTGGCCGGTGGGCAGCGACCGTACGTCGGCCCGGTCGCCGTTGGGCTGGATCGCGGGGACGGGCCGCCGGACGATGCCTTCGGGCACACCGGCGAGGCAGTGGATGTGGGTGCGGGGGATCGTGTCCAGGGCCGGGTTGTCCAGCCGGACCGGCTGCTGGAGGCAGCGCACCGGCTGGTCCGAGAGCGTCGACCGCAGCCAGGCCACGTCCGCCGGATCGGTGACCCCGAACAGCCCCATCGGCGGCGGCAGTTCGGGCAGCGGCGGGACCCGCCAGCCGCTGTCGGACCGCAACGCGAGGTCGATCAGCGCCTGCGACATGGGCTGGACGTCGACCGCGCTCTCACCGTCCCGCGGGACCATCGCGTCGAGGTAGACCAGGCGCGCGATCCGGTCCGGGACCGCGTTGGCCGCGGCGGAGACGACGAGACCGGCGTAGCTGTGTCCCACCAGCACCACCTCGGTGAGGTCCTCCTCGACGATCAGCCGGACCACGTCGTCGACATGGTCGTCGAGGCCCACCCCGGGGCCGAGCAGATGCGCCCGGTCGCCGTAGCCGGTCAGGGACGGCGTGAACACCCGGTGCCCGGCCGCCGTCAGCAGGGGGACCACCCTCTCCCAGCAGGCTCCGCTGTGCCAGGCACCGTGCACCAGTAGATAGGTCGACATGGTTCTTTCCTCGTTCCTCGCCGTACTCGTCGGGGCACCGCTCACGCTGCCGTCCGGGCCCGCGCCCAGCCAGGGCCCCTCCGGTCCTGGGGGTGACAGGGCCAGGCAGGCGGGGAGCCGCCCGGCTTACAGTGGGTGGATGAGTGCCGGACCGAACCCGCTGGGCGACTACGTCCGCGCCCGCCGTGAGCAGGTCACTCCCGAGCAGGCCGGGATCCCCGTCATGGGGGTGCGGCGGGTGCCGGGTCTGCGCCGGGAGGAGGTCGCGCTGCTCGCCGGCATCAGCGCCGACTACTACCTGCGCCTGGAACAGGGCCGCGACCGGAACCCCTCCGCACAGGTCCTGGCGTCCCTGGCGCGGGTGCTCCTGCTCGACGAGGCGGCGACGGAGTATCTGCTGAGTCTCGGCGCCGACCGGCCGCGACGGCTCCGGGGCCGGGCCCGCGCGGAGACCGTTCCGGCGAGCATCGCCCAGCTCGTCGCGGCTCTGCCGCTGCCCGCCCTGGTGGAGGGCCGCCACTTCGACGTCCTCGCCACCAACGCCCTCGCCACCGCGCTGTCACCGCGTCTGACTCAGGGTGCCAACCGGCTGCGGGACCTCTTCCTCGACCCCGCCGAACAGGCCCTCCACCCGGACTGGGAGAACGCGGCCGCGGGCATGGTCGCCGGGTTCCGCGAGTCCGCGGGCACCGACACGGACGACCCCCGCTTCGTCGAGCTCGTCGGCGAACTCACCCTGGCCAGCGCCCACTTCAGCCGCCTGTGGGCCCGGCACGACGTGCGGGCGTGCCCCGGCACGCCCAAGCACATCGAGCATCCTCGGGTCGGTGAGCTGCGGCTGCACCGGGAACGGCTCGGCATCGACGGCACAGCGGGACAGACACTGGTCGTCTACCACCCCGAACCGGGCACCGACACCGCCGGGAAACTGGCGCTCCTCGCCGCCGCGGCCGACACCGCGACCCCGGCCGCCGCCGACGGCGGGTCCGGCACCGGCGGGTCCGGCGCGCGACCTACTCCCCCGCCGGGACCGGCTCCGGCTCGGACTCCGCCTTCTCCGCCGACATCCGCTGCGCCTTGCGCCTGACGACCAGCATCGAGGCGACGCCGAAGAGGACGGCCGCCGCCAGGCCCAGGTAGGAGAAGCGCTTGAGCCACGCCTCCGCGACGACACCGACGTAGTAGACGACCGCCGTGGTGCCGCCCGCCCAGATGACCCCGCCGAGGACGTTGGCGATCAGGAACTTCCAGTACGGCATGCGCAGGACGCCCGCGAGCGGGCCGGCGAAGATGCGCAGCAGGGCGACGAAGCGGCCGACGAAGACGGCCCACATGCCCCACTTCTCGAAGGACCGCTCGGCGGTGGCGATGTGCCCCTCGCTGAAGTGCCTGGGGAACTTGTTCCCCAGCCAGGCCAGCAGGGGCCGTCCGCCCTTGCGGCCGATGGCGTAGCCGATCGAGTCGCCGACGACGGCGCCGAGGCTGGCGCAGGCACCGAGGAGGACGGGGTTGATGCCCGAGTGCTGGGAGGAGAGCAGCGCCGCAGAGACCAGGACGATCTCGCCCGGCAGCGGGATGCCCAGGCTCTCCACCCCGATGACCAGCGCCACCACGGCGTAGACCGCGACCGCGGGTACCGTGTCGAGCCATTCCTGGACGTGCAACGCCGGTCCTCCCCATCTGTTTCCTGCGTTCCGGGTGCGCGCGCCGTTGAGGGCACACCCTGGGAAGGGTACCGCTCGGGCGTTGCCGACCGGATCCGCGGCCGATACGGCAACCACCGGACGACTCCCCAGCATCCGGGAACACCGGCCGGACCGGGACCGCTCACCCGGCTCACGGTACGAGTCGCCGACGGCGCACCAACGCCCGCACCAGCTGGACGAGTTGGAGCTCATCCCGGGTCACCGCCGCCCCCTGGGCGCCTCCCGGGCCGAGGACGCCCGCCACGGTGCCGGCCGTCCGCGCGATCACCGTGCCGCGGATGCCGGCCGCCGACGTGCGGCAGGCAGTCGGCGACCCGGACCGTACGGGCGTCGCGGTCGGCGGCGAGGCAGGGCCGCGGATCCGCGCCGCCGCGCGCCACTGCGTCCTGGCCGTACGACCACTGCTGAGAACCGGCGGTCGGGTCGCGCGAACCGCCGGTTCGGCACGGGCACCGGCCCCGGTCCGGCACAGCTGACTCCGAGGTTTCTCTCGGCGGGCTCTCATCGCCGTACGGCACGCTGCTCCGCATGAGCGCCCCCCACTCTTCAGCCACTCCCGCCGCCGCCCGGCGGCCGGTCCGCAAGGCGGTCGTGCCGGCCGCCGGGCTCGGCACGCGGTTCCTGCCCGCGACGAAGGCGACGCCGAAGGAGATGCTCCCGGTCGTCGACAAGCCCGCGATCCAGTACGTCGTCGAGGAGGCCGCCGCGGCCGGGCTGGACGACATCCTGATGGTCACCGGCCGCCACAAGCGGGCCATCGAGGACCACTTCGACCACGCCTTCGAGCTGGAACAGGCCCTGGCGGCCAAGGGCGACACGGTGCGCCTGGACGCCGTGCGCGATCCGGCGCGCCTGGCCGACATCCACCACATCCGCCAGGGCGACCCGCTCGGCCTGGGCCACGCGGTGCTGTGCGCCCGCAACCACGTCGGCGACCAGCCCTTCGCCGTCCTCCTCGGCGACGACCTCATCGACTCGCGCGAGACCCTGCTCAGCCAGATGCTCGACGTCCGCGAACGGTACGCCGGCAGCGTCGTCGCCCTGATGGAGGTGGACCCGGAGCAGGTGCACCTCTACGGTTGCGCCGCCGTGGAGCCGACCGGCGAGGACGGGGTGGTCCGCGTCACCGGCCTGGTGGAGAAGCCCTCCCGCGAGGAGGCGCCGAGCCGCTTCGCCGTCATCGGCCGCTACGTCCTGGACCCCGCCGTCTTCGCGACCCTGGAGCGCACCCCGCCCGGCCGTGGCGGCGAGATCCAACTGACCGACGCCCTCCAGGAGTTGGCCGCCGCCGGCACGGTCCACGGAGTGATCTTCGAGGGCCTCCGCTACGACACCGGCGACAAGGCCGACTATCTGCGCACCGTCGTCCGGCTGGCCTGCGACCGGCCCGATCTCGGCCCCGAATTCACCGCCTGGCTCAAGGAGTTCGTGGCCGGACTGGAGAACAGGCGGGGCGAGGAGGGCCAGCGCGGCGAGGGAAGCGAGCCGAGCACGGAGGGCGAGCGCGGCCAGGAGGGCGAGTCGGCCGCCGCGTGAGGCTCGGCGCGCAGGTCGGCCTCCGGCCTCAGCCGTTGGGCCTGAGCGTCCAGATGACCGTCATCTCGGTCGTCACCGCGCCGTCCTCGCGGCGAATTTCGACGGTCACGGGGAACTCGGGACGCTTGCCTTCGTCGAGTTCGGCGACGACGTCGGCGGCCGGGCGGCCGAGCGTCGCGGTGGCCGTGACCGGTCCGAGGGCGATCTTCTTGAACGCGATCTCGGCGTTGACCGGCAGCGGCACGGCCCGCGAGAGCTGGTCGCCGAAGGCCGCCAGGACGATCGCCCCGCTCGCCGACTCGCCGAGGGTGAACATCGCCCCGGCGTGCGGCCCGCCGACGTGGTTGCGGTACTCGCCCTGGTCCGGCAGGGCGAGTACGGCCCGCTCGGGCGTGGTCTCCAGGTATTCGAGGTTCAGGGTGCGAACCATCGGCACCGTGGCGGCGAGCAACTCGCCTATCGACATCTGGTCAGTGCTCATGCCGTCATGTTACCCACCGGTAGTAACTCTGACCAGATCGGTGCGTCGTTCGCCTTCCAGGTTCGCCGTATCGTTTCTCCTCTTGCGGCCCCTGCCACGTCCGGCGGAGGGACGGCCCCCGGGAGACGGCCCCAAGTTGCTACGTCTCTGACAAGGGGCAGTGACCCATTCGTGTCCTGGACAGCACTAGTGTGGCTGCCCATGTGGCCAGGACAGCAGCCGCCCGGGGGCGAGCAGAACCCGCAGGACAACCCGTACCAGCAGCCGGGGTACCAACAGCCGAACCCGTACCAGCAGCCGGGGTACCAACAGCCCAACGCCTATGGGCAGCAGCCTCAGTGGGGTGCGCCCGGTCCGGCGGGCACTCCGCGGCCGCCGCAGGGCGGAGGCGGCGGGAACCGGACGAAACTGGTCGCGATCATCGCGGCCCTCGCCGTGGTGGTGGCCGCCGGGGTGACCGCGGCCGTGGTGCTCGGGGGCGGCAAGGACGACACGGCGGACGGCAAGGACAAGAAGAAGACGAGTCCGTCGCCCTCGGCCCCCGCCGACCCGAGCGACTCCGCGTCGGCGTCCGGTGACAACCCGCGCGGCACCGAGACCGAGAAGCCGACCATCGCCGGGTGGAAGGTCGTCGTCAACCAGAAGTACGGCACCGCCTTCGACGTCCCCGCCGACTGGGAGGTCGCCGCACCGGGCGTCTTCTCCTACTTCGAGGACGAGAAGAAGGGCGACGGCTCGCCGTACATCGGCTTCTCAGCGCCCGCGTACCTGAAGCAGAACTGGTGCTCCACCGACGACAACAAGGACGGCACCAAGGAGACCTCGTCGCTGGCGTCGAGCGGCACCAAGGGCGAGGACGGTGCGAAGGACACCGCGAGCACGGCACGCGGTGACGCCGCCTCGTTCGCCTTCGGCGGCTACACGGACCAGAAGGACGCGTCCAAGAAGTACCTGAAGATCGGCGCGGCCAAGCCGTACACGACGACGTCCGGGGTCGCGGGCAGCGTCGCCACCTCGTACACCTCCGGCGTCCCGAAGACCGGCAAGTGCGACAGCGACGGCAAGGCGACGACGTTCGCCTTCAAGAACTCCGCGGGCGACTTCGTCTCCTGGACCCTCTACGGCGCCAAGGGCGTCAGCGAGGAGATCCCGGACGCGACCGTGCGGAAGATCCTCGGCACGGTACGGCTGCACGGGGATCCGACGGGCACCTCCTGACCCCCGGCCGCCGGGCCCGGCACCGCCCGGCCGTCAGCCGATGCCGAAGGCGCCGTCCGGCGGCTCGGGTGACGGTACGGCGTCCGCGTCGCCCACCGGACGCGCGGCGCCGATGAACTCCCGTAGCGCCGGCCCGTGTTCGACGCGTGCCGGGAAGGCGTCCGAGGCGGTGAGCCGGGCGACGGCCCGCGTGTCGACCGGGTGGTGGGCGGCGACGAGTATCGCGTTGCCGAACCGGCGTCCGCGCAGCACACCCGGCTCCGCGATCAGCGCCAGCTCCTCGAAGGCCGTAGCGAGATTGGCCAGTTGGGCCCGGAGGAAGCCGAAGGGCGCGGCGTCGGCGAGGTTGGCGAGATAGACACCGCCGTCCCGCAGGACGCGCTCGGCCTCGCGGGCGTAGGCGGCCGAGGCCAGGTGCGCCGGGACCTGGGTGCCGCCGAAGACGTCGGCGATCAGTACGTCCGCCGAGTCGTCGGGGGCCGTCTCCAGCCAGGCCCGGGCGTCGGCTCCGTGCACGGCGATGCCGGGCGGGTCCGCCGGCAGCGGAAGGTATTGGGCGACCAGCTCCAGCAGTCCGTGATCGGCCTCGACGACGTCCTGCCGGGAGCCGGGGCGGGTCGCCGCCACGTAGCGGGGCAGGGTGAGCGCGCCCCCGCCGAGGTGCAGTACGTCCAGCGGGCACCCCGGCTCCGCGAGGGTGTCCAGGACGTGCCCGAGCCGCCGGGTGTACTCGAACTCCAGGTGGGTCGGCTCGTCCAGGTCCACGTAGGACTGCGGCGCCCCGTCGACGGTCAGCAGCCAGGCCCGCTCCCGGTCGACGTCGGGCATCAGCTTGGCGGTCCCGTGATCGACGGCGCGGATCACGGGTATCGGCTCGTTCACGGGGTCCATTGTGCCGGGCGCCTGGGGGCGCGGCGCCCACGGCTGCCGCAGGCGGCCCGGCCTGCCGGACGCCGGCCCGTCGGTCCGGTCCGTCAGTGCGACCCCCACACCTCCCCCACCGCCGCCACGTGTGCCCGCGCCTGCTCGCGTCCCGCCCGGGCCGCGGCCGCCCGCACCGCCGGGTCGAGGGGATTGCTGCCGAAGGAGCGCCTCGCCTCCTCGGACGGCGCGACGACGAGCGTGCGGGCACCGCGCTCGGCGAGGCGCCGGGCCTGGTCGGACGCCGAGGCGAGGGGACCGCCGCCCCGGGGCATCGGAGCGAGGACGACGACCCGGTCGTACCCCTCGGCGAGGTGGGCGTTGGTGGTCGAGTGGACACCGCCGTCGATGAAGCGGCGGCCCTCGATGGTGACCGGCGGCCAGACACCCGGCACCGCGCAGCTCGCCCCGACCGCGTCGAGCAGGGAGACCCCGCTGTCCCGGCCGAAGACCCGGAGTTCACCGGTGGCGGTGTCGACGGCGGGTACGAGCAGGTCGCGGGCGGGCCACTCCGCGGCGACCAGACGGGATCCGATGGCCGCCCGCCGGGTCTCCTCGTCGGGTGTCCTCGCCGCGAGCGCCATCCGGCCCATCCGGCGGCCGTAGGCCTCGGGGGTGCGTGAGGTCAGCGCGGTCAGGACGTAGCGGAGCATCAGTGCGCGACCGAGCCGGCCGGGGATCTCGCCCGTGGGCGCGGCGAGTTGACGCTCGTAGAGCTGCTGGGTGGTGCCCGCCGACAGTTGGGCGCCGACGGACGAACCCGCGGAGGTGCCGATCACGACGTCGGCGGCGTCGAGCCGCACGCCCGCCTCGCTCAGCCCGTACAGCAGCCCGGACAGCCAGCCGATCCCGCTGCTGCCGCCGCCACCGAGCACCAGTGCCCTGCCTGCCATGGTGTCCCCGCCTCTCCTCGATCGCCCTCCGCCGTCGCCGTCAAGTCTCGCGTACGGCACTGACATTGGGCGGAAGGGTGCCCGCCCCCCCTTCCCTGGGGGGACGGGCACCCGTTCTCCTTCAGCCGACCGCGGTGATCGTGCCCGCGCCGACCGTCCGGCCGCCCTCGCGGATCGCGAAGCCGAGCCCCGGCTCCAACGGCAGGTCACGGCCCAGCTCGACCGACATCGTGACGGTGTCGCCGGGCCGCGCGACCGCGGTCCGGACGAGGTCGATGTCACCGACCACGTCCGCGGTGCGGATGTAGAACTGCGGCCGGTAGCCGCTCGACACGGCCGTCGTTCGGCCGCCCTCGCGCGCCGACAGGACGTACACCCGCGCCGAGAACCGGCGGCTGGGCACGACACTGCCGGGCGCCGCCACGACGTGCCCGCGACGGACCGCGTCCCGCGGCACACCGCGCAGCAGCAGGGCCACGTTGTCCCCGGCCTGCGCCTCGGCCATCGGCTTGCCGAAGGTCTCCAGGCCGGTGACCACCGTCTCCACGGCGGCCCCCGGCACCTCGACCCGGTCGCCCACCCGGACCGTGCCGCGCTCGATCGCGCCGGTGACCACGGTGCCGCGGCCGGTGATCGTCAGCACGTTCTCCACCGGCAGCAGGAACGGCGCGTCGAGATACCGCTCGGGCAGCGGCACATAGGTGTCCACCGCGTCGAGCAGCGCCTCGATCGACGCCGTCCAACGGGGATCCCCCGCAAGGGCCTTGAGACCCGAGACCCGTACGACGGGCACGGCGTCGCCGCCGTAGCCGTTCGCCGTGAGCAGCTCCCTGACCTCCAGCTCGACGAGGTCGATGAGCTCGGTGTCCTCCCCGTCGTCGAAGGTGTCGGCCTTGTTGAGCGCGACCACGATGTGGTCGACGCCCACCTGCCGGGCGAGCAGCACGTGTTCGGCGGTCTGCGGCATGATCCCGTCGAGCGCCGAGACGACCAGGATCGCCCCGTCGAGCTGCGCGGCCCCGGTGACCATGTTCTTCACGTAGTCGGCATGGCCTGGCATGTCCACGTGCGCGTAGTGCCGGGTGTCGGTCTCGTACTCGACGTGCGCGATGTTGATGGTGATGCCGCGCGCGGCCTCCTCCGGCGCCCGGTCGATCCGGTCGAACGGTACGAAGGCGGAGCTGCCGCGCTCGGCGAGCACCTTGGTGATGGCGGCCGTCAGGGTGGTCTTGCCGTGGTCGACGTGGCCCATGGTGCCGATGTTCAGATGCGGTTTGGTGCGGACGTATGCCGTCTTGGGCATGGTGATCCCTCGAAGCTGAGTGGCTGGTGCGGGGACCCCGAGGACGTGCCGACCCTCCCCCTGCGGGGTCCGCCGGACGATCCGGGGAGGGTCAGCTTCGGGCGCCGTCGACGGCGGCGAGGAGAACGGGAACGGCAGCCTTCGTGGCACCCGCGACGGCGGGTGCTGCGAGCGGGAGGGCGTACCGGAACATGGCACCGATCATCGCCGACGGACTTCCGCGCGTCGAACGATTATCGGCGGCGGGGCAGTTCGGGACCGAGGCCGCGTGAGCCGGACCATACGGCGATCACACACCTGGGTCGGTTAGTGTCACCGGATGCCCACCACCCGCTCTGGGGGCACCGTCACGGCCTCTCCCCGGGCCGTCGTCACGGAGCTCGCCGCAGCCGTCCCCGTGTCCGCATCCGCGTCCGTGCCCGTCGCCGTCGATCCGACGGGCTTCTCCGCGCGTTGTACGAGAGTGCTGCTCTCCCCGTGGTCGCGCCTCTCCCTGCTGCTGGTGCTGCTCGCCGGGGCCGCGTCGAGCGTGCTGCTCCTCCAGCCGCAGAAGCTGCTCGCCGACGGCTGGCCGCCCCAGCTGAGCGGTGCGGCGGCGGTGCTGCTGTTCGCGCTGGCGTACGGGGTGTGCACCGTGGCGTTCGTGCCGCGCCCGCTGCTGAACCTCGCGGCCGGCGCGCTCTTCGGCTCGCCGTGGGGCACCGCCTCGGCACTGGCGGGCACGGTGCTCGGCGCCGGGATCGCGTTCGGACTGGGCCGGGCCCTGGGCCAGGACGCGCTGCGCCCGCTGCTGCGCGGCCGGTGGCTGAAGGCCGCGGACGGCCAGCTCAGCCGGCACGGCTTCCGCTCGATGATGGCGGCGCGGCTGTTCCCCGGCGTGCCGTTCTGGGCGGCGAACTACTGCGCCGCGGTCTCCCGGATGGGCTGGGGCGCGTTCCTCCTCGCGACGGCGCTCGGCTCGATCCCGAACACCGCCGCCTACGTCGTCGCCGGCGCCCGTGCCTCGAAGCCGACGTCGCCCGCCTTCCTGCTCGCGATGGCCTGCATCGCGCTGCCCGCGCTGGTCGGCGCGGTGGTGGCCTGGCGCAAGCGTCACCAGCTGCGGGAGCACTGAACCGGCACCCGGGTCGGACGGCTGTCTGACGGCCGCGGACGAGGTGCCCGGTGTCAGACCGTTCCCCGGTAGACGTCCAGCCGCCCGCACATCCCGAACGCCCCGTACGCGGACGGCTGTTCGTCGTGCACGACCGCGTCGGCGAGGTGGGAGAGGTCGCCCTGTCCGAGCCGGTCGAGCTGCTCCCCCGTGGCGGCGGCGGCCGCCTCGGCGCCGTTCCGCCAGCGCTCGCGCCACTCCGTGAGCCGGGGCCGTACGAGCGCGGCGGCGGCCCGGTGGAAGGCGGCGAGCGGCTCGGGGTCCCCGGCCGCGCGCAGCGCTCGGTAGCCCCGCACGGCGAGGTCGCGCCGGGCGCGGGCGGCCCGCTCCCGCTCCGCCTCGGGCGCGTCGGCCGGGATCGTGGTGGCGGCGGCGTACGTCTCCGGGTCGGCCAGGTACTCGGGCGGCAGCGTGAGCACCGCGTCGCCCGCCTCGGGCAGCCCGCTGTTCTGCATGAGGACGGTGATGCGCAGACCGCCCTCGTTGACGAGCCGGTGGACGGTGCCGGGGGTGAACCAGGCGACCGTGCCGGGCGTCAGGGGCGTGCGCCGGTATCCGGAGGCCGTGAGCGTCTGCACCGCGCCGCGCCCGCCGGTGACCACGTACCCCTCCGAACAGACCAGGTGCATATGGGGTGTTCCGCCGCGGACGCCGTCGGCGGCCGGCCAGTCGTAGACCGACAGGTGGGAGAGGCCCACCGCGCCGGGCAGTCCGGCGAAGCTCGTCGCGCTCACCACGGGTGCTCCTCCAGGTAGGCGGCGATCCGCTCCCGCTGCCACGCCCCGTCGGCCACGACCACGCGGTAGCGGCGGGTGAGGGTGGCGCCGGGCGCGAGTTCCAGTTCGTCGTGGAAGGCCCAGGAGGGGGCGATCCCCGCGAAGGGGTCGTTGCGGACGAACCAGTGGGCGGGGTGGGCGCCTTGGGCACCGGTGTGGTCGTTCTCGGGGGCGTGGGCGAAGACGATCGTGGCGTGGCCGTCGGCGCCGTCGTGCTCGCCGGAGAGCGCGAGCCAGGGTGCCTGGGTGCCCATGAGCTCCGGCCCCTCGCCGTGCGGCCCGATGATCCGGCCGTCCCGGAAGGCGCGCGGGCCGCGCCAGAACAGGCCGGTGTAGCCCGCCTGTTCGCGTCCGGCGGTGGTCGGGCTGCCGAACAGCAGGGGCTCCGCACGGCGGTTGGTCACCGCGGTCGTCCAAGTAAGTGCCCAGGAGCCGTCCTTCGGATCGACGTCGTGCACCTCGACGCGGCGCCGCTCGTCCGCCCACAGCTGCCCGGTGTGGGGGTGCCAGGTCAGCCGCTCGGCGAGGACGAGACGGCCGGCGTCGGCGGAGATCTCGTCGAAGGCGACATGGGCCATCGAGCCGACCCGCTCGGGCAGTTCGAGATAGCCCTGTCCGTGGACGTAGGAGTTGCCGCCCCACAGGTTGGCCCCGGACAGGTGCGAGGCGGTCAGGGAGAGGCCCTTGTGCCAGCGGTGGTCGTTGGGCCGGTAGTCGGTGACCACGTCACCGGCGAGCGTCCGCAGGGGATGGAGGTACGGCTTGGACGCCTCCCAGGCCGCCTCCGGACGGTAGACGTAGCTGAACAGCTCGACGCCGGTGGCCGGTTCGGTCACCGTGATCCGGTCGCCGTGCGTGTGCACGATCCGCAGGCCGGTCATGCCGACGCCCCGTCGCGCGCGGCGGGGGCCCAGCCGGGCGCGTCTCCGTGCAGGGCCGTGTAGTACGGGTCGCCCGGGCCGATCTCGCCGGACCGTACGGTCGTGCCGGTGAACGCCGACTTGTAGAGCGCGGAGATCAGTTCCAGGCTGGTGCGGCCGTCCGCGCCGCTGCTGCGCGGCCGTTGGCCGGCCCGCATGCTCGCGAGGAGTTCACGCAGTTGGGCGAGGTGTGAACTGGGCTCGTCCGGGCCGAAGTTCCGCCAGTCGGCGGCCTCCTCGGCCGGCACGTCGGGGGCCGGTGTGATGCGCCAGTCCGCGTTGCCGTACCCGTACAGATGGGTGAGTTCGACGGTGGCGCGCTCGCAGTCGACGCGGATGCGGCTGACCTCGTCGGGGCTGAGGACGCTGTTCACCACGGTCGCCAGCGCCCCGTTCGCGAAGCGGACTAGGGCGGTCGAGACGTCCTCGGTCTCCACGTCGTGCACGAGCCGGGCCGCCATGCCGCGCACCTCGCTCCACGGTCCGAGCAGGTCGAGCAGCAGGTCCATCTGGTGGATGCCGTGTCCCATGGCGGGGCCGCCGCCCTCGGTGGCCCAGCGTCCGCGCCAGGGCACCGCGTAGTAGGCGGAGCCGCGGTACCAGGTGGTCTGGCAGTGCGCGACGAGAGGCCGGCCCAGGGCCCCGGTGGTGAGCAGCCGGCGGACGTGCCGCGCCCCGGAGCCGAAACGGTGCTGGAAGACGATCGAGGCGTAGGGACCGCCGTCCTCGCCCTCCGCGGACTCCACGGCGTCGTAGTCGGCCAGGGACGGCACCGGCGGCTTCTCGCACCACACCCAGGCCCCGGCGCGCAGCGCGGCGACGGTCTGCGCGCGGTGGAGCGTCGGCGGGGTGCAGATGGTGACCAGGTCGGGCCGCTGCTCGCGGAGCATCCGGTCGAGGTCGGTGTGTGCGTGCGGAACGCCGGCCTCCGCGCGGAGGGTTTCGGCGGCGGTGGCATCGATGTCCACAACGGCGACGACCTCGACGTCGCCCTCCTCGGCGAGCCGGGCCAGCGCGGGCAGATGGGACCCCCGGCCGATGGCACCGGCGCCGACGACGGCGGCCCTGACGCGGCGCCCGGCGAGCGGGGCGGCGGGGCCGGGCGGAGTGCCGGGGTGGGTGGCGGGTGTGGACATGGACGTGATCAGCACTCCTCCGACGACAGCAAGCGCTTTCCCCTCGGCTGCAACGTAAGCTCCGGCCCCACCGCGGGTCAACACCGGGAAAGCGGTGGCCACCGGGGTGCCCGCGAAACCCCCGCGTCCGGCCCGTCCCACCCGCGGGTTAGGCTGCCCTCAACACACCCGAGTTCCGCGCCTGTTGGCGCCGGTGTGCCCGACGCCCCTTCACGAGCAGCACTTGGACGCCGTAACTCCATGTCTTGGTTTGAATCCCTCGTCCTCGGACTCGTCCAGGGGCTGACCGAGTTCCTTCCCGTCTCCTCCAGCGCGCATCTGCGGCTGACCGCGGCCTTCTCCGGCTGGAAGGACCCGGGAGCGGCCTTCACCGCGATCACCCAGCTGGGTACGGAGGCCGCGGTCCTCATCTACTTCCGCGAGGACGTGGGCCGCATCCTCTCCGCCTGGTTCCGCTCACTGGTCAGCAAGGAGATGCGGCGCGACCACGACGCCCAGCTGGGCTGGCTGGTGATCGTCGGCTCCCTGCCGATCGGCGTCCTGGGCCTGACGCTCAAGGACCAGATCGAGGGGCCGTTCCGCGATCTGCGGGTCACCGCCACGATGTTGATCGTGCTGGGCATCGTCATCGGCGTCGCCGACCGCCTCGCCGCCCGCGACGAGACCGGCGGCCGGCACCGGGCACCCAAGCAGCGCAAGACACTTGAGCACCTCGGCACCAAGGACGGCCTGCTCTACGGCGTCTGCCAGGCGATGGCGCTGGTCCCCGGAGTCTCCCGGTCCGGCGCCACGATCAGCGGCGGCCTCTTCATGGGCTACACCCGTGCGGCGGCGGCCCGTTACTCCTTCCTGCTCGCCATGCCGGCCGTCCTCGCCTCGGGCGTCTTCGAGGTCAAGGACGCGGCGGCGGAAGGGCATGTCGCCTGGGGCCCCACGCTGTTCGCGACGGGCATCGCGTTCCTGGTCGGCTACGCCGTCATCGCGTGGTTCATGAAGTTCATCTCCCACCGCAGTTTCATGCCGTTCGTCTGGTACCGGATCGCCCTCGGCATCGTCATCCTCGCGCTGGTGACGGCGGGTGTCCTGAGCCCGCACGCGGCCGAGTCGGCGGGCTGAGCGAGGTCTTCCGAGCGACAGACCAGCGAGTCCCAGAACGGCGCATCGGTCTGCATGACCAGCACCATCACCGTCCACAACCGACGACGGCAGCCGTCGGCAGACATCTGAGGGAGCGTCACTTACGACTGCCGCAGGACGAACCGGCTCCTCGCAATCGAACGTCGAAGTAACGCTCCGCGACCGCTCCCCAAGATCTGTGCCAGAACCCGCTACCCACCTACAAGCCAGATCGGTGAATCCATCGGCTCCGGGGGTCGCTGACCCGCCCCCCGGAGCCCGCACCCAACTGCCGTCGGGGTCTGCCCACATGACCCCACAATCCATTCGAAGTCAGGAGCCCTACCGTTCGCATTGCCGAACCGAAGGGTGTTGGCGCCCGCGTTGAGGGCGCCGGTCGTGGTCCCCGAACCGATGGGACCCAGCCGCCGGCAAGGGCACCGGCCGCAACAGACGGCACCCGCACGGCTGCTGATGGATGATTTTGATCCTCTGGCCGGCCGACGTGAGCGCTCATGGGCGCACAGCGGGCCCCGCCAGTGCGCGCGATCCGATCCCGGTCCGAACCGGGCTGCGTCGTGGACTTCCTGCGTCCGCCGCACAGGTTTGCGGCCAAGCCATTGACGTGTGCAGGGCACCGCCCTAGAGTCCCCTCGTCTGGACTTCTATATGAACATAGTTCATCTACGTGAACGGCCTGCGGCCCCGGTCCAACGCGACGGCACGGTCCGCCGGGCATACGCTCCTCCACCACCAGATCCAGGCGCCCTGTTACCGCTCCTGCGCACGGGGGCTGACGGTCGCCCAACAACGACACCGGAGTGTCCATGTCTGAGGCTCTGATCTCCTTCCGCGTCCGGCCGCGCCTCGCCCTGCTGACCATCGCGGGAATGGCCGCCCTGCTGCTGAGTCCCACGCCGGCCGCCCGTGCCGAGCCGCAGTCCGCCCAGACCCTCGCGCCGGTCACGCTGCTGTCCGGCCGGGCCGCCGCCACCCCCGTGGACGTCGTGGTGACCGCCGCCGGCTCCGGAAAGGTCGGTCCCGATTTCGCTGGCTTCAGCTACGAGAAGGACCGCATCGGCGCCGGTCTGTTCGACGCGGCCGACAGCGCACTGGTGCACCTGTTCAAGCGACTCGGTCCGAGTTCGCTGCGAGTTGGCGGCAATCTCGGCGATATCGTCAACTGGAACGCGAGCGGCGCCGGCGGGTCGCCGACCGAGATCGCCCCGGCCGACGTGGTGAGACTCTCGGCATTCCTGCGCGCGACCGGCTGGAAGGTCATCTACGGCATCAACCTCAAGACCAACACCGCGGCCAACGCGGCTTCCGAAGCCCGATTCGTGGCCAAGACACTGGGCAGCAACCTGCGCGCGTTCGAGATCGGCAACGAACCCAACTTCTACACGACCGAAAGCGGCTACGAGGCCTCGTACAACAGCTATGTCAGCGCGATCAGGGCGCAGGTTCCGGGCGCGGTCTTCGACGGTCCCGGCGGGGGCGATTCGACGGCCTGGGCCGGTTCGTTCGCGTCGGACGAGAAGAACAACAGCCTCGCCATTCTGTCGACGCACCTCTACATCGGCAAGAACACCACCGGCACGATTCCCGCGATGCTCGCCTCCAACAGTTCCGGCAGGCTCCCGAACGCCGAGAGCGCGATGGACAGTGCCCGCTCGACCAACGGAATCCCCACCTGGCGGATGACCGAAGCCAACTCGTTCTACCACGGCGGCACCCTGGGGGTGAGCAACGTGGAGGCAGCCTCGCTGTGGTCTTTGGACTTCATGGCAGGCGTCGCCGGCCATGGGGGCGCCGGCGTGAACTTCCACGGCGGCACCTCGACGCAGTTTTCGTTGAACTACTCGCCGATCGCGTACGACGGGCTCAGCCCGACCGGCGTGCAAGGCGTCTACTACGGTGAACTGCTCTGGGCGCTCGGCGGCACAGGCGCGTTCCACACGGCCTCGATCTCCGGCGGCACCGGCATCACGGCCTGGGGCATCGGCAACAACGTGTTCGTGAACAACAAGGGCGCAACGCCGTTCAGGACCACCATCACGCTTCGCTCGGCGGCCGGCCATGCCAGTGAGTACCTCTTGACGGCGCCTTCCCTCGATTCGACGGCGATCACCGTCGCCGGATCCGGAGTGAACGGAAGCGGAGCGTTCAGCCCGTCCCCCCTGCCGGTCAAGGTGACGGGCGGCAAGACCGTGGTGGTCGACGTTCCCGGCAACAGCGCGGTTCTGGTCGTCGACCACTGACGTGGACCGCCCACGTCCATCCGTCCGGCAGCACCGTGCTGTGTCGCGCCTGAATACACCCTGCGGGTCCGCTCGGCTGCGCGCGCCCGGGTGTTCCTCCTACAGCATCGCCACCAGGCCGCCAGGCGGCTCCGGGCTGGGTCGTCTTCGCTGGAGGCGATGTCGGTTCGGCTCTCGTTTCTCGGTGTTACTGCCCTATCGCCACGAGCGGCGGCCCACAGGCTGAAGGTCGGCGCGGGTAAAGGTATCGAGGATGCTGGTGCGGCCGGTCCAGCGGCCAACGAGCAGTTCGAGTCGGCGGGCTGACACCGCGCGGACGGCGCGGCGGCCCCCGCCTGGTCCGCGTCGGTCGTGACCAACCCCATACCGGATCAGTAGCCGCCCGGTAGCGCAGTGTCAGTCCTTGCGCCTAGGCTGTCACCCATGTCCCCCGATTCCGTGACCCGTGGTTCCGTGCGGTCTGCTGCCGAAGTGAACGAGCAGATCCGGGCACTGTGGCTGCGGGCGAGAGGCTCGCTCTCGTCCCAGGAGCGTGTGGAGTACGAGCTGCTGGTGGTGGAGTGGGCCGCCGCGATCCGCGACGAGATCATCCAGGCGGCCTGAGCCGGGCGGCCCGACAGGGCACGGCCTACGATCATCGCGTGCAGCATCTGAGCAGCGTGCCGCCGCGCCGCGGTGTGGTCATCTTCTTGAACGGCACGTCCAGTTCGGGCAAGTCGAGCATCGCGGCGGAGCTGCTGCGGATCCTCGACGAGCCGTACTTCCACCTGCCGGTCGACGCGTTCCACGCGATGCGCTCGCCCGTCCCCGTCCCGCCGGACCAGCTGGACACCGTGCTGCACCGGACCTGGCGGGGCTTCCACCGCGCGGTCGCCGGGATGGCCTCGGCCGGCAACCACGTCGTCGTGGACCATGTCCTGAGCGCCGAGTGGCGGCTGCGGGACTGCCTCTCGCTCCTCGTCCCGCAGGACGTCGTGTTCGTCGGGGTGCACTGCCCCGCCGAGGAGTTGGAGCGGCGCGAGCGAGCGCGCCCCGACCGGCCGCCCGGCCTCGCCGCCCGCCAGGTGGCGCGGGTGCACGCGCACGGCCTCTACGACATCGAATGCGACACCGGGAGCGCGGACGCGGGCGAGTGCGCCCGGCGCATCAGGGACTTCCTGCCGGACCGGCCGAGACCGACGGCGTTCGAGCGGCTGCGGGACTCGGTTTGAGCCGTTCCTTCTCCGCCAATTCAGCTGTCCGGCACGGGCGTTGAGCGCGGCGGGGCCGCTCCCGGCGCCCTGCCCGCCTGTCTCCCGCGCCCCGCCCGCCCCGCCGCTCAACGGCCGCCCGACACCCGCAGCACCGCGCCCGTCGCGTACGACGCGTCCGGCGACATCAGCCAGGCGACGGCGGCGGCGATCTCCTCGGCCCGGCCGGGGCGGCGGAGCGGGATCGAGGGGGCCGCGCGCTCGGCGCGGTCGGGGGCACCCATCGTCGTGTGCATCTCCGTGTCGATCACGCCAGGGGCGACGGCGTTGACGCGGACGCCGTCCGGGCCGAGTTCCTTGGCGAGGCCCAGCGTCAGGGCGTCCACGGCGGCCTTGGTCGCGGCGTAGTGGACGTACTCCCCGGGGCTGCCGAGCGTGGCGGCGGCCGACGACACGTTCACGATGACACCGTGGCCGGCGGCCGTCATCGTCCGGGCCGCGCGGCGCGAACAGAGCAGCGTGCCCACGAGGTTGACGTCGACGACCCGGCGCAGCACGGCGGGGTCGGTGTCGACGAGCCGCCCCAGGGGTCCGGTCACGGCCGCGTTGTTCACCAGCCCGGTGACGGGCCCGAGCCGCTTCTCCGCGACCGCGAAGAGCCGCTCCACGTCCGCCTCGACGGAGGTGTCCACCCGCGCGGTGACGGACCGGGCCCCGGCGTCGCGCACCCCGGCCGCCACGCGTTCGGCCGCCTCGGCGTCCCGCACATAGCCCACCACCACGTCGTGCCCGTCCTGCGCGAGCCGCAGACAGGTGGCGGCGCCGATCCCCCGGCTGCCGCCGGTGACGACCGTCACAAGACGCTTCATGAGTACTCCCTGCTGGAACTTGCGTGCCACCCGGACCACGTGAACTATGCGCGTCCGCCGCCGCGAGTCACCACCCGGCCCGCCGCTGACCGCGGTGGGGCGTACAGCTGTCCGAACAGCCGCGAATCCAGGCCAGGTTGTCACCGCACACCCCTTGGCTGGACACCCTCCGTGGCCAACACTGAGCCGATGACGCAGCGTGTGGAGCTCGCCGCCGTGATGGACCGGCTGGCCGTCGACGGAGTGATCACCGAGTACGCGGTGGCGGTGGACGACGGCGACTGGGAGGCGTACCGGGCCCTGTTCGCGCCGGACGGACGGGCGGACTACCGGTCCGCGGGCGGGATCGAGGGGGACGCCGGGGAGATCGCCGGATGGCTCGCGCGGACCATGGACCTCTTCCCGATGCGGCAGCATCTGATCGTCAACCGGCGGATCCGCTTCGGGGTTCTCGATCAGGACACCGGTGACAGCGCGAGCGTCCAGGCCGACTACGTCAATCCGATGCGCTTCGCGGCCGGGGGGCGGACCGGCGGCGGCTCCACCGCTCCCGACTTCGTGTGCGGCGGCCGGTACGCGTTCGAGCTGCTGCGGACGCGCGAGGGCTGGCGGTTGCGCGAGGTCGTCGTACACGAGAAGTGGCGGCGGTCGGCGGAGCGGCGGCCGGCGGCCGTGGTGAACTGACGCGGTCGCCCCCGTCGTTGATCGTCCGCGGCGCGCACACTCGGGCCTTCTCGGGGTAGGGGGGTGCTCTATGAAGACCTTCGGCGACTGGCTCGTCTCCCCCTGGCGTCGTTCGCTGCTCGCCGTACTCGCGGGCGGGCTCCCCGTGTTCGCGTTCCCCGCGCCGTCGTTGTGGTGGTTCGCGTACGCGGCTCTGGTGCCCTGGATCCTGCTGGCGCGCTCCGCGCCGACCGGGCGGCGGGCCCTGTACGACGGCTGGGCCGGGGGGTTCGGCTTCCTGCTGGTGGTGCACAGCTGGCTGCTGCCGAGCCTGCACGTCTTCATCCTGCTGATCGCGGGGCTGCTGGGCGCGCTCTGGGCGCCGTGGGGCTGGCTCGTGCGCCGCTACCTCGGCGGGGTGCCGTCGTGGCGGCGGGGCGCGACCGCGCTGCTCGTGCTGCCGTCGGGCTGGCTGATGGTCGAACTCGTGCGCTCCTGGCAGGGGTTGGGCGGCCCGTGGGGAGTGCTCGGCTCCACCCAGTGGCAGGTGGGACCGGCGCTGCGGCTCGCGTCCGTCGGCGGGGTGTGGCTGCTGAGCTTCCTGGTGGTGGCCGTCAACGTGGCGGTCGCCGTCCTGGTGGGGGTGCGGGAGGCCCGGCCGCCGGCCGTCGCCGCGCTGCTGGCGACGGCCGCTGTCACCTCCGCGGCGTGGGTGTGGTCGCCGCGGCCCGACGTCGACGGCCGGGTCCGGATCGCCGTCGTCCAGCCGGGGATCGTGGCCGGGGACGACAGCGCCGACCGGCGCTTCGACCGCGAGGAACAGCTGACCCGCGGGCTGGCCGGAGACCGTCCCGACCTGGTGGTGTGGGGCGAGAGCAGTGTCGGCTTCGACCTCGCCGGACGACCCGACCTCGCCCGGCGGCTGGCGGCGCTGGCCCGGCTGACCAAGGCGGACATCCTGGTCAACGTGGACGCGGAGCGCTCGGACAGGCCCGGCATCTACAAGAGTTCGATCCTGGTCGGTCCGGACGGCCCGACCGGTGACCGCTACGACAAGATGCGGCTGGTGCCGTTCGGCGAGTACATACCCGCCCGGTCGCTGCTCGGCTGGGCCACCTCGGTCGGCAAGGCGGCGGGGGTCGACCGCAGGCGCGGCACCGAGCAGGTGGTGATGAAGGTCGGACACGGCCTGCGGATCGGCCCGTTGGTCTGCTTCGAGAGCGCCTTCCCCGACATGAGCCGGCATCTCGCGCGGGACGGCGCCGACGTGCTCGTCGCCCAGTCCTCGACCTCGTCGTTCCAGCACAGCTGGGCCCCCGAGCAGCACGCCACCCTCGCCGCCCTGCGCGCCGCCGAGACGGGACGCCCGGTGGTGCACGCCACCCTCACCGGCGTCTCCGCCGTCTACGGCCCCAGCGGCGCCCGCGTCGGCCGCTGGCTCGGCACCTCGGCCGACACCACCGAGGTCTACGACATACCGCTCGCGCACGGTGTCACGCCCTACGTCCGCTACGGCGACTGGCCGGTGCACGCGGCCCTGCTGGCGCTCGCGGCGGTGTGCGTCGGCGAAGGGGTACGGGCGGTCAGGCCGCGCGGGGTCCGTCCTCGACCGCTGCCACCACTCGCTCGCACAGTTCGTGAGTCGCCAGCGCGTCCCGGGCGCTGAGCACCTTGCCCGCGCGGACCGCGTCGAGGAAGGCCAGTGCGGCCTGTTCGATGCCGCGCTGGCGGGCGACCGGAACCCAGTCGCCGCGCCGCCGCAGGGTGGGCTGGCCCTTGTGGTCGACGACTTCGGAGAGGTTGCGGACCTGCCGTTTGGTGTCCTGGCCGGAGATCTCCAGGATCTCCTCGGCCGAGCCGCTGAGCCGGTTCATCACACCGAGCGCGGTGAAGCCGTCCCCGGCGAGCTGGAGGACGACGTGGTGGAGCAGTCCGGACTCGGTGCGGGCGCGCACGGTCACGTCGTCGACCGGGCCGGGCACCAGGAAGCGCAGGGTGTCCACGACGTGGATGAAGTCGTCGAGGATCATCGTGCGGGGGTGTTCGGGGAGTCCGACGCGGTTCTTCTGCATCAGGATCAGCTCGCGCGGGTGCTCGGCGCACTGCGCGTACCCGGGGGCGTGGCGCCGGTTGAAGCCGACGGCGAGGGAGACCTCGCGCTGCTCCGCCAGCTCCACCAGCCGCCGGGAGTCGGCGAGTTGGTAGGCGAGCGGCTTGTCGACGTAGGTCGGGACGCCCGCTCGGAGAAGCCGGGTGACGATCTCCGGGTGCACGGGGGTGGGGGCGTGCACGAAGGCCGCGTCGAGATCCTGGGCGAGCAACGCGTCGAGATCCGGGTGCCGCTGTCCGGCCGGCAGGTGGAGGCGGTCGGCGACGCGGGCGAGGGTCGCGGGGGTGCGGGTCTGCAGATGCAGGTCGACTCCGGGCAGGGCGCCGAGCACGGGCAGATAGGCCTTCTCGGCGATGTCCCCGAGTCCGATGCAGCCGACCTTCACGGAAGTCTCCTCGCAGTCACGGCCCGACGGTGCGTCCCGCGAAGCATACGGCCGTCGTACGGGCGGGCAGCCGGTGCGATGCGTACCGGGGTGCGGAAAACCGCTGGTGGGCCGCGGTGGGCGTGGGCGAGGATGCGGGGATGACGACCGAGCGCAGTGAACCCGCAGGCACCGCCGACGAGCGCACCATGCTGGAGGGGTGGCTGGACTACCACCGGGCCACCCTCGCCGTGAAGTGCGAGGGGCTGGACGACGAGCAGCTCAGGACCGCCTCGGCGGCGCCGTCCGAACTGACCCTGCTGGGGCTGGTGCGGCACATGGCGGACGTGGAGCGGGGCTGGTTCCGCCGGGTCCTGGCGGGTGACGGGCAGGGGCCGCTGTACTCCGGCGACGCGGACCCGGACGGCGAGTTCCATGTCACCGAGGCGGACACTTGGGAGGCGGCGTACGCCACCTGGCAGGGCGAGATCGAAGCCGCGCGGCGGGCGGCGGCCGGTTTCGCGCTGGACGACCTGTCACGGGGGCAGCACCACTCCACCGACGAACCGTTCAGCCTGCGCTGGATCTACACGCACATGATCGAGGAGTACGCGCGGCACAACGGGCACGCCGATCTGCTCCGTGAGCGCATCGACGGTGCCACCGGCTCCTGACCGTCACCCCGGCGGACCCGGACCCTCCGTAAGGGGCCGGAGATCACCCGTGTGGGGCATCATCCGCTCGTCCGCCGTGCCCCCGAGGGCAGGAGCGCGGCAAGGTTGCCCGGGTGCATCGAACGTCGACCACCGCAGCGCTTCTGGTCACCGTGGCCGTCTCGGCCCTCACCGGCTGCGTGGCGGTCCAGGGTCCGCCCGCCTCCGAAACGTCTTCGCGGCCGTCACTGCCCCGGCCGGACGGCAGTACGGCGTCGCAGGCCGGCCAGGCACCGGCCCGCGAGGCGCTGACCGGCCCCTCCCGCCATCCGAGACCGGCCGCCCCGCCGGTCCCCCAGCGCCCGCCGGCGCCCGGCCTCGCCCCGCCCCGGCCGACGGCGCCGCGCGCCCGCCCCGAGCCCCCGCGGCCCCGCCGGCCGCACGCACAGCTCCCGGGCCTGCCGGCCGCGGTGCCCACGCCCGACATGTGCGCCCTCGGCCGACAGTTCGGCGGCTGGCGCCCGGACAGCCCGCAGGCCGTCATCTGCCGCAAGACGTACGGGAGTTGACACCGGCACCGCGGCGCTACGGCCGCTGGCGCGGCGGTCCCCAGGGCGGGGCGTCGGTGGGGCCTTCCTCGGCCAGGCCGAGTTCCAGGCGGCCGATCGCCGCGCGTACGCCGTTGCCGTAACCGTCGTCGGCCAGGACCGTGCAGGCGCGGCGGGCGCGGCGGAGATGGCTGCGGGCGGCGTCGGCGCGGCCGAGCTTCACGTAGTCGGCGGCGAGGTTGAGATGCAGGGACGGGTAGAAGGCGCGGACGGCGAGCGCACGCTCGGCGGCCGTGTCCGGCCCCTCGCCGTGGGCGCCCGCCAGTTCGTCCGCCGCCGACAACGCCCGCAGATCCCAGGCCAGTTCGTCGGCCGGATCGTCCTGGGTGTCGGCCAGGTAGTGCGCGAGCGTGCAGCGGTGCAACGGGTCGCCGTCCTCGCCCAGCTCCGTCCAGAGGTTCAGCAGACGGTCCCGGGCCTCCTCGCGGTCGCCGCCGTGGTGCAGCATGACGGTCTGCCCGATCCGCGTCAGCAGGGCGTCCGGCGCCGCCTGCCCCTGTCGCTCCGCCACCGTGTCCTCCGCACTCGTCGGCTGTCCGGTGTCGACGCTAACGGCAGGCACTGACAATCGCCGTCAGGCGGCCCCGCACCGCGCGGGCCGGCCCGGTGCCGGGCCGGCCCGCGGCCGGTCAGCCCAGGTCCGGGATGCGCCAGTCGATCGGCTCGTGGCCCTGGCGGGCGACCGCCTCGTCGATCTGGGTGAAGGGGCGGGAGCCGAAGAACTTCTTGGCCGACAGCGGGGAGGGGTGCGCGCCCTTGACCACCGCGTGCCGCTCCTCGTCGATCAGCGGGAGCTTCTTCTGCGCGTAGTTGCCCCACAGCACGAAGACCGCGGGGTCGGGGCGGTCGGCGACGGCGCGGATCACCGCGTCCGTGAACTTCTCCCAGCCGCGGCCCTTGTGCGAGTTGGCCTCGCCGGAGCGGACGGTGAGCACCGCGTTGAGCAGGAGGACGCCCTGTCGGGCCCATGGCAGGAGATAGCCGTTGTCGGGCACCGGGTGGCCCAGCTCCTCCTTCATCTCCTTGTATATGTTCCGCAGGGAGGGCGGGGTCTTCACGCCCGGCCGGACCGAGAAGCACAGGCCGTGGCCCTGACCCTCGCCGTGGTACGGGTCCTGGCCGAGGATCAGCACCTTCACCCGGTCGTACGGCGTCGCGTCCAGCGCCGCGAAGACCTCCTCGCGCGGAGGGTAGACGGGACCCTTCGCTCGCTCCTCCTCGACGAACTCGGTCAGCTCCTTGAAGTAGGGCTGCTGAAGCTCGTCGCCCAGGACTCCGCGCCAGGACTCGGGCAGCATGGCGATGTCGGTCACGTCAACTTCCTTACGGTGTGCGGACACTGCGCTGTGACCCGACCGCTGTCGTACGGTCGCGTCCAGGCCTCAGAACCTACAGGCGGCCACTGACAGTCGGTCCCGCACACCGGAACTCCGGCCGTTCGGGCGCCGCCTCCGTCGCGACGGACGGCGAGGGCGGCGGCGCCCCGGTCAGGCCACTCCGGCGTTCAGGAAGATGCCGCCGTCGACGACGAGCGTCTGGCCCGTGATCCAGTCGGACTGGTCGGACGTCAGGAACGCGGCGGTGCCTCCGATGTCGGAGGGGACGCCGAGCCGGCCCAGCGGGTAGGCCGCCGCCGCCTCCGCCTCCCGGCCTTCGTAGAGGGCCTGCGCGAACTTGGTCTTCACGACGGCCGGGGCGATGGCGTTGACCCGCACGCCGGGCGCGAACTCGTGCGCCAGTTGCAGGGTCAGGTTGATCATCGCGGCCTTGCTGACGCCGTACGCGCCGATGAAGGGCGAGGCGGAGACGCCCGCTACGGAGGCGATGTTGACGATCGCGCCGCCGTTCTCCTTCTGCCAGGCGTGCCAGGTCCGCTGGGCGAAGCCGAGCGCCGAGACGACGTTGGTCTCGAAGACCTTGCGCGCCACGTTCAGGTCGAGGTCGGCGATCGGTCCGAACACCGGGTTGGTACCGGCGTTGTTGACCAGGAAGTCGACGCGGCCGAAGGCCTCCATGGTGCGCTCGACGGCGACGGCCTGGTGGGCCTCGTCGTGGGCCTTGCCCGCGACACCGATGACCCGGTCGGCGCCGAGCGAGTCGACGGCCTCCTTGAGGGCGTCCTCGTTGCGTCCGGTGATGCAGACCCGGTCGCCGCGGGCGAGCAGCGCCTCGGCGACGCCGTAGCCGATACCGCGGCTGGCGCCGGTGACGAGGGCGACCTTGCCGGAGAGTTCAGGCAGTTCAGTCATGTCCGTGATCCCTAGTTGAGCGGTCCGCCGGCGACGTACAGCACCTGGCCGGAGACGAAGCCGGCGGCCTCGTCGGTGAAGAAGGCGACCGCGTTGGCGATGTCGTCGGGCTCGCCGACGCGCTGCACCGGGATCTGCGTGGCGGCGGCGGCCTTGAAGTCGTCGAAGCCCATGCCGACCCGGGCGGCGGTCGCGGCGGTCATGTCGGTGGCGATGAAGCCGGGGGCGACGGCGTTGGCGGTGACACCGAACTTGCCGAGCTCGATGGCGAGGGTCTTGGTGAAGCCCTGCAGACCGGCCTTGGCGGCGGAGTAGTTGGCCTGGCCGCGGTTGCCGAGGGCGGAGGACGAGGAGAGGTTGACGATCCGGCCGAAGCCCGCGTCGACCATGTGCTTCTGGACGGCCTTGGTCATCAGGAACGAGCCGCGCAGATGGACGTTGAGGACGGTGTCCCAGTCGGAGACGCTCATCTTGAAGAGCAGGTTGTCGCGGAGCACGCCCGCGTTGTTGACGAGGATCGTCGGGGCGCCCAGCTCCGCGACGATACGCGCGATCGCGGCCTCGACCTGGGCCTCGTCGGAGACGTCGGCGCCGACCGCGAGGGCCTTGCCACCGGCCGCGGTGATCTTCTCCACGGTCTCCTTGCAGGCGGCCTCGTCGAGGTCGATCACGGCGACCGCACGGCCCTCGGCCGCCAGTCGTACGGCGGTGGCGGCGCCGATCCCCCGTGCCCCGCCGGTGACTACCGCGACCCGCTGCTCAGTGCTGGACATGTGCTGGTTCTCCTCGCCCTTGAGAAACTGCGGCCGACTGGTGAGCGACCGCTTAGTACCTTCGGCAGACGAGACGCTAGAAGCCCTGGCACGCGGTGTCAACGCCACACGAGGAGGGTGTGATCCATTACCTCACCAGGAGGTCGAGCAACCGCTCCGTCTCGGCCGCCGGATCGACGGTGAGCCCGGTGTGCACCGGTCCGGGCCTGACCACGGTGGAGCGGGGCGCGATCAGCCAGCGGAAACGCCGTCCGGCGTCGTCGGGCGCGGCCTGTCCGGCCGCCGCTCCCCCGGCGCAGACCCGCTCCACCGCCCCGAGCGCGGCCCTGATGCCGGCCACGTCGGCCGCCGGGTCGAGGGCGAGCAGCCTGGCCTCGTCGAGGTGGGTGCGGGCGCCGACGTAGGCGTGGGCCCGGCAGTACACGAGCACGCCCGCGTTGATGCGCTCGCCGCGCTCGGCCCGGGGCACGACGCGCAGCAGGGCGTACTCGTAGACGTCGCGGTCGTTCGCCTCGCTGGGCCGGATGATGTGGCGCTCGCTCACCGGATCCCTCCGATCCGCTCGTGGATGACGGCGGCGCGGGCGAGAAGGGGTGCCGCGTAGGCCCGCCGGAGATCGTCCGGGGTGTCGAAGCCGGGTTCGCCGGAGAGCCACACGTCCGGGACGGCGGCGGTGACCTCGGCGAGGAGTTCCTCGGTGACCAGCGGCGCCAGCTCGGCGGCGGCCGTGGCGGTGTCCGGCCCGAACGACGCGAGGGCGTGCTCGGCGACGTCGTAGGGGCGGCCGGCGGAGGTTTCGGCGCCGGGCCAGTTGTGGTGCCAGATCATGGTGGCGCCGTGGTCGATGAGCCACAGGTCGCCGCGGAGGACCAGCAGGTTGGGGTTGCGCCAGGACCGGTCGACGTTGTTGACGAGCGCGTCGAACCAGACGATCCGCCCGGCCTCCCGCGCGTCGACGCCGAAGGCGAGCGGGTCGAAACCGAGCGCGCCGGACAGGAACTCCATGCCGAGGTTGGTGCCGCCGCTGGACCTGAGCAGCTCCTGGACCTGCTGGTCGGGCTCGCCCAGCCCGAGCACGGGGTCCAGCTCCACGGTCACCAGCCGGGGCACGCGGAAGCCCAGCCGGCGCGCGAGTTCCCCGCAGACGACCTCCGCGACCAACGTCTTACGGCCCTGCCCGGCGCCGGTGAACTTCAGGACGTACGTCCCCAGGTCGTCGCCCTCGACCAGTCCCGGCAGCGAACCGCCCTCCCGCAGGGGGGTGATGTAGCGGGTCGCGGTGACCTCTTGCAACTCGATGGCGGTTCACCCCTTGCTTCCGGCCCTCCGGCATGAAGTGAGCATAGTAACCAAGGGTGATCGCGCGAGGAGTGCCAGCGCCACCGCGCCGAGGACACGCAGGTGTGCCGCGGCACGTGAAAGCCGTCCTACGGAGCCGCCGCCGAACGGTGTCGCGCTGCCGGACGTACGCGCCGGAACGCCCCGTCACCACCACGGACTTCGGGCTCGTGGCGCGGACCCGCGGAAAACGACCACGAGGGCGGGGTGGCCCGGGGCCGGGTGGCAGAGGTTGCTCGGTCAACCTCCGCGTCCGCCCCGGCCGGTGCGGGCCGGCCAACCGGTGAGCCGACCGACCGGCGGCCCGCCCCCGGCTCTGGGGGGAGGTTCTGCCGCCCTGCCGCCCTGCCGCCCTGCCGCCCTGCCGGCCGCACCGTGCGCGCCGTGCGCCGCGGCGCCGTGGTGTCCGTCCCCGCCGGTTCCGGCCGCGCCACCGTGCGCCGGGCGTACACGCCAATTCCCGCCGCGGAGGCGGCCGTTCACCTGCCCGGGAGGTGAGGCACCCCCTACCGTGGGCGATGTGTCCCACCCACCCGCACCCTCACCAGGCGGGCCCCCGCCGCCCGGCCGACGGCAGCGGCTGCGGGCGCGCTGGGCCGACCGGCACGCCCTGCCCCGGTTCGGCTACTGGCTGCTCAGCCGGGGCGCCTTCGTGCTGGCGGTGTGTGGGGCCCTGTTCGTGCTCAACGGGTTCGTTGTCGGCTGGGCGAACGCCTACACCGTGCTGACCGGCATCACCTCGCCGGCGGCCGTCCGCCCTCAGTGGTGCGCCTGGCCGCTGTCCCTGATCGGCTGGGCAGCGATCCCCGCCGTCGTGGGAGCCGCCGCGGGCTACGTCATCACCGAGCAGATCCAGGCCCACCACGCGCGTGAACTGGGCGATGTCCTCGATGAACTGCGCCGCCTGGCCGAACCCCCGGGGCCGCCCCCGCCACCCGGGAGCGGCTCGTGATCACCCTGCACGAGGTGCACGAACAGGGCAGCGAGGCCGTCAAGGCCGCGGTCCTGGCCTTCGGCGCCCGCCACCTCCGCGACGGTGCCGGGCCGGACACCGAACCGGACTGGAAAAGGGCAGAGAAGCACTTCACCTACCTGATTGAGACCATCATGGGACTGGCGACACCCCCGAAGACCGGCGCCGCGGCCACCGTGCGCCAGACCGAGAACGCAGCCATCAACCTGCTCCTGGCTGTCAACAACCAGCCCCACTACCGCTGTCCCATCTGCGTCAAGCGGCAACGGCCACCGCTGTGAGCCACCGGCCTACCCTGGAGACGTGGTGACGGACGCCGAACGAGCCGAGCACGCGGCCCGCCTGCGCGGACTGCTCTACCTCGCCTGCCCAGACGCCCCCGCCGCCGCCATCATCGCGACCGCGGAAGCCATCGCTGAGCACTCGGAGGAAACGCCACAGGAGTCGGTCCCCCAAGCCGCTCAGCTCAACCAACCCATCCCGATTACGAACCAGTTGAACCTGAGCGGCGCGGACCTGTCCGGCGCTGA
This sequence comes from Streptomyces sp. NPDC005423, assembly GCF_040606415.1. Taxonomy (NCBI): domain Bacteria; kingdom Bacillati; phylum Actinomycetota; class Actinomycetes; order Kitasatosporales; family Streptomycetaceae; genus Streptomyces; species Streptomyces sp. NPDC005423. The sequence continues at coordinate 58,145 of NZ_JBEXET010000026.1, read as the reverse complement.
CCTGGTCGGCGCGGACCTGAACAGAGCGGACCTGACCGGAGCGAAGCTGACCGGTGCGAACCTGACCGGCGCGAACCTGGCTGTCGCGGACCTGACCGGCGCGACACTGTCCGGCGCCGACCTGTCCGACACGAACCTGTCCGACGCACGCCTGGTCAGCGCGGATCTGAGCGGCGCGCGCCTGATTCGCGCCGACCTGATCGGTGCGCGCCTGACCGACACGAACCTGGTCGAAGCGCACCTGACCGACGCGAGCCTGGTCGAAGCAAGCCTGGTCGACGCGAGCCTGATCCGCGCCGCCCTGATGGGTGCGGACCTCAGCGGGGCGGACCTGACGCGCGCCAACCTGATGGGCGCGGACCTGAGCGGTGCGCGCCTGATCGGCGCGAACCTGACCCGCGCGAAGCTGTTCGGCGCGCGCCTGACGGGCGCGAACCTGACCCGCGCGAAGCTGAGCGGGGCGATCCTGACCGGCGCGACCCTCATCGGCGCGGACATGACCGGTGCGGACCTCGGCACGGACTCGGGCGCGGATCTGTACCCCGTGAACTTGCCCGGAGCGGACCTGAGGGATGCGGACCTGACCGACGCGAACCTGAAATCCGCGCGGTTCACAGGTGTCGTGAACATGCGTCTGCCGGCAGGAGCGACATGGGATGCGCTCACAAGGTGGCCGGACGACTTGGCCTCGGTCGTCGTCGAGCGGTCCGACGAGGTGAGTCCGGGCGTCTACCGGGTGCGCGGCGGGCAGTGTCCGGACAGGAGCACCGTCGGAGTGTGACGAGCCCGGCGGGAAGGGCGGGGTGGGCCGACCTCGATACGGCTTCGATGCAGGCGCTCGGCTCCCACCTCCACCCGTGTCCGGGAACGCCACGGCCCCAGCTCGCGTTGCCACGAACATGACGACGATTACGCCGAGGCCCGAGGTGCTGCGCTACACCGCCTTCTCCAGCGACCCCGACGGCGGAAACCCCGCCGGTGTCGTGCTGGACGCCACCACCCTGGACGACAGCGACATGCTGGCCATCGCCGCCGACCTCGGATACTCGGAGTCCGCGTTCCTGACCCCGCCCCCGGAGGGCCTGGGCGACCAGGAGGAACGGGCGTACAGCATCCGCTACTTCAGCCCCAAGGCCGAGGTGCCGTTCTGCGGACACGCCACCATCGCGACCGCCGTTGCGCTCGCCGAACGGACAGGCCCCGGAAAGCTGGTGTTCGCGACACGCGCCGGCACCGTGCCGGTGGAGGTGGCCGACGAGGGTGGGACGCTCCGGGCGACACTCACCAGCGTCGAGCCGCACATCGAGGAGATCGCCGACGCCGACCTCGCGGAGGCGCTCGCCGCACTCGGCTGGCCGGCCGCCGATCTCGACCCGGCCTTCCCGCCCCGGATCGCCTTCGCCGGCGCCCGCCATCTCGTTCTCGCGGCGGCGACCCGCGCCCGCCTCGCGGACCTCGCGTACGACTTCGCGCGCCTCGAAGCCCTGATGCACCGCTTGGACCTGACCACGGTGCAGCTGGTGTGGCGAGAGTCGGCCGGCGTCTTCCACGTCCGTGACCCGTTCCCCGTCGGCGGCGTCGTCGAGGACCCAGCGACCGGCGCCGCAGCCGCCGCGTTCGGTGCTTACGCCCGTCACCTCGGCCTGGTCCCCGAGGACGCCGTCCTCACCCTGCACCAGGGCGCCGACCTGGGCCGCCCGGGCGAGCTCACGGTGACGTTGCGCGCGGGTGACCCACGCGTCCGCGTCAGCGGCACAGGAGCGCGCATCGGCTGAAGCGCAACCAGATGGCAGACAGTGCGGGCACGGGTCTTGGGTGACACCGAGCATCGCGATTCCGTGATCGCACGGCCCATGCCTGTTCTACGGCCGGGGCGCTCGATCGGGCCGATCCGAGCGAGCTTCGAAAAAGCTGGTGCGGAACCGCGGCGGGACGTCACCGGCGGTGGCGGGGAGTTTCCTGCTGCGGGGGCAGAGTCAAGGTGATCTGCCGGACGAGTTGGTGGAAGCATGCCAGAGACGCGAGAGCGGGTAGGGCGGCTCCAGCGATTCCGGTGACCGTCCTGTCGGCCTCAACCACGCACAGCATTATCGCGATGCAGGAAAACAGCAGAACAATGAGCCATGAATGCAGGGCCCGGCGACGATGCAACGCGCTGCGCAGAACGGAAAGGGAAGCCACTATCCAGGGGCCGTACACGAGAATGGGCCACCAGGAAATCAGCCCGTCCTTCGTGCTGGACGTGATGTTCTTGAGAGGCTCGTAGGCCACCATTCCGCCGAAGACGCTGACCATCGCCACCAGGACCGCGACGAAGGCGACGATCATGAAACTGCCGGTCCGCAACCACTTGACGCGAAGTTCACGCGCTCGGCTTTTCCGATGCCCGACAGCGGAGCTTCGGAGAGGCGGCACCTGAGCCGTGGTCTGCACCAGGCTCTCCGCCGGGTCGATGAACTCGACACTCGGTGGAGGCTCTTGGCGAGGTGGCGGGACGACGGCCGCGGGCTCCGCCGGAACGGTCTCCTGCAAGATGTACGTAAGCTCCTCGACCGGGTCCCAGCCCAGGTCGGGAGGGGTCAGGGGGGCCTCCGTGTGCACGGCGTCGACAGGACTCCCGCTCCAGCCGGCATCCGCCGGATAGAGGTACGGGTTGGCGGACCATTCGCCCCGCGCGGAGTAGGGGTCCGCATAGTCATAGTTCACAGACTTTCAGCCCCGTCGCGCGCGGTCCACGTGGAAGCCGTACCTCTCCTGGTCGTCCCACCGCTGGTTGAACTCTTCCTGCGTCCTGTCCATCAGCGCGAGGAAATCGCGGAGCAGTGAACCGGTGATGTGGAGTGAAACCCGGGTGCGATCTCCGTCCAAGGAACCACGCGTCTCGATCTCCGAGCCCGCCACATCAGGTGCGTAAATATAGGTACCTGCTGCCACGACGCGGCCCGCGAACAGATCATTCTCCCCTGCGGCGCGACGGGGGAAACCATTCAGCCCTGTTTTCGTCATAGTCCACTAACGCAACCCTCTCTCCTCGTGATACGCGGCAAATGAGTGAACGTGACGTACCGGAAAGTTGAGGAGAGCGTTTATTCATTTAAGCCATTCTCATTCCGCTCCGCGTACATAGAACGGGTTATCTGCGGAATCCCGTTGCGCGGCGGATGAGATCGCCTACAAGTCGACAAGGCGATGAACAATCTTTAGCGGGATAATTCCGACCGATCGCGGCAAACCGGGATCGCAGCGGCACCTGATCACCGACGACGACGGACTACCTCTGACGCCCATCTGGAGTCCCCGGAACCAACGCATGAGGGGTGCCACATGCTCCCTGAGCACGGTGTTCACCCCAAAGCCCGGAACTCGGATGCCGGTTGGGCCAGTTCAGGATGTCTCACCGCGTACTGATCGCCATGGATCGCCAGCATCGCCCAATGCCACGCCTCATCGTGAAAAACGAGCCCACGCCACGGGGCATCGCTGGACCGAGCGCCGTGGCCACAAGTTCCGTCTCATTAGCGGCAGTTGAGTCTGCGGCCGCCCGGCGGCCACGGCATGGTGCGTTCGATGACCCACTGGCGGCGGCCGAGTCGCTCGCTTGACCCGACGCCCTTGCGGGCGATCCATGCGTCAAAGCGGCCGTCACGCACCGCAGTTCACCCTCATCGGACAGGACGGGCATCTCGGGGCGGGACCGCCCCCGGCCTACGGCACGCGGACCAGTGAGTTCACCCTCTCGCGTGCGTGAGGGCCCCCGAACACGCCTGACGAGAGGCTGAGCAGGTCCGTGGCGTACGGCGGACATGTCAAACCCTTCCCTCGCGCGCTCCATCAGATGGGGTGAACTCCGCAGCACGTAAGGGATGATTTGACCTAATTGTCCCGCATGATGACGTCGTCTCTCCACCCCTTCCCCAAGGAGTACGACCATGTCCGAGACGACCGAGCCCAACGTCGGTTCGTTCACCCTCGGTGGTCATCTGACCGCCGAACCCGCCGGGCCGATCGAGGTACCCGAGCACGAAGAGTGGACCCTGCCGAACGGCTTCGCCTGGGTCTTCCTCGGCGAGGGCAACCGCGGTCTCGTCCGGCCGGTGATCATGGCCGACGGCTTCAGCCTCGGCCGGAGCAAGCTCGACTCCCTCTACCAAGGGCTGGAGAGCGACTTCGCGTTCGTCTCCGAGCTGCGTCGGCGCGGCAGGGACGTGATCCTGCTCGGCTACGAGGAGCGCAGCGCGTCGATCCTGGCCAACGCGCAGGCGGTCAAGGCCGCGGTCATGCGGGCCATCGCCGAGCAACAGGGCGACGCCCGCCTGGTCGTCGGCGGCTTCAGCATGGGCGGCATCGTCACCCGCTACGCGCTCGCCGAGATGGAGACGCAGCGGATCGACCACCGCACCGGACTGTACTTCTCCTACGACAGCCCCCACCGCGGCGCTTCCATCCCGGTCGGCGTGCAGGCGTTCTCGCACTTCATCCCGTTCGCGAACGACTTCGCGAAGCAGATGGACAGCCCGGCCGCGCGGCAGATGCTGTGGCAGCACTACGACAAGGACAGCGGCAAGATCGGCGTGGCCCCGGAGCGCTCGGAGTTCCTCAACGCCCTCGACCGGGTCGGCAACTGGCCGCAGATCCCGCTCAAGATCGGCGTGGCGAACGGTCGCGCCGACGGGGTCGGCCTGCCGGACGTGAAGCCAGGCGACGCCGCGCTGCGGATCGACCGGATCTACCCCGGCACCACCTTCTACACCCAGGCCCAGGGCGACGACGTGACGGCCGCGTATCTGAACCGCAGGTTCCCGAAGGCCGAGAAGACCATCACCACCAACGACTTCCCGGAGCTGGACGGTGCGCCGGGCGGCACCCTGCACACCTACAAGATCCTCGCCGAGGCGATGAGGAAGCTCGGCGGCAAGGCGGACCTGCGGCACGAGGATGTGTGCTTCGTCCCCTCGGTCAGCGCGGTCGCGATCCGCGACTTCGACCAGCAGGCCGACCTGTACATGAACATCGGCGGAGCCGACCCCGCCGAGAGCGAGCTGGACGACTTCCGCTGTTCGTCCACGACCACCGAGCACACGGCGATCACCGAGGAACTCTGCGACTGGCTCATGGACCGGCTCCCGGCCTGATCCCCGTCACACCGTCACACCCCGAAGGGGCTGCCTTCCGCTCACACCAGGCGGATGGCAGCCCCTTCGGCGGTGCTTGGCCATGTGGTACGGCCTCCGCAGCACGGCACGGGGAGCGTTCAGGGACTCATGCGAGCCGTTCGCTCCAGTCATCGTCGCGCAGACAAGCTGCGTGTCCACGTTGGGGAAGGCTCCCGTGACGTCGAGGGAGGTGTTCGATCGGCGCCTCAACTCGTATACGCGAGAGCCATGTCGGCGCCGAGGCCAGGGCGACGCCTCCGTGGCGGGTCGTGCATCTCAGCCGTCGAGGAGTGTGTGGAGGAGTTCCCGGCCGGCCGGCCAGTCGCCGAGGCCGCTGTCGGAATTGAAGTGTCCGTGGCTTCCTACGAGGAGTTGTTGCGCCTGCCATCGGCGGGCGATCGAGGCCGAGGTCGCCGGGGCGCAGTAGGGGTCGTCGTCGCTGGCGACCATCAGACTCCGGCACGGCAAGGGGCGGACGGGCAGTTCGGTGAACGTCGACGCGGCCTCGCGTGGGAAGTCCGGCCCCCGGAGGTCGGGCGGGGCGACCAGGAACGCCGTGACCCCGTCGGGCCGCGCCAGGTCCAGCCATTCCGCAGCCGCCCAGCAGCCGAGGCTGTGAGCCACCAACGCCACCTGGTCGTCGCGCTCGGAAGCGATCGCGTGGGCAGCCTGGACCGCGGCGACCCAGTCCCGGAGGTCCGGCGTGCTCCACGAGGCCGGTGCGATCCTGACCGCTGAGGCTCCCCACAGGTTCTCCCACAGGCTCTGCCAATGCCTCTCGTCCGAACCGTCGATCCCGGGGATGATGACGTACGCGGTCATCGCGCACCGCCCTTTCCGCTCCTGGCCCCGGGCTTCGACGAGACCTTGTGGGGCGCATCTCGATGGGCCGGCGGCTGTGACCGGGTCCGGTAAATGATCTCAAGGAAGGTAGCGGAACGGACTGCGCCCGGTTCAGCACGTGGGCGGGATCGCGAACTCACCGCGTTTGCACGGCCGTTGACCGTTCGTCGGTGCCCCGTACAACCTCAACCAGGCGTTCCACCGCATCGCACCGGACCCGACCGGACCCGTCAGCGGACCGGCAGCACCGTGGTGTGCTCCTCGCGCACGGCTTGCAGGGAGCGGGGGTCGAGACCGAGCAGGCTCAGGATCGTCGGGGCGATCTGCTTGGTCCGCACACTCGCGGCCTCGCGCACGCCGTGCGGGACCGAGGCGCCGGACACGACGAGCGGGACGTCGAGGTCGTCGGAGTGGCCGCCGCCGTGCTCGGCGATCTTCTTGGTGCCGCCGGTGTAGACGACGCCGTACTGCGCGACACCGAGGAGGTCCGGGACCCGGGCGTCGCCGGCCTTGACGTGGAAGTAGTCGGCCGCGGCCGAGCCGGCGTAGACCTCGCTGAGCCCGCTGCGGCTGTAGCTCTTGGGCGCGGCATTGACGTCGGTGCCGGAGCCGTTCTGGGCGAGGAGGTACTTCTTGGCGAAGGCGGTGGCCGCCGCGGAGCGGTCGGAGAGCCAGAGCAGCATGGCGTCGTCGTCCACCGCGTGCGTCACCAGGTCGGCGGCGGCGGGGTGGAGCCTCTTCCAGGCGGCGTTGAGACCGTCCAGCAGCGGACCGTCGTCGACGCGGGTGAGCGCGCCGGGGTCGGTGGGCGACTGACCGTGCTTGGCGGAGAGGATGACGGTGGTGCTGCCGGAGAGGTGCCGCTCGCGGATCTCGGCGGTCAGGGCACCGACCTCGGTGTCGACGAAGTCCAGGTTCCGCGCCAGCAGCGGGCCCGGGACGTTCTTGGCGGTGTAGCCGCCGGTGAGGCCGTCCGAGGCGGGCAGCTTCTGCGCGGTGGAGACGGACTGGAAGTTGAGGCCGAAGATCGCCGGGGTGCCGACCTCGTGGGAGCGGCTGTGGTCGTAGCCGTCGATCTCGTTGAGGACGGCTTTCACCTTGTAGCCGTCGTACTGCTCGGTGGCCTTGTTGTCCGTGGTCCAGTCGTTGCCGGCCGCGTAGCCGGGGGCGTCGCTGTTGATCTCCGGGGTGAACAGGTCCTGGACGCCGGTGCCCGAGGGGCCGTTGAGGATCTCGTAGGCGGCGTGCTTGTCCGACCAGGCGGTGCGCAGGCCCGCCTGGCGGGCCACCTCGAAGACGGTGTTCACCTTGAGGTACGAGTGCGGGTACACCGGCTGGCAGGTCTTCGGGTCGACCGGCAGCTTCGACGCGTTGATGAGGCTCGCCGGGTGGCCGGTCATCGACAGGACGCTGTCCGGCAGGCCCGCGAGGCCCTGACCGGCGTCGATGGACGCCTGGTTCTTGTCCAGGTCCTCCGTGAGGTCCACCTCCACCCCGGGCTTGACGCCCTGGCAACGGGTGGTGCCCGCCGGGAGGAGCGCGGCGTCGTAGGTGTCGTCGTAGTAGATGCCCGTGGTGCCGGGGCTGCCGCCGGTCGCCTGGGCGACCATGCCCGGGAAGGAGTCGGACGGCGTGGTGGTCTTGGCGTGGGTGTACTCCACCCCGCTGCCGGTCAGCCGGGCCAGCGCGGACTTCGGGTGCCTGGCGATGTACCAGGCGAGGTCCGACTGGTGCAGCCCGTCGACGGAGATCAGCAGGACGTGCCCGGTGGTGGCCCGGGGGTGGGAGGCGGCGGACGCGGCGGGCTGGGCGGCGGTCAGGCCGGTCAGGAGTCCGGCGGCGACGATGGCGGCGGGCCTGACATGGCGTCTGGACATCTGTTCTCTCCCGGGTGTTCGGGCGGGTGTGGGTGCCGGGCCCATCAGAGTCGCGCTTTGTGGACAGTAAACGGCATATGCGTGAACACACCCGTAATGCGCGGTCGGGTCTTCCCCAAACCGGTCTGCGTTCCACCGAACATGACTGGATTTCACCGAAAGGGGGAGCGCCGAAGGCGTCGGTGAGCAGCCGGGCCACGCGGCGGCCTCCGCCGGAGTGGCCGTGCGCGCACCACTCCGGCGAACCTGTCCCTCCCCGACCGTTCAGGCCGCCTGCCGTGCCGCGCCTTCGGTCTCCACGACGTCCTTACGGGTCACCGTCAGGTACACCACCATGCCGAGGATGACGGCCAGGAAGGGCCCGCTCGTCACGACGGTGGCGAGGCCGAGGCCGAGGCCGCCGTCGCCGGTCGGCTGGGAGAGGTAGTCGCCGATCGAGGCGCCCAGCGGGCGGGTGAGGACGTAGGCGATCCAGAAGCTCCACACCGCGTCCAGGCCGAGGGTGAAGTGGGCGATGCCCACGGCGGCGATGACGAGGGCGAACAGCACCGCGGAGAGCCAGTAGCCGAGGTCCATGCGCTCGGAGACCAGGTCGCCGGCGGCCGTGCCGAGGGCGAAGGTGAACAGCACGGCCAGCCAGTAGAACGACTCACGGCCGGTGGTGTCGATGCTGTGGATCGACAGGGTCCGCTCACGGCGGTACCAGACGATGAACACGACGACGAGGATGACCCCGAACACCGTGGTGGTCGTCTCCAGCGGGACGCCCGTGTTGTCGGTGAGGTTGTCGCTGATCAGCGTGCCGACGACGCTGATGAGGGCGACGGCGAGCCAGTACACGCCGGCGCGGTAGGCGGCGGTGCGGAACTGGACGACCAGGACGACCGCGAGCAGCGCGCTCATCAGCACCGACACACCGGTCAGCCCCAGTCCGGCCTTCTCGTTGAGCAGGTCGGCCGCGGTCTCCCCCACCGTCGTGCAGAGGACCTTGATGATCCAGAAGTAGACGGTGATCTCGGGGACCCTGTTCAGGCGGAGGCGGCGCGCGTGCCGGGTGGGACCGTCGGCGTCCCGTGCGGCTTCCGGTGTCTCGGAGAGTTCGCAGGTCATGGAACACGACCGTGCCAGCTGGCACCTGAACGCATCCTGACTGCGCGTGCGCATCACCTCCCCCACGCGTCCCCGCCGCGGCGCCGGCCACTGGAGCGGCAGGGGCCTTCCGTCATCTGGGCTTGGCGGCGGTCTTCGTGGGTTCGGCGCCCGAGGCGCGCTCCGTGGTGCGGCCCGGTTTGTGGTGCCGGGGAACGACGTCCTGGGGGAAGGTCAGCTGCTGGTTCATCCACTTCAGGGTGGCCGGCATCTCCCGTACCCAGGTCGGGAAGTTGTGGCTGCCCTGGTCGGGCAGGATCGACACGACGCGCATCGGCGCTTTGACGGCCCTGATGAAGGCCAGCGTCTGTGGGTAGCCCCGCTCGCCGTGCTTGCTTTCGGCGACCAGGACCGAGATCTGCGGGACGGGAAGGTGCTTGAGCCGCCACATCAGGTCGTGCCCGTTGACCCGGTTGACCCGGCCCAGCCCGCTGCCGAAGAGATTGCCGGTCGTGGGGTCGTCCTGGACCTTGTAGTCGGGTGAGAGGGCGCCGGCCGTTGTGTACACGCCGGGGTTGCGCATCGCCAGTTGCAGGGCGCAGCTGCCACCGGAGGAGTAGCCCGTGACGCCCCAGGAGCCGGCGTCGTGGCCCACCCGGTAGGTGGATTTCAGCGCGTCCGGGAGGTCCTTGGCCAGGAAGGTCTCGGTCTGTGGTCCGCCCGGGACGTTGACGCACTCGGTGTCGCGCGGCGGAGCGATCGTCGGCCGGATCATCACCATGACGGTGGGTTGCATCTGGCCGCTCCTCTGGAGCTCGCCGGCGGTCTGTGACACCCGCAGGTACTGCGCGAGGTTGAAGATGCTGCCGGGGTAGCCGCTGAGCGCGACGATCACCGGGAAGCGCTGCCGGTGGTACGCCTTCTGGAAGTACTGCGGCGGCAGGTAGACGAACGCGGGGTCGACGACGCCCGTACGACGGCCGATGACCTTCACGGACTCCACCCGCCCGTTGACCGCGGCGGGACCGGTGGGCAGTCCGCTGACCCGGCTCAGCTGTTCGGCGCCGGCGGGCTGGATCAGCGCGCCCTTGACGGAGACGCCGTTCACCGTCCCGTCGCTGTTGTGCGCCGACGCCTGTGTGACGCCGACGGGTGCGGAGTCGACGTTGCCGAGGAGTTCGGCCCACGATCCGAAGAACTGGTACGAGGAGTTCAGCCAGCACGCGAACGCCGCGATGATCATCGCCTGGGTCACTCCGACGGCCGCCAGCCGTCCGAGCACCTGCCACAGGCCCTGCTTGGCGAGCCGCGGCCACAACCAGACCAACAGCACCACACCCGCGGCGGACAGAGCCGCCATCACGTACACGGTCGTCTGGCTGGTCAGGCCCATGCCACTCAGTCCTTGGTTTCCTCGCCCGTGGTCTTTCCGTCACCCAGGAGGAGGGACACCGGCCCTCCCGCGTTCCCCAAGAGACGCTAATGGGACAACGAACCGGGCCCTTCCGCGTTTCCACGAAAGGGCCCGTCCAAGAACCTGATTGACCGTCAGTTGCCGCGCAGGGTCCCGCGGTAGGCGACGCACTCCTCGTACTTCGGGAGCAGTCCCCGCGCCTCCGCCTCGGCGAGGGTCGGCGCCTGTTCGTCCTTCGGGGACAGCAGCGGCTCGATGCCGGGCGGCCACTCGATGGCGAGGTCCGGGTCGAGCGGGTGGATACCGTGCTCGCGCTCGGGGGCGTAGCCCTCGGAGCAGAGGTAGACCACCGTCGCGTCGTCCGTCAGGGCGAAGAAGGCGTGGCCGAGTCCCTCGGACAGGTAGACGGCATGGTGAGCCCGGTCGTCGAGCCGGACCGCCTCCCACCGCTTGTACGTCGGTGAGCCGACGCGGATGTCGACGATGACGTCGAGGACCGCGCCGCGCACACACTTCACGTACTTGGCCTGGCTCGGCGGAACGTCGGCGTAGTGGATGCCGCGCAGGGTGCCCTGCTTGGAGACGGAGCAGTTGGCCTGCGCCAGGTTCAGGTCCTGGCCGGTCGCCTCACGGAACCCGGCGCCGCGGAACCACTCGTGGAAGCTGCCGCGGTCGTCGGGGAAGATCTTGGGCTCCAGCACCCAGGCGCCCTCGATGTCCAGTGGTCGCACGTATTGATCCTTGCTCGCGTGGTCGGTTGCTTTCTCGGTTACTTCTTTCGGTTACTTTTTCAGATACTTCTTCAGAACCCGCCGGAGCCTGGCCGTCGCGCGGCGCCGGAACGTCGGCCTCCCAGGGCGAGCGGCGGGGCCGCGCCGCCCGGGGTCCGCGGCGGCCAGGTCGGCGGCGGCGGCAGCGAGGCGTTCGACCACGGCTCCGCCGTCGGCGGAGACGGCGAGCGCCAGCGGGAGGGCAATCGGCTTGCCCACTCCGGTGGAGGGCAGGGTCAGCTCCAGCCGCCACCGGCCGTCCGCCGGCTCGCCGAAGGAGAGGTCGGCGCGCAGGTCGGCGTCGCCGGTCACGCGAGCGGTGAGTGTGGCGGGGAGGTCGACGGAGCGACTGGTCGTGGCGTTCGTCAGCTTCAGCGTTGCCTCGCTCTCGGCCTGGACGTGGAACGGCAGGGCCACGCTGATGCGGCCGGGGTCCGTCGTCACGGTGACGTCGGCCGGGGCCAGACCGGCGAACTCGTACGCGATCCGGTTGGTCTTCTGGCCGACGTCGAGCGAGAGGTTGCCGTGCGGGTCGGTCCAGTACGGCAGAACCAGGCGGGCCGGGGAGCCGACGACGGCGGCACGGCGCCCGCGCCCCGCCTCCTGGCCGCGCACGGAACCCAGGCGGGTCTCCTTGGTCCACCCGCAGGAGCTGACGCGGATGAGGACGTCCCAGATGCCCGGCTCCAGGGCGCTGCCGGCCGCTGCGGACAGCGGGTCGACGCGCGAGGTGGCGCGCAGCACCTGCCGGAAGTGTCCCTCCCGGTCCGCTACGGCGATCTTCTCGCGGACGAGTTCGACGGGCTGGAAGAACTCCGCCGCTGTGGCGCGCTCGCGCACGACGAGGTCGACCTTGGACCTGGCCAGCGGGGCGGAGGTGTCCGCGCCGAGCAGGGCGATGGCGTCCAGGCTGGTCTGCGGCAACGGCGGAACGAGCCGGTCCTTCTCGCCGTCGGCACGGAAGGTGACGGGTTCCCCGCCCGACGTGTACTCGGCGCTGAAGCCGATCGTCAGTTCGCCGTTCTCCCAGCCGAGGTTCTCCAGGACGCCGGAGGGCTTGATGCCCGACTCCCACCGGGCGAACTCCTCGATGTCGGCGAGCCGGTCGGCCGCGATCAGGCCGGCGACGATCTGCTGGGTGGGCTGGAGTCCGGCCGCGACACCTGGTCCGAAGCGTTCGACGACCACCTTGTGCATCTCGTCGAACAGCTCCCGGCGGTAGTCGGCGGGCAGCTTCAGCAGGCGCTGTCCGCGCATTCTCTCGACCATCTCGTTGCGCAGCCAGCGCCGGAAGAGCCGGTCGCGCAGGGGGCCAGGCTCGGTGAGCTCCTCGACCACGTCGAGGGCTTCACGGAGGTTCTTGAAGTAGCCGGCCGGGTCGAACCGCTGGAAGCCGGCGTTGGAGGCGTCCTCGCGCTTGACGTGGTAGTAGCACAGGTAGTCGCTGAGGACGGCGACGTTGTCGGCCCGCAGGTAGGCCTCGGTGACGAAGACGTGGTCCTCCAGACGGCGGCGCCCCTCCAGGTAGCGGAGGTTGTGCTTGTCCAGGAACGCTTTGCGGAACATCTTGTGCGGGGTGAGGCTGTCGATCAGCGGGGCGTTGCCGACGTTGGCGTGCGGGCGGTTCTCGCGGAACAGCTCCAGCGGAACCGGACGTCCCTTGCCGGCCATCTTGCCCACGATCACGTCGGCGTCGTTCGCCACGCCGTAGTCGTACATGCGCTCCAGCGCCTCGTCGCCCAGCCAGTCGTCGTTGTCCACGAACTGGATGAACTCTCCCTGGGCGGCGGCGATACCGACGTTGCGCGGCTTGCCCGACCACCCGGACGGCTCCTGGTGGATGACGTGCATGTGGGGGTGGTCGGCGGCGAGCCGGTCGAGGCGCTCGGGCGTCCCGTCGGTGGAACCGTCGTTGACGAAGATCGCTTCGTACTCGTCGTCCGGCAGGCTCTGGCGCAGCAGAGAGTCGATGCAGTCCTCGATGTATGTGCCCGGGTTGTAGACCGGGATCACCACGCTCACCTTGATGGGCACGTCTCTCTACCGCCTCAGTTACTGGGTGACTTTCGTGACCATCCGGCGCACGACGCCGCTCAGTACACGTTTGGTTGACTGTGTTCACAGGGTGGTCGAGGCCTCGCCCCCGCTCTGCGCCGACGTGCGCGACGTTGCGCCGTTCGACACCTCAGCCGGGAGACGTGCCTGCCACGGAGTCACACCCTACAAGCTGTAGGTTGCCGGCGCCGGTCGTGCCTCGGCCGTGGTGGAACGCCTGCGGCGCCGGAGGGCGGGCAGGGGCTGTCGGGTAAGAAAATCCTCGGCGCGGGCGCCGGCCAGGCCATGAATCGGCGCTCCCGCACGGGCCGATATCCTGACGTTTGCGCGGGTAGGGGGTCTCGATCTGCCAGCAGCGTGAGAAGAAGGTAAGTATCGAGTGCCAGAGCCCTGACCGCAGCACTGCGCCCGCGCCGAAGCGTCTTTCCCGGCGCGGTCAACGGACCTGAGTGGCCGCTTCCTGCATTCCCGCTTTCGGAGATCCGGATCGGCGGTGTCGCGCCGCGGTCACCGCGACGACTCCCGCGAGGAGAATTCCGAGGGCGAGACTGACAGGACCTGTTCCCCATTGAAGTCCGTCCCCATAAGGGGCGGGTACGGAGAGCCAGTCCGCGACGGACGCGCCCAGGGGGCGGGTGATGGTGTAGGCGAACCAGAAAGCCAGGACTTCGTTCAGACGGAACCAGCGATAACCGGCTGCCGGAATCAGGATGATTCCGAGGAACACGAAGGACGAGGCCAGGGTGCCGAGCCCCAGGGTCACCGCCGCGAAGTCACCCGCGGCTGTGCCGAGAGCGAAGGTGCCGAGGACGGTCAGCCAGTAGAACAGCTCCCGCAGACGGTTGTTGATGCTGTGCACGTCCAGGGTGTGCTGTGTCGCGTACCAGGCGGCGAAGACGGCGATCTGGACGGCGACCAGCATCAGTGTGGAGGCGTAGAGCGGCATTCCCAGATCCTTGTTCAGGAAGTCCGCCGACATCGTCCCAAAAATGCTCACTGCCGTCACCGCGAGCCAGTAGACCCACGGAATGTATTTCGTGGTGCGGAGCTGTACGGCCAGGCAGACGAGGAGCAGGGCGAGGCCGAGGAGAATGGCCGTATGCTGCCCGATGTAGTCGTTGAAGAAGACGTAGTCCGAGAAGGACTCACCGAATCCCGTGGTGCAGAGTTTCGCGATCCAGAAGAGGAGAGTGATCTCCGGCACCTTCATGGCCATGGTCGCTGTTCGTGTTTCCATATCGCGAGACTAGAAGTGGCGCCGGGACCCGCACATCCGACGATGGTGGTCACTTTCCGGCGAATGTAAGACCTTTGATTGACGCCACCGTGACCGCCCTTCCGTAATGTCGGCGGGGTGAAGCACCTCCAGCCGGCGCACCGATGGTCCCGGGCCCGCCCGTCCCTGTCCCTCGTACTGCTCCTGGGGCCGCCCGTCCTGTGCGCGGTCGCCGCGTCCCACGAGTTGCTCTACAACCGGTCCGCGGTGTCGGACTGGGTGCTGGCGCTCGCGGTGATCTGTCCCCTCCTGCTGCGCCGCCGGGCTCCGGTCGCCGTGTTCTGGTTCTGCTGGGCCGTGGCGATGGGGACCTGGGCGCTGGGTACGGTCTCGTTCTCCGAGTTCGCGGTGCTCGTCGCGCTCTACGCCGTCGCCGCCCACCGGGGTCTGCGGCACTCTCTCTGCGCCGCGGCGGCCGTCGAGTTCGGCGTCGTCCTGGTGGCGGTGCGGTTCGCCCCGGCCGCGAGCGTCAACGACGCCTTCGTCATCCTCAGCGGGCTGGCCGCCGCGGCGTTCTTCCTCGGTACCACCGTCCGGGCCCAGCGTCGCTACCTCGCCTCCATCGAGGACCGCGCGGAGCGTCTGGAGCAGGAACGCGCTCAGCAGGCGCAGCTCGCCGCGGCGGCCGAACGCACCCGGATCGCGCGGGAGATGCACGACATCGTCGCCCACGGTCTGGTGGTCGTCGTCGCCCTCTCCGAGGCCGCCGCCGCGACCACGGCGGCCGATCCGGAGGGTGCCCGCGCGAAGATGCTCCAGGCGGCGGCGACCGGTCGGCAGTCCCTCGCCGGAATGCGTCGCCTCCTCGGCGTGCTGCGCGCCGACGACGGTGGCGACCGGGCCCCTCAGCCCGACCTCGGCTCGCTTGAGGCCCTGGTGGAGCAGGCTCGCGGCACCGGTCTGGACGTCCGGCTGGCCCGGACCGGCAGCCCGGCGAACCTGAGCGCGGAGGCGCAGACGACGGTCTACCGGATCTTGCAGGAGTCACTGACGAACGTCGTCAAGCATGCCCGGGACGCGTCGACGGTGGACGTCGTCCTGGAGTGCGGCCGCGACCTGGTCGGCTTCCGCGTCACCGACGACGGCATACCCGCGCCCGGGACCGGCGCGGAGGGAAACGCCGGCAACGGGCTCACCGGGATGCGGGAACGGGTCGCGATGTTCGACGGCGACCTGCGGGCCGGTCCCACCCCGTCCGGGTGGGTCGTCTCCGGCGAACTGAGGCTGGGGGAACCGCGATGACGATCTCGGTCCTCCTCGCCGACGACCAGGCACTCGTCCGCATGGCCTTCCGCAGCCTCCTCGACACGATGCCGGACATCACCGTCCTCGGCGAAGCCGCCAACGGGGAGGAGGCGGTCGACCTCGCACGGCGCACGCTGCCGGACGTGGTGCTGATGGACGTGCGCATGCCGGTCATGGACGGCATCGAGGCGACCCGGCACATCACCGGCCGGACAGCCTCCCGCGTGCTCATCCTCACCACCTTCGACCTCGACGAGTACGCCTTCGAGGGGCTGCGCGCCGGAGCCTGCGGATTCCTCCTCAAGGATGTCGTCCCCGCCACGCTCCAGGCGGCGATCCGGGCCGTGGCCTGCGGCGACGCCGTCCTCACCCCGCGCATCACCCGCGGTCTCGTCGACCGCTTCGCCCAGATCGCCCCGTGGCCCCGCGCCGACGACGCGGGCGCGCTCTTCGCCCGGCTCACGGCCCGGGAGCGGGACGTGTTCCACCTCATCGCCGCCGGCCTGTCGAACGCCGAGATCGCCGGACGCCTCTTCCTCACCGAGGCCACCGTCAAGACCCACATCACCCGCATCCTCACCAAACTGCGGCTCCGCGACCGTGTGCAGGTCGTGATCTTCGCCTACGAGCATCAGCTGCGCCCGCACGGCAACTGAGCACCGGATTTCTGCGCCGGGTGCGCCCTGCGCACCGTACCTGGCCAGCGCTTGTGCGAGCCGGGTCGCCGATGACAGCGCACCGACAGGGAGGTTTTACGCTTCTCTGATGTCGATCAGGCGAAGCTCTCGGCACCGTCTGAACGGCGGCTCGCCGCCCTTCGTACCCCTGGACAGACGAACACACGCTTTTTACGGAAGGAACGTCAGCATGACCAGCGACTCACTCCGGCCCGTTCCGGCACCGTCCCGTCGCACCGCCCTGGCGACAGTCGGCGCGGCGGGCCTCGCCGTCGCGCTGACCGCGTGCTCTTCGGACAAGGGTTCCTCGGACTCCGCCAACTCCAGCGGTGCCAACGGCAATTCGGGGTCCACGACCACTTCGGGCGCCTCCAGTCCGGCCACCTCCCAGGCCGACGCCGGCGGCACGGAGATCGCCAAGACCTCCGACATCCCCGAGGGCGGCGGCAAGATCTTCGCGAGCCAGGGCGTGGTGGTCACCCAGCCGACCGCCGGCACCTACAAGGCGTTCTCCTCGAAGTGCACGCACGCCGGCTGCGCGGTCACGGGCATCAGCAACGGCGTCATCAGCTGCCCGTGCCACGGCAGCGAGTTCTCCGCCACCGACGGCAGCGTGAAGAAGGGCCCGGCGACCCAGCCCCTGCCCGCCGCGAGCGTCAAGGTCGACGGGGACTCCATCAAGCTGGCCTGAGCGTCAGCCGCGACCCGCTCGGTGCGGTCGCCCGAAGCACCCCAGCACCTCGTCCGTGGTCGCGACCGTGGCGACCAGGGCGAGGGTGTTGCGGATCATCGCGGCGGTGTAGTCGGACGGCACCCCCGCGATGGCGTCCGCGGGCACGACGACGGTGTAGCCCCGGTTGACGGCGTCGAACACCGCGTTCGGCACGGCCACGTTGGCGGAGACCCCGATGACGACCAGCGTCCGGCAGCCGAGGTTGCGCAGCAGCGCGTCGACTCCGGTGCCGTGCAGCGGCGACAGGCCGTGCAGTCGCCGTACGACGAGATCCTCCTCGGTGACCTCGATCGGGGGCGCCACGCGTACGGCGCTGGTGCCCGACAACTGCTGTACGGGGAGGCGTTCGGCGGCGCGGAAGAGCCGGGCGTTGCGGTTGGCGCCCCGGCCGTCCGGGCGGCGCTCGGCGACCGCGTGGATCACCTGGATCCCGCTCTCGTGCGCGGCGGCGACCAGCCGGGCCACCCGGGTGAGCGCGCCCGACGCGCGCGCCTCGCGGGCGAGTTCGGGCAGGGCGCTGTCCGGGCCCACCACTCCCTGCTGGCACTCGACGGTGAGCACGACGGTGCTCAAGGGGTCGAGGAGTTCGGTGAGTCGTTCGTGCGACGGCATGGCCCGCTCCCTTGTCCCCGACAGCCGGAGCGGGCGAGAGTAACGAGCATCGTGTGCGGACGGAAGACGGTCGACGGTCACCCTCGCCCTCGACCCAGTTTACTGACGCGCCGTCAGGAACGGTTCCGCACAGGGCCGTTCACGAGAGCCGAAGGGGATCGCATGGCCGCCACTCAGCGCCGGGGCCGGAGAATCATGATGTCGGCCGGGGAACTGGACGAGTTCCTCACCGCCCAGCGCACCTGCCGCGTCGCGACCGTGTCCGCGGACGGCGCCCCGCACGCGAGCCCGCTCTGGTTCGTCTGGGACGGCACCTCGCTGTGGCTGTACTCGATCACCCGCAGCAAGCGGTGGGCCGATCTGCGCCGCGATCCCCGGGTCGCCGTGGTGGTGGACGCCGGGGACTCCTACGACGAGTTGCGGGGCGCCGAACTGTCCGGCTCCGTCGAGTTCGTGGGCGAGGTGCCGCGTATCGGCGAACCGGTGCCCGAACTCGTCGCTGTGGAGCGGCTGTTCGCGCGGAAGAACTTCGGTGTGGACGAGCTGCCGCACGACGGCCGGCACGCGTGGGTGCGGCTGACGCCGGACACGGTCGCCTCCTGGGACTTCCGCAAACTGGCGGCGGGGTGAGGCGGTCGGCTCACTGGACGACGGCGCGGGCCGCACCCCGCAGCGCCTGGACCGCCGCGCGGATGGACGGACGGCGGTCGGCGTCCTCGCGCCACAGGACGTAGACATGGCGGCGCACCCGCTGCTTGAGGGGGACGGTGACGACCCCGGCGGGCATCGGGTGCCGGCCCAGCAGGGGAGCGATGCAGACGCCGAGTCCGGCGGCGACCAGGCCCAGTTGGGTGTGGGTCTCGCCGGCCCGGTGGCCGACGATCGGTTCGATGCCCTGGGACCGCAGCGTGTACATCAGCCACTCGTGGCAGAACTCGCCCTCGCCCCAGGTGATCCACTCGTCGTCGGCGAACTCCCCGAGGTCCACCTCGTCGCGGCCGGCCAGCGGATGGCCGGCCGGCATCGCCACCTCGGCCGGGTCGTCCAGGAGCGGCGCCTTCACCAGCCCGCCGGGCACCGGCATCGGCTTGTTGTACCAGTCGAGGGCGACGGCGAGGTCGAGGTCGCCGCGCGCGACGCCCGCCACCCCGGTCTCCGGCTCCAGTTCCGACGAGCGCACGCGCAGGGCCGGGTGGTCGGCGCGCAGGGCGGCGAGCGCGGCGGGGAAGAGTCCGCGCGCCGCCGTGGGGAACGCTGCCATGCGCAACTCCCCCACGACGCGCCCGCGTTGGGCCTCCAGGTCGGACTGGGCCAGTTCGACCTGGGACAGGATCCGCCCCGCGTGCTCGGCGAGCAGCCGGCCGGCGTCGGTGAGGCGGACGCCGCGCCCGTTCTTGGCGAGGAGTCGCTGGCCGACCTCGCGCTCCAGCTTGGACATCTGCTGCGAGACGGCCGACGTCGTCACGTGCAGCCCCTCGGCGGCACCGCTGACCGAGCCGTGCCGGGCCAGGGCGTCGAGGGTACGGAGGCGCTCCAGGTTCAACATGTAAGTGATTCTACGAGATACCGTGCTCGAAATCTCGGTTGTGCTACGAGATGGGGGGCGTCATCGTGTATCCCATGACCACCGTCCCCACCTCTGTCCCCACCGCCGACACGACCGCTGACGCCACCCGCGACCGGGATCAGGACCCGGGCCGGGCCACCCCGCCCCGCCCGCGCGCCCGCCGTCCGGCCGGCTGGCGGCTGCGCTTCGGTCTTCTCTCCCTGATCTGGGGCTTCAGCTTTCTGCTCATCAAGGTGGGCACCCACGGGTACGCGCCGTTCCAGGTGACCCTGGGCAGGCTGGCGTGCGGGGCGGCGGTGCTGGTGGCGGCGATGGCAGTGAAGCGGGAGCGGCTGCCGCGCGGCGCGCGGACCTGGGGGCATCTCGCGGTCGCCGCGTTCCTGTTGAACGCGCTGCCCTTCTCGCTGTTCGCCTACGCGGAGCTGACGATCCCGTCCACGCTCGCGGGCATCTGCAACGCGGCCTCGCCGCTGTGGGGCATGGCCCTGTCCCTGGTGGCGCTCTCCGAGGACCGGCCGAGCCGGGTCCGGGTGGCCGGGCTGGGCCTCGGCTTCCTCGGTGTCCTGACGGTGCTCGGCGTCTGGCAGGGCTTCAGCGGCCTGGACGCCAGGGGCACGGGCCTCGCGCTGGCGGCGTCGGTCAGCTATCCGGTCGGCTGGATCTACGTCCGCCGCACGCTGGCGGGGAGCAGCCAGTCCCATCTGTCGCTCACCGGCACCCAGTTGCTGCTGGCGACCCTGCAACTGGCTGTCGTGACACCGCTGTTCACCTCCATACCGGCCCACTTCGCGCTGCTGCCCCTGCTGGCGATCGTCGCCCTGGGAGCCGTCGGCACCGGTGTGGCCATGCTCATTCAGTACGGCATCGTCGCCGAAGTCGGCCCGACCACCGCGCAGATGGTCACGTACTTCGTCCCGGTCATCGCCACGGCCGCGGGCGTCGCGCTCCTGGGCGAGTCGCTGTCCTGGTCGACACCGGTCGGCGCGGTGGTCGTACTGGCGGGGGCGGCGCTCACGCAGGCCAGGGCGCGGGGACGGGAACCGGGTCGGCCGTCCCGCGGATGATGCTCCCGGCGTCCCGGGGCCGGCATGGCGCCCGACTCACCCGGGCTGCCCCTGCGCGGTGAACATGTCGATCAGGCCCTGGGGCGCGCGGTCACCGTACATGAGCTCGTACAGGTCGACGGCGACGGCGGCCTCCGCGCCGCTGCGCGGGAACATGGCCTGCTCGTACGAGGTGAGCGCCGCCTCGACGTCACCGGGGTGCGCGGCGATGGCCTCGCCGAGTTCGGCGCCGTCGTACATGGCGAGGTTGGCGCCTTCGCCCGAGGGGATCATGAGGTGGGCGGCGTCACCGATCAGGGTCACCCCCGCCACCCGGTCCCAACGGTGGCCGGTCGGCAGGGTGTTGAGGGGGCGCAGGACCGGCGCGGTCTCCCCGTCGGTGATCAGCGCGGTGAGTTCCGGCGCCCAGCCGTCGAACTCCTCGGCGATCCGGGCGGTGGCCGCGGCGGCGTCGGTGAAGTCGACGGCGTCGAACCACTCGCGCGGCTTGCGGAGCGCCACGTAGGTGTGGAGGTTCCCCTCGCTCTCCCGGTGCGCCTGAATGCCCTTGCCCGGGGCGAGGGCGAAGAGCGCCCCGCCGCCCACCGCCTTGGCGGCGGCGGGGTGGCGGGCGTCCCCGTCATAGAGGTAGGTCTCGACGTAGGACGTGCCGACGTACTCCGGCACGGCGTCGGAGAGCAGCGGCCGGACCCGCGACCACGCGCCGTCCGCGCCGACCAGCAGGTTCGTCACGACCGTCCCGCCGTCGGCGAAGGTCACCTCGTGGCGGCCTTCGCCGAGGGCGCGGGCACCGCTGACCTTGTGTCCCCACCGGACGGTGCCGGCCGGGAGCGATGCGAGCAGCACGCGTCGCAGTTCGCCGCGCTGCACCTCGGGGCGGCCGCCCGTGCCGTCGTCGGGCTCGTCGAGCAGGACCGTCCCGTCCGGCGCGAGGATCCGGGTCGCCTCGCGGCCTTCCAGGACGAGGGCGCGGAACTGGTCGGTCAGCCCCGCCGCCCGGAGAGCGGGTTGGCCGTTGTGGTCGTGGATGTCGAGCATCCCGCCCTGGGTGCGGGCCGCCGCGGAGGGCTCGGCCTCGTAGACCGTGGCCGGGATGCCGTGGACGTGCAGGACGCGGGCAAGGGTGAGGCCGCCGAGGCCGGCTCCGACGATCGTGACGTGCGTGCTGATGGTGACTCCTCCGGGTTGCGACCGCCCCGGCTGGCGGGGGCGGCCATGACGTGCTGGTACGTCGTTCCATTGTTGGAACAGCGCTCCAGACGTGTCAAGTTGGAACGGCACTCCAGATGTGGGAAAATACGGGGGTGGCAACGCGGACACCCCGATCACAGCGGCGCACGGAGGCACTCTCCCGGGAGCGCATCGTCGAGGCGGCCGTCGGGCTGCTCGACGCCGCGGGCGAGGGCGGGCTGACGTTCCGGGCGCTGACCGAGCACCTCGCCACCGGCCCCGGGGCGATCTACTGGCATGTGGCGAACAAGGGCGAGCTGCTCGGCGCCGCCACCGACGCCGTGGTCGCCGCGGCCCTGGCCGGCGAGGCCGCCCGGGTTCCGGACTCGCCGCAGGACGGGGTCCGCGCCGTCGCGCTCGGCCTGTTCGACGCGATCGAGGCCCACCCGTGGCTGGCGACGCAGCTCTCCACACACTTCTCCCGCAGCCCCTGGGGGCCGGTCGCGCCGAGGATCTTCGAGAGCATCGGCCGGCAGGTCCGCGGGCTGGGTGTGCCCGAGGACGGCTGGTTCGTGGCGGCCTCCGTGCTGGTGCACTACATCCTCGGCGCGGCGGCCCAGAACGCGGCGAACACCGCGAGCGGCCACGCCCTCGGGCCCGGTACGGACCGTGCGGAGTTCCTCGACTCGGTGTCCACGGCCTGGGAGGAGCTCGATCCCGACGAGTACCCGTTCGCCCGGGCCGTCGCCGGCCAACTGCGCGACCACGACGACCGCGAGCAGTTCCTCGCCGGTATCGACCTCGTCCTCGCCGGCATCACCACCCGCCGACGCCCCGGCACAGAGCCGGCGACCCCGCCAACTGCCTGATCGCGGAGCCGAGTTGCGGCCGGGCCGGATCGCGGCAGAACCGCGCGGCCCGCAGGCGCGACTACACGTAACTCCGGTCCGGGGCCGGTCCGATCGCCGAGGCGATGGCCTGGGCCAGGGGTTCCGTCTCCGTCGCCGGCAGGGTGGAGACGGTGACCCGGATGCCGGGGCGGGCGCCGATGCGGAAACGGGCGCCGGGGGCCACCGCCCAGCCGGCGTGCAGAAGGCGGGAGACGGCGCCGGTCTCGTCCGGTACCGGGACCCACACGTTGAGGCCGCTGCGGCCGTGGGCCGTGATGCCCCGGGCGGCGAGCGCGGCGATCAGGGCGGACCGGCGCTCGGCGTAGGCCGCCGCCACCGCCGGGGTGTCCACCGCGCCGTCGTCCCACAGCCGCAGCACGGCCCGTTGCAGCAGGCGGCTGACCCAGCCGGGGCCCAGCCGCTGGCGGCCCCGGACCCGGTCGAGGGTGACGGCGTCCCCGGTCAGCACCGCGAGCCGCAGATCGGGGCCGTACGCCTTGGCGACCGAGCGGACGAAGGCCCAGTTGCGCGTGGTGCCGGCCAGCGGGTGCAGGGGCAGATCGACGATGTCGTGCCCGTGGTCGTCCTCGATCAGCAGCGTCTCCGGGTGCCGGCGCAGCAGGGCGCGCAGGGCACGCGCGCGTGCCGCGGTGACGACGGCGCCGGTCGGGTTCTGGGCCCGGTCGGTGACGATCAGGGCCCGCACGCCGGACTCCAGGGCGGCCCGCACGTCGTCGGGCAGCGGCCCCTCGTCGTCGACCCGCACGGGGGCGACACGCAGCCCGAGTGAGGGGATCAGGTCGAGCAGGCTGCCCCAGCCCGGATCCTCGACGGCGACGGTGTCACCCGGCTTGAGGTGGGCCGCGAGGACCCGCTCGACGGCGTCCAGCGAGCCGGAGGCGACGCCCACCGGGCCGTCCGGCACCCCGTCGGCGTCGAGTCCGGCGCGGGCGCGGCGGGCGAACCCCGGTTCCACGGGGGCGTCGCCGTACAGCACGGGGTCGCGGTCGCCCTGCTCGGCGGCGAGCGCGAACGCCCGCGCCAGGGAGGGCAGCAGCGCCGGGTCGGGGTTGCCGTGCGAGACGTCCCGCACGCCCTCCGGCACATCCGCCCGCACCCGCTCCCGCCCGGTCGTGGCCGGCCGGGGCCGCACCCGGCTGCCGCGCCGCCCGGCGGTCTCGATCACCCCGCGCTCCCGCAGCGTGCGGTAGGCGGCCGCCACGGTGTTCGCGTTCACCCCCAGCTCCACGGCCAACTCCCGCATCGGCGGGAGCAGTTGACCGGGCTCCAGTGCGCCGGAACCGACCGCGCGCTCGATGTCCGCCGAGATCTCGGCTGCGCGCCGCCCGGCGATCCTATATTCTCCTAGCACAAACCAGATTATGCACTAGTGCAATGGAGAGCGCAATGCAGGGGACCCCGCAGCCGTCCGACCAGCCCGCCGTGTACCCGCCGACCGACCGCACCGTCCCCACCCGCTCGGCGGACCGGGCGTCGTACGACAAGGAGTTGGTGCACTCGATACTCGACGAGGGGTACGTCTGCCATCTCGGCTTCGTGCGCGACGGCGCGCCGGTCGTCCTGCCGACGCTGTACGGACGGTCCGGCGAGCGGCTCTACGTGCACGGCTCGACGGGGTCGCGCCCGCTGCGCATGACGGGCCTGGCAGACCCCGGACTCGCCGTCTGCCTGACGGTCACGCACGTCGACGGGCTGGTGCTGGCCCGCTCCGCGTTCCACCACTCGATCAACTACCGCTCCGTCGTGGTGCACGGCATCGCCCGTCAGGTCACGGACCCCGAGGAGAAGCGCACCGCCCTCGACCTGCTGGTCGACCATGTCGTACCGGGCCGGGCGACCGACTCCCGGCCCGCCAACAGGAAGGAACTGGCCGCCACTTCGGTGATCCGCCTCGACCTCGGCGAGGTCTCCGCGAAGGTCCGCACGGGCGGGGTGAACGACGAGCCCGAGGACCTCGCCCTCCCCCACTGGGCCGGCGTGGTCCCGCTGCGCAGGACGTACGGCACCCCGCTCCCGGACGGCGACCTCGCCCCCGGCACCGCGCTCCCCCACTACCTGGAGAGCCTCTGATGCTCATCCACCCCTGGGACGCCCCCACCGACGACACCGAGTGGCAACAGTGGCTCGCCACCCACGACTTCGGCCAGCTCGCCGTCAACGGGCCGTCCGGGGAACCCCCGTTCGTCCAGCCGCTCCACTTCGCCTACGACCCCGGGCGCGGCGAGGCGGTGACCCATCTCGCCCGCCCCAACCCGCTGTGGCCCGCGCTGGTGGCCGACCCCGTGGTGCTGCTGAGCGTGGTCGACGACTACGTGTACGTACCGGGCCCCTGGCAGGCACCCCCGGAGGATCCGCCCGAGCACGGCACTCCGACCAGTCTCTACGCGGCGGTCCAACTCCGCTGCACGGCGCACGTCGTGGACGACCCGACGGCGAAGGCGGAACTGCTGAACCGCCAGGTCGGCCACTTCCAGCCGGAAGGCGGTTCCGCCGAAGTCGCCCCGGATCAGGCTCCGTTCGACCGCATGCTGTCCGGCATCCGGGTGCTGCGGCTCGAAGTGACCGGCGTACGGGCCAAGTTCAAGTACGCGAGCCACCGGCCGGAGGAGGTGCAGGACCGGATCGCGACGGGGCTGGCGGAGCGGGACCGGCCCAGGGACGCCGAGGCGCGCGAGCACCAGCTGCGCCGACGGGGTACCTGGCCGAGGACCCCCTGATCCGCCCGGCCCGCGGTCCGGACGGTGTGCGGCGGCCGCGCGTCGCCCCTATGTGGACGACTCGCGCGCCGGCGACTCCCGCTCCGCCCCGCCGTCCCCGCTCGCGACGGGACCGTCCGCCCCCTTCACCGGCGCCGACGACTGCGCGATGAAGGCTCCCGCCAGCACCACCGCGCCCCCGGCGATCTGCGGCGCGGAGAGGTGTTCGCCGAGCAGCACCCAGGCCAGCACGGTCGCGACGACCGCCTCCAGGCACGCGACGACACCGGCGACCTGCGGGGAGAGCCGCCGCACGGAGAGCACGCCGGTGACGTAGGCGAGCACCGTGGCGACCAGGACGATCCAGGCCAGCAGCAGTCCGGCCGCGACGGGGGTGCCGTTCATCCGCGCGTCACCGGTGAGCACGGACCAGTCCATCGTCCAGGGGCGGGCCGTCGCGGTCAGCACGGCGGCGCCGACGAGCAGGCCGTACGCGATGACGCCGATCGGGTCCGGCGCGGCCTCGCCCGCGTCGCCGCCCTGGTCGGAGAGGACGAAGTAGCCGACCTGGCAGCAGGCCGCGCCGAGCGCGAGCACCAGTCCGAGGGCGTCGAACCGGAGCCCCGACCACACCTCCACGACACAGGCCAGTCCGCCCGCCGCGAGGACCACGCCCAGCACGGCGGCGCGGGTGACGGGCCGCCGTTGCACGAACCGCACCCAGCCGAGCACGAGGGCGGGCGCCAGGTACTCCACGAGCAGGGCGACCCCGACCGGGATCCGGGAGAGCGCCCCGAAGTAGCACGCCTGGACACCGGCCACGGCGAGGAGTCCGAAGCCGAGGAGCAGCCCCGGACGGCGGCGCACCAGCGCGCGGTGGCGCACGGCGAGCGGCAGCATCACGAGGGCCGCGCCGGTCACCCGCAGCCACACCACGTGGAGCGGGTCGAGACCCGCCTCGATCAGTGGTTTGGCCGCGACCCCGGAGCCCCCGAAGGCGAACGCGGAGAGCAGGGCGAGGCCGAGTCCGGCGCCCTTTCCGCCGCGGCTCCGGCCGCTCTCAGACGTGTGCACCGGCCCATGATGACAGGGGACGACATGAGCGTCATCCCGCTACGCACCTGTCTCAGCGGGTGGACGCCGAGCCACGGCGGCCGGCCGTCTCAGCGGGCCGCCGCCCCGCCGCTCCGTACGCACTCCTCCTCCCCCGCACGGCCCTCCGCCCGGACCAGCACGTCGGGCGACGCGATCCCGGCGCGGCCGAGCACCTCGACGGCGCGGGCCCGGGGGTCGGCGACGATCGCGGCGAGCAGATCCGTCCCGCGCGCCAGGTCGCCCCCGCGCCGTCCGGCGCGCTCGCAGGCGCACTCCAGGGCGTCCGCGGCGAGCGGCGACCAGCCGTCGGCGGCGGCCGGGGCGGAAAGCGCGCCGGAGTCCTCGACCGTGCCCTGCCAGCGCAGGCCGTAGCCGATGCTGCGCTGGACGAGGTAGCCGAGCAGCCGGGCGATCCGCGGCCCGTCGCCGAAGACCCCCCGGACCTCCGGGTCGGACTCCAGCAGGGTGTGCAGCAGATGTGCGGTGTCGAGCTGCCGGTCCCCGTCTCTCAGTGCGCGGCGGCGGGCGGCGGCGACCACCGCCGCCAGTTCGGCGCTCAGCCTGGCATCGCTGTCCGCGCGGTGGATGCCCTGCTCGTAGGTCGACTGCCGGGGGATACGGGTTCGCACACTCCTACCCCATCAGTCCGGCGCGACCCGGGCATCCCCGGCGGGAACCATCCTCGTGTCCCACGCTGAGTGGACGACCACCTCCGCGATCTCCTCCTCGCGGAGGAGATCAGGCCCGTATCCCCTCGCGGGCGCGCACCGTCCCGCGACGCGCGCTGTAGCCGCCCGAGCCCACGCCGCTTTCCTGCCGGCCTCAACCACGTTCACGCGCGCACTTCCTGACGGTTCATCAGTATTGAATGTTGAGGGCCCGGCGGCTACGTTCCGCGACACCGTAGCCCGACAGAAGAGGTGGTCGCATGGCCGAAGTCACCGCGGAGACACGCATCGAGGCGCCGGCCGAGAAGGTGTGGGCCCAGCTCACGGACTGGTCCGCGTACGGCAAGTGGAACGCGACCCACACCAACTTCCCCAAGGGCGGCCCCCAGACGCTGGAGACGGGCGGGACCTTCCTGGAGAACATGAAGCTCATGGGTTTCCCCGCGGAGGTCGAGTGGACCATCGAAGAGGTGGCGGCGGCCCGGGTGCTGGCGATCCGCGGCAAGGGGCCGATGGCCGTGACCGTCGTCACGCGCTACACGCTCATTCCGGACGGGGACGCGACGACCGTGCGCATCGACGGCGAGTTCACGGGCGCGGCGGTGTCGCTGATGGCGGGCAAGCTGAAGGACTCGGCGACGGCCGCGCTGGCCGAGTCGCTGCGCAGACTGGACGGGCTGGTGACCTGAGAACACACGAAGGCGGCGCCCCGTGGAGTGCTGCGCGGGGTGCCGTGTTCGTCGCGTGGGGCGAGTCCGGCCGGCTCGCCGTGACGGCCCGCCGACCGTTCAGTCCTCGTCGGCGAGGATGAGGTACAGCTTCTTGCGGGCGTCGTTGATGACGGCCAGCGCCTTGTCGCGCTGCTCCTTGCTGCCGGTCTTCCAGACCTGGCCGAAGGCCTCCATCAGTCCGACGCCGGCCTGCCGGATCTCGCCGAGGGCTTCCCAGTCGACCCCGCGGGAAGCCTCTTCCCAGGGGGCGTCCGGGCCCTCGTCGGCCGTGGTGCGGCCGGACTCGGTGAGGGCGAAGAGCTTCTTGCCGCCCTCGGTCTCGCTGATGATCAGGCCCTCGTCCTCCAGCAGTTGCAGGGTGGGGTAGACCGAGCCGGGGCTCGGCTTCCACGCGCCGCCGCTGCGTTCGGCGATCTCCTGGATCATCTCGTAGCCGTGCATCGGCCGGTCCTTCAGCAGCGCCAGGATCGAGGCCCGCACGTCACCGCGGCGCGCCCTGCCCCTTGGACCTCCGCGCCCCCGGCCGCCCCAGGGGCCGCCGGGGCCGAAGCCCGGCCCGAAGCCGCCGGGGCCACCCGGACCGAAGGGCCCGAAGGCGGCACGCCGCCCCTCGAAACCGTCCTGCCCGCGTCCGCCCGGACCGCCTTCCCGACGTCCATGTCCACGCTCGTATCCGTGGGTACGCATCGCAATCACTCCATTCCATCGTTGATCTGTCGCGATGCGTCAACGATATATCGGTTGAGTTCGGATGACAACCCCCGCCGGAGGCCCGTTCCGGAAGCGGGGGCGGAAGTCCGGGAGGGGCCGCCGTCCGTGCCCCGGCGCTCCGGCCGTCGGTGTGGCGCGGTCCACGCACCGGGGATTGGCCTTGTCGCCCCGCCGCGTGCGACCGCTAGCGTCGGGCCATGCGGATTCGAATCGTCGACGCCTTCACCGACCGCCCCTTCGCCGGCAACCCGGCCGGAGTGCTGCTCCTCGACGCCTTTCCCGACGACTTCCGCCTTCAACGGGTGGCGCTGGAGGTCAACCACGCGGAGACGGCGTTCGCACACCGGCTGCCGGCGGGCGGGGAGGCCGACTGGGCGCTGCGGTGGTTCACCCCGGCCACGGAGGTCGCGATGTGCGGGCACGCCACGCTCGCCACGGCTCATGTGCTCTTCAGCACCGGAGAGCACCGGGGACCCGTGCGGTTCGCCACCCACAGCGGGGTGCTGCGCGCCACGCCGGGGGCCGACGGGACGATCACCCTCGACTTCCCCACCGCCCCGCTCACCCCCGTCGAGATCCCGGCCGGACTCGCGGAGGCGCTGGGGGCACAGCCGCTCGCCGCCACCGACACCGGACCGGACGTCGGTGACCTGGTGGTCGAGGTCGCCGACGAGACAACGGTCCGCGGGCTCGACCCCGACCACAGGGCGCTCGCCGCCCACTCCGAGCGCGGCATCATCGCCACCGCCCGCGCCGAAGACCCCTCCCGGGGCTACGACTTCGTCTCCCGCTGCTTCTTCCCGAACGTCGGCATCGACGAGGACCCGGTGACCGGCAGCGCCCACACCGCCCTGGCCCCCTACTGGTCCGGGCGGCTCGGCGGCACGGTCCTCACCGGGCTCCAGGCATCGCCCCGCTCCGGCCGCGTCCGTACCGAACTGCGCGGCGAGCGGACCCTGTTGACCGGCAGCGCGGTCACGGTCATCGACGGCGAACTGCTCGCCTGAACCCAACAGGTCCGGCCCGCGCGCATGTCAGGCCGTGGGCAGCCAGCCGACCTTCCCGGCCAGCAGCGCGTAGCCGACGAACGCGCCGATGTCGAGCAGGGA
The DNA here is from genome assembly GCF_040606415.1 of Streptomyces sp. NPDC005423. Classification (NCBI taxonomy): domain Bacteria; kingdom Bacillati; phylum Actinomycetota; class Actinomycetes; order Kitasatosporales; family Streptomycetaceae; genus Streptomyces; species Streptomyces sp. NPDC005423. The sequence goes on along the minus strand of NZ_JBEXET010000026.1, from coordinate 28,679 downwards.
GTGCGCCACCACCAGCGGACCCACCCGGCCCCAGCGCCGGTACAGGTACACGAAGACCACGCCCATCACCATGTTGCCGATGAAGCCACCGATCCCCTGGTAGAGGTGGTAACTGCCGCGCAGTACGGAGCTGGCCACCAGCGCGGTGCCCGGCGTCCAGCCCAACTGGCCGAGCCTGCGCAGCAGATAGCCGACGACGATCACCTCTTCGAGGATCGCGTTCTGCATCGCCGACAGGATCAGCACCGGGTACTTCCACCACACGTCCGGCAGCGCCTCCGGCACCACGGTGAGGTTGAAACCGAGCCCGCGCGCGGCCAGGTAGAAGGCGATCCCGGCGCTGCCGATGACCGCCGCGACCGCCGCCCCGCGTCCGAGGTCCGGCCAGGGCCGGGTGCGGTCGAAGCCGATCGCGCGCAGGCTCGCGCCCTCCCGCAGCAGCAGGTGCGCGACGAGCGCGACCGGCACCAGGGCGGAGGCGATACCGAACAGCTGCCAGGCGAGATCGAGCCATGGACGGCCCGGCGCGGCCGAGGCGTTGAGGGTCGCCGCCTGGTCCTTGAGGCCGCCCGGCTTGGTGACCGATCCGACGAAACTGATCAGGGCGGACACCCCGCTCGCTCCGAGCGAAAGCCCCAGAACGAGCAGCGTCTCGGAACGGAGCATCCGTCCCGAGAGCCGCTCCGGCGGCTGGGAACCAGCCACCGCACCAGCCTCCACCTGCACTCCTGCCTCCAGTTGAGTAGTCCCGCCGCACGGCCATCCTCGCCCCGCCAGGGTCTCGAAAGAAGGTGCGAAGATCGTGCGCGACAGGCCGTTGGGGGGACGGACGCGGGGTGTGCTCCCCCTCGTGTCCGCCATACGGCCGGACTTCGGCACGAGGTTCACGAGGGAGGGACACCACCGTCATCGGACGTCACAGCTTGCCCGATGGCCACGGGGCGGGAAGCAGCGACCCCCGCCCACGGGCACGCCGGCGCACGGTGGCCGTCGCCCCGGTCCTGGTGTTCACCGTCGCCGGGGGCACGGCGGCCGCGGTCAGAGGCGGGCTCCTCTCCTTCGACTCCTCCTGCCGGGAGAACGCGGTGAGGCTGGACCTCGCCTCCTCCGCCGACCTGGCCCCCACGCTGAGAGCGGCCGCCGACCGGGCCCGGGACGCGGACGTCGCCGAGGAGTGCGGAGCGCGTGATGCTGCCAGGGTCCTGGTTCGGACGGGGCCCGGCAGATCGCGGAGGCCACCGGCGGTTCGGGCCACGAGGCCAGCAACCCCGCGCAGATCCAGTCGGTGATCCTCCAGGCGACCGTGGCGGCCGGCGGCGCGGCAGCCTCCGCCGACCGGAACTGAACAGCCGCTGCGAGCAACGCAGTTGACGCGCGCGTCAGCCCAGCGGGGCGGGCTCCGGCAGCCCCACCGGCCAGGTGTGGACCGGCTCCCCCAGATGCATCAGCTCGGAGTAGCGGCGCGTGGTGGCGGCCAGCGCGGCCTCCCGGTCCAGGCCCTTTTCGAGGGCACTGTGGAAGGTGGCCGCCTGCCAGGACGCGCCGTTGACCCGGAGCCGGCACCGTTCGTCGATCACGCCCAGGTAGAAGTCCCGGTCGGCGGGTTCGACACCCCAGGCGTCCAGCCCGGCCGCCGCCAGCGGCAGCAACTCCTCGCGTACGAGGGTCACCGCGTCGATCTCCGAGGTGCCGCTCAGCCTGCCCTGCCGGGGCCAGACGAGCCGGGCGTCGATGCCGTAGCGGCAGGCCGTGTCGAAGTTGGCGGCGGCCGCCTCGAAGGGAAGCCGGGTCCACACCGGACGCACCTCCTCGGCGAGGGCGCGGACGACGCCGTAGTAGAAGGCCGCGTTGGCGACGACGTCGGTGACGGTGGGGCCGGCGGGCAGCACGCGGTTCTCCACGCGCAGGTGCGGGACGCCGTCGGCGATGTCGTAGACCGGGCGGTTCCAGCGGTACACCGTGCCGTTGTGCAGGACGAGTTCGGCGAGGCTGGGCACGCCGCCCGCGTCCAGCACGCTGATCGGGTCCTCGTCGTCGCTGATCGGCAGGAGGGCCGGGAAGTAGCGCAGGTTCTCCTCGAAGAGTTCGTACGCCGACGTCACCCAGCGCTCCCCGAACCAGGTGCGCGGGCGCACGCCCTGGGCCTGGAGTTCGGGCGGCCGGGTGTCGGTCGACTGGAGGAACAGCGGGGGCCGGGACTCGCGCCACAGCTCACGGCCGAAGAGGAACGGCGAGTTGGCGCCGACGGCGACCTGCGCGGCGGCGACCGCCTGTGCCGCGTTCCACACGTCGGCGAAGCGGTCCGGGGTGACCTGGAGGTGCAGTTGTACGGAGGTGCAGGCGGCCTCCGGCGCGATGGAGCGCGAGGTGCAGGTGAGGCGCTCGACCCCGTCGATGTCGAGGGCGAAGTTCTCGCCCCGGGCGGCCACGATCTGGTCGTTGAGCAGCGTGTAGCGGTCGGCGGCGGAGAGGTTCGAGGGGACCACGTGATCCGCGTCGAGGGTCGGCAGAATGCCGATCATCACAATTCCGGCGTCCAGCTCTCCCGCTTTCCGGTGGGCATATGCCAGGGAAGTGCGCAGTTCCTCGCTGAGCCGGTCGAATACCGGACCGCTCAATCGGTGGGGCGCTATGTTGACTTCCAGGTTGAACCTGGCGAGTTCTGTTTGGAAATCGTGGCTCGCGATCCGCTCGAGTACCTGCGCATTCAACATGCTCGGCATACCATGGGGATCGGCGAGATTCAATTCGATCTCCAGCCCCATCAGATTCTTGGGGCGGTCGAACCGCTGCTCGGCCAGCAGCCGCTCCAGTCCCGCCAGACACTGCCGGAGCTTGTCGCGGTAGCGCTGGCGATCGGCCAGGTCGAACGTTCCGGCCACGACCTTCTCGCCCATCGCTGCGCCTCCTCGGTCTCCGTCGGGTGTCTGGGTCAGGATTGATGATGCCCAGCGGATGCGATCGATAACGTCCCGGACGGGCGGCGTACCCGCTACTGTGGTCGGATGTGACCGGCGGCACATTCACGCGGCATGAAGCGCCGGGCGGTTCGCGGCTTCTGAGAAACTCGTGAAAAGCGCCGATGGGAATTGGCCGACCGGTCCACCGACATATCCCGAGGTCATCGCCGCGCGACCGGCCGGGAACCGGGATTTTTCCCCCGAATCGACGACTCATTTGCTCCTTGTTGTTCATACGGGAAACAGCTAGCCGAAACAATGCCTGAACGCGTGTCGTATAAACTCCGCAGACAAGGCAGAAGGTTGGCACCCACGGTTTCCACTCCCGTCGTCCACGTCACGTACGGCGGTCCGTGTGCCGCGCTCCACCCTCCGTTCACTCACCGTGACCCCGCCTCTCTGACCCCCCGAGAGCTGACAGCGTCGTCCGCCCCCGCCCTCGCGCCCCCGTGCCTGTCGAATGAGAGAGGCGACCCACCATGCCGCTGCACATCCCCCCGGCTCCCGCGCCCGCCCTGCGCTCCGTCCTCACGGCACTCGGTTCCCCCACCGCGGTCCGCGAGGCCCGCACACCGTCCCTGCGTGCCGCACAGGGACCCGCGACTCCCGAACTCCCGCTGCCGGTGCACGTATGGGACGGGGTCAGCGCGGAGGGCGTCTCCGCCACCCGGCTCACCGGGTGGCGTTTCCTGATCCGCTGCGGTGACCGCGCGGTGGCCGCCGCCGAGACGATGCTGACGCCCGACGGCTGGGCGTTCTCCCACTTCTTCGAGGGGCCCTACATCGCCTCGACCGAACTGGCGCTGCGCCAGGCCGAGACGATGAGCCACACCTACCAGCCGCGGTTGCTCTCGGTGCCCGGCCTGTACATGCTCACGCTCTGGCTGCACGGCGACTGCGCCGCCGACGCGGCCACGGGCCACCCGGCCGCCGCCGATCTGCTGGTGCCCCTCGCCCCGGCGCCGCCCGGCATCGCGGCCCACCGGCCGCACCCCGCCGCGGAGCTCCTCCCGGTGCTGACCCATCGGGTGACTCGGGCCCCGCTGCTCGGTTCGCCCGCCTGAGCCGCACCGCCCTCAGCCGTCCCGCACCGCCCCGAGCCGCCGTCCGGACCCCGCCACCGTGTTATCGGTGACGGGGTCCGGTCGCGTGTACGGTCCGTCTTTCACCCGCGCCCTGCTCGTACGAGCGAGAAAAGACTCGGAAGAGCCGGAAAAGGGCTCCGGCCGGTCTGGACTAGCCCGATCCGGCCATGGCGAACCACCCGAAGCGGCAGGGTACTTGGACTGAACCGCCGGTGCGGCGGACGCGTCATCAACCTGTGAGAAGTGGTGCTGCCAAATACCTGCGGAATGACGCCCGTGGGGCAAGACTGGGTCCCGACCGACTTTAAACACAACGGGGGGCGGCCATGGACAACGCTTCAAGCCGCGCGACAGATCAGACATCCGTTTCACTCGTCACGACAGAGCGAAAGATCCCACCCATGTGCCAGCACCAGCCACCGTGTCCGTCAGCCGAATCAGCCGACCGGGAGTCAGCGCGCCTCGTCGCCCACCACCCCGAACAGGGGTGGAGCCTGCTGTGCAACGGCGTACTGCTCTTCGAGGACACCGGTGAGCTGCTGCCCGACGGCCAGATCATCGCTCCGCACCGCCCGCTGGGCTCGGAGAAGGTGATGACCGCCGCCTGAGCGGCACCGGCGGTGCGGCACACCGTCCGCAGACACGAGGGGCCGGCCCGCGGGAGACTCCGCGAACCGGCCCCGACGCATGTCCGCGAGCGACGGCCTACGTCACCTCGACCCGGAATTGGCCTCGTCGGCCAGGGACTTGAGCGCGATGTTGAGCTCCAGGACGTTCACCCGCGGCTCCCCCATGAAGCCGAGGGTGCGGCCCTCGGTGTGGCTCCGCACCAGCTTCTCCACCTGGCCGGCCGGGAGGGCGTTCCTCTCGGCGACCCGGCGGACCTGGAGTTCGGCGTAGGCCGGGGAGATGTCCGGGTCGAGGCCGGAGCCGGAGGAGGTGACGGCGTCGGCGGGGACCTGGGCGGGCCGGACGGGGTGACCGGGCACCGAGTTGTCCCTGACGACCGCCGCCTTGGCGTCCCTCACCTGCCGGCCGAGGACCTCGCTGTCCGCGGCGAGGTTGGTGGCCCCGGAGAGAAGCAACTGGTACTGCCGATTGACGGTGTTGCCGCCGAGGCCGTTCCGCGGCCTCCCCTGGAACCACTTCAGGTCCGCCCGCGCCGTCTGCTGGCCCTTCTTCAGGGGCAGGTCGTACGACTGCCCGATCAGGGACGAGCCGACGACCGCGCCGTCCGCCGAGACCTGCGAGCCGTTGGCGGCGCCGTGGAAGAGGCTCTGGGCGACGCCCGTCACCGCGAGCGGATAGACGACACCGGTCACCAGAGTCAGCACGAGGAGCGCGCGCAGCCCCGCCCAGAGCAACCGGGCCGTGCTGGATACCGAGTTGTTCATGCCGATCAACACGCTTTCGAGGAGTCAGAGCCCGGGGACGAGGGAGATGAGCAGGTCGATGAGTTTGATGCCGACGAAGGGGGCGACCAGTCCGCCGACCCCGTAGACCGCGAGGTTGCGGCGGAGCAGCTTGTCGGCGCTGACCGGCCGGTAGCGCACACCGCGCAGGGCGAGCGGGACCAGCGCGATGATGATCAGCGCGTTGAAGACGACCGCGGAGAGGATCGCGGAGTCGGGCGAGGACAGGTGCATGATGTTGAGCCGGTCCAGGCCCGGGTAGACCGCCGCGAACAGCGCCGGGATGATCGCGAAGTACTTCGCCACGTCGTTGGCGATGGAGAACGTCGTCAACGCGCCCCGCGTGATGAGCAGTTGCTTGCCGATCTCGACGATCTCGATGAGCTTGGTCGGATCGGAGTCGAGGTCGACCATGTTGCCGGCCTCCTTCGCGGCCGACGTACCGGTGTTCATCGCGACCCCGACGTCCGCCTGGGCGAGGGCAGGGGCGTCGTTGGTGCCGTCGCCGGTCATCGCGACCAGCTTGCCGCCCGCCTGCTCCCGTTTGATGAGGGCCATCTTGTCCTCGGGGGTGGCCTCCGCGAGGAAGTCGTCGACACCCGCCTCCTCGGCGATCGCCCTGGCCGTCAGCGGGTTGTCACCGGTGATCATGACGGTCCTGATGCCCATGCGGCGCAGCTCGGCGAACCGCTCGCGCATCCCGTCCTTGACCACGTCCTTGAGGTGGATGACGCCCAACACCCGTGCGCCTGACGGGTCCTGGACGGCCACGAGGAGCGGCGTACCGCCCGACTGCGCTATCCGCCCCGCGAGGGCGTCCGCGTCCGACGCGACCTCGCCGCCGCGCTCCCGGACCCAGGCGAGCACCGAACCGGCCGCGCCCTTGCGGATCTCGCGTCCGTCGACGTCCACGCCCGACATCCGCGTCTGCGCGGTGAAGGCGATCCACTCGGCGCCGGCGAGTTCGCCCTGCCCGCGTTCGCGCAGACCGTACCTCTCCTTCGCCAGTACGACGATGGAGCGGCCCTCGGGCGTCTCGTCGGCCAGCGAGGAGAGCTGTGCGGCGTCGGCGAGTTCGGCCTCGGTGGTGCCGGTCACGGGCACGAACTCGGCGGCCCGGCGGTTGCCGAGGGTGATGGTGCCGGTCTTGTCGAGCAGCAGGGTCGAGACGTCACCGGCGGCTTCGACCGCCTTCCCGGACATGGCCAGCACGTTGCGCTGGACCAGCCGGTCCATGCCCGCGATACCGATCGCGGAGAGCAGCGCGCCGATCGTGGTCGGGATGAGGCAGACCAGGAGGGCCACCAGGACGACCATGGTCAGGTGTGTGCCGGCGTGGTCGGCGAAGGGCGGCAGGGTGGCGCAGGCGAGCAGGAAGACGACGGTGAGGGAGGCCAGCAGGATGTTGAGGGCGATCTCGTTGGGCGTCTTCTGCCGGGCGGCGCCCTCGACCAGGGCGATCATCCGGTCGATGAAGGTCTCGCCGGGCTTCGTGGTGATCCTCACGACGATCCGGTCGGAGAGGACCTTGGTGCCGCCGGTGACCGCGGACCGGTCGCCGCCGGACTCGCGGATGACCGGGGCGGACTCGCCGGTGATGGCCGACTCGTCCACCGAGGCGACACCCTCGACGACGTCGCCGTCGCCGGGGATGACGTCACCGGCCTCGCAGACGACCAGGTCGCCGACGCGCAGTTCGGTGCCGGGCACCGGCTCCTCGATGCGCGCGGTGCCCTCGGCGGGTCGGGCGAGCCGTCGGGCGACGGTCTCCGTCTTGGCCCTGCGCAGGGTGTCCGCCTGCGCCTTGCCCCGGCCCTCGGCGACCGCCTCCGCCAGGTTGGCGAAGACGACGGTCAGCCAGAGCCAGCCGCTGATCGCCCAGCCGAACCAGTCGCCCGGGTCCTTGACGGAGAACACCGTCGTCAGGACCGAGCCGATCAACACCACGAACATCACAGGGGACTTGACCATCACCCGTGGGTCGAGCTTGCGGCACGCGTCCGGGAGCGACCTCAGCAGTTGCCCGGGGTCGAACACGCCCGCGCCGACGCGTGGTCGATCCGGTGGGCCGGTCGGCACGGAGCGCCGCGGCGCCCGGGCCGGGGTGGCTGTGGCCATGGAGTCCTCTTGGTTCTCGGTACGGGTCGTCATGACGCCAGCCCCTCGGCCAACGGGCCCAGCGCCAGGGCCGGGAAGTAGGTCAGACCGGTGATGATCAGGATCGCGCCCACCAGCAGCCCGGTGAAGAGCGGCTTCTCGGTGCGCAGGGTGCCCGCGGTGGCCGGCACCGGCCGCTGCTCGGCCAGCGAACCGGCCAGGGCGAGCACGAAGACCATGGGCACGAAACGGCCGAGCAGCATCGCGAGCCCGATGGTGGTGTTGAACCACTGTGTGTTCGCGTTCAGTCCGGCGAACGCCGAGCCGTTGTTGTTGGCGCCCGAGGTGTAGGCGTACAGGATCTCGGAGAAGCCGTGCGCCCCGCCGTTGAGCGTCGAGTGGCCCGGGGTGGGCAGCGCCATCGCCGCGGCGGTGAGGACGAGCACCAGCGCCGGGGTGACGAGGAGGTAGCAGGCCGCGAACTTGATCTCGCGGGTGCCGATCTTCTTGCCCAGGTACTCGGGGGTGCGGCCGACCATCAGACCGGCGATGAAGACCGCGATGACGGCCATGACCAGCATGCCGTAGAGGCCGGAGCCGGTGCCGCCGGGCGCTATCTCGCCCAACTGCATGCCGAGGATGGCGATTCCGCCGCCGAGACCGGTGAAGGAGGAGTGGAAGGAGTTGACCGCGCCCGTCGAGGTGAGGGTGGTGGACACCGCGAAGATCGAGGAGGCGCCGACGCCGAAGCGCGTCTCCTTCCCCTCCATCGCGCCGCCCGCCGCCTGCAACGCCGGTCCGTGGTGGGCGAATTCGGTCCACATCATCAGGGCGACGAAACCGAGCCAGATGGTGGCCATCGTGGCGAGGATGGCGTAACCCTGCCTGACGGAGCCGACCATGAGGCCGAAGGTGCGGGTCAGCGCGAACGGGATGACCAACAGCAGGAAGATCTCGAACAGGTCGGAGAACGGGGTCGGGTTCTCGAAGGGGTGGGCGCTGTTGGCGTTGAAGTAGCCGCCGCCGTTGGTGCCCAGTTCCTTGATGGCCTCCTGCGAGGCGACCGCTCCCCCGTTCCACTGCTGCGCACCGCCCTGGAACTGGCCGACCGCGTGGATGCCGGCGAAGTTCTGGATGACGCCGCACGCGACGAGCACGAGGGCGGCGACCACAGCCAGCGGCACCAGGATCCGGATCGTGCCGCGCACCATGTCGGCCCAGAAGTTGCCCAGTTCACCGGTGCGGATGGGGGTCCCCCCACTCGAGCGAAGCCGAGAGAGGGGGAGCGCGAAGCCCCGTACCAGTGCCACCGCGACCGCCATGCCGACGGCCGCGGAGACGAAGTTCTGTACGGCGAGTCCGGCGGTCTGGACGACATGGCCCATGGCCTGTTCGCCGTAGTAGGACTGCCAGTTGGTGTTGGTGACGAAGGACGCGGCGGTGTTGAAGGCCTGGGCGGGTTCGATCGACGCGAAGCCGAGCGAGCCGGGCAGCACACCCTGGAGCCGTTGGAGGAGGTAGAGGAAGAGGACGCCGACGGCCGAGAAGGCCAGCACCGCGCGCAGATAGGCGGGCCAGCGCATGGCGGTGCCGGGGTCGGCTCCGATGCCCCGGTAGATCCACTTCTCGACCCGCAGGTGCCGGTCGGAGGAGTAGACCCTGGCCATGTAGGTGCCGAGGGGGACGTACGCGAGCGCCAGCGCCGCGACGAGGGCGACCAGCTGGAGCACACCGGCTAGGACGGGACTCATGGCGCTGCTCAGAACCTCTCCGGGAAGATCAGGGCGAGGACGAGATAGCCCAGCAGGGCGACGGCCACGATCAGGCCGACGATGTTCTCGGCGCTCACAGCTTCGTCACCCCCCTGGCGACGAGTGCCACCAGCGCGAAGACCGCGATCGTGATGACGACGAAGGCCAGATCGGCCATCGTGGGCTCCTGGATTGAGGTGCGAATGGTGCGGACGCTTCGAGGAAACCTCGTCCGCGACCGGATGCGACCGCCGTTGACAGGTCCCTTACGGCGACGCACTCGCCCTTGACGCGCCTCTTACGGCGACGGTGGTCCTCGGCGCCCACCGGCCCGCGCCCGGCCGCTGGAAGGACGACGTGCGACTCGCCCCGGGGCGGTGCGCTCGCGCTCCTCGGGCTGCCCTCACCGGCCGACCGGGAGGCGGGCATCACGACAGCGGACCGCGCCCCGCTGCCGGGGTGCGGTCCGTCTGCGGTGCGGCCTGTCCGCGGTGCTCCTCGCGGTCCTGCGCTGCCGCACTCCACGGACCCCGCGGACCGCCGCGGGATCCGAACGGCAGGCCCGGATTCGCGTGGGCGATGCTCAGGGCTTCGGGGTTCTCCTGAGAAGTCGCCGCCGGGGCGGGCGGGCCAGCACCCTGCCGTGGCTCAGCCGTCCGGCGATCTCCACCCGCAGCACCACGGGGGTCTCGGGGCGGCCCGCCGGCCGGATTCTGACGTCGGCGAACTCCGTCACGAGGGAGTCGGCGTCGATCACGATGCCCGGGCGGGTCATCAGACGGAGGGCGCCGTGGCTCATGTCCAGGTCGATGCGCAGGGTCGACTCGGTGAGCACGGCGTGGGTGAAGTCGAGCGTCACCTCACCCAGCGACGAGTCGATCTCCAGCCGGCGCGGCACCACCCAGCCGTCGCCGCGCCGGACCGAGGCGCCGCGCTGTTCGATACGGGCGACGTCCTTGACCGCGGCCGGGAGCACGCCCGACAGCGCGGGCAAGTCGGCGGTCAGCGCGGCCAGTTCACCCCGGGTGCGGGCGGTCAGGGCGGCCTCCACCCGCTCGTCGAGCTCCTCGGCGCTGAGCAGGCCGTCGCCGGCCGCACGGCTCAGTACGTCCACGACCCGGTCCCGGTCCGCGTGCGAGGCCCGCAACGCGAGCGCGCCGCCCGGCTTCGTCAGGTCACCCGACATGGCTTCACCCCGATCCATGGAGTGACGATATATCGCGTCACAGCCGTGAGCCAACCCCCTGTCCCCGGTGACCTGTTCGCGGCCCCGGCCCGTCGCCCGGACCAGGACAGCGGAGGCCCTAGGCTGACCCGTATGCAGTCCTACACAATCGGTCAGGCGGCGCGGCTGCTCGGCGTGAGCCCGGACACCGCGCGCCGGTGGGCGGACGCGGGGCGGGTGACGACCCATCGCGACGAGGGCGGGCGCCGGCTCATCGACGGCGCCGATCTGGCCGCGTTCTCCGTGGAGTTGGGGCGGGCGGGCGCTGCCGAGGAGGACACCTCCACCACCTCGGTCCGCAACTCCTTCCCCGGTATCGTCACCGCGATCAAACTGGGCGACGTGGCGGCCCAGGTGGAGATCCAGGCGGGCCCGCACCGCCTGGTCTCGCTGCTGACCCGGGAGGCCGTCGAGGAACTCGGCCTGGAGGTCGGCATGGAGGCCACCGCGCGGGTGAAGTCGACCAACGTGCACATCGACCGCGTCTGAGCCGGGGCGGCCTGCCGGCAGCCGTCCGTTCAGCCGCCGACGGAGCAGGAGTACGCGCCCGCCCGGGCCGGCACGACAGCGGCGCTCGCGTCCTCGAAGTACCCAGCGGGCGGCGCCACTTCAACGTGGGCGCCCCGGCGGCGGGGTTCCGTACGCGCCGTCCACCCGGATCGCGCTGACGCCGCTGACGTACCGGGCCCCGCAGCGGTCCTGAGGCAGCACCGGTCGGGGTCTCCCCGTACAAACGCACATGCCCGGCGGGGAACCGTTCCGCGCTGCTCATGCGATGTGACAACACCCTTCTACCTCGCAGGTGCGGCAGTATCATCGCGGCATGGCCTGCTGGGTCGTGCGAGGGCGCGACGGCCCTTTTCGTGCTGAACCAGAGGAGTACTCCGTGATGACCCGTTCCGCCCGCCGGACCCGTCGGACCCTTCAGGTGGCCGGTGCGGGAACCGCCGCGCTGCTGGCCCTGAGTGCCTGCTCCTCCTCCGACGACTCGTCCTCGGCCTCGTCGAAGGCGAACGCCTCGTCCTCGTCCTCGGCCTCCGCGTCGACGAAGCCGTCCGGCACGGTGACCGTGTTCGCCGCGGCCTCGCTCCAGGAGAGCTTCACCGCCCTGGGCAAGGAGTTCGAGAAGGCGCACCCCGGCACGGAGGTCACCTTCAGCTTCGGCGGCAGCGACACGCTCGCCGCGAGCATCACCGGCGGCGCCCCGGCGGACGTCTTCGCCGCCGCGAGCCCCAAGACCATGGCGACGGTGACGGACAAGAAGGACGCGGTCGGCACCCCCGTCACCTTCGTCCGCAACCAGCTGGAGATCGCCACCCCGCCGGGCAACCCCGACAAGGTGACCTCGCTGAAGGACCTCACCAAGTCCGGACTCAAGGTCGTACTCTGCGACAAGACGGCGCCGTGCGGCGCCGCCGCTCAAAAGGCCCTGGACGCGGCCAAGTTGAAGCTCACCCCGGTCTCCTACGAACAGGACGTGAAGAGCGCCCTGACCAAGGTGGAGCTGAAGGAGGCCGACGCGGCGGTCGTCTACAAGACCGACGTGCACGCGGCGGGTGAGAAGGTGGCGGGCGTGGAGTTCCCCGAGTCCGCCGACGCCGTCAACGACTATCCGATCGCGCTGCTGAAGAACGCGCCGAACGCCGTCACCGCCAAGGCGTTCATCGCGCTGGTGCGGTCCGCGGAGGGCCAGAAGGTGCTGTCCGCGGCGGGATTCCTCAAGCCGTGACCCGGAGCGACAGATCCCGCACCGCGGCCGTCCCCCGCACGGGCGGGCCGCGGCGCGGCCAGGTCAGGACCGTCTCCCGCGGAGTGCCGCTGCCGCTGCTGCTGCCCGCTCTGCTGGGCCTGGCGTTCCTCCTGCTGCCGCTGCTCGCGCTGCTCGTACGGGCCCCGTGGCGCTCCCTGCCGGGACAGCTCACCAGCGCCGCGGTGTGGCAGGCGCTCCAGCTCTCCCTGGTCAGCGCGACCTCGGCCACCGCCGTGAGCCTGGTCCTGGGCGTACCGCTGGCCTGGCTGCTGGCCCGTACGGACTTCCCCGGACGCGGTGTCGTCCGTGCCCTGGTGACCCTGCCGCTGGTGCTGCCCCCGGTGGTGGGCGGAGTGGCCCTGCTGCTCGCGCTGGGCCGCAACGGTGTCGTCGGGCAGTGGCTGGACTCCTGGTTCGGCATCACCCTGCCGTTCACCACGGCCGGTGTCGTGGTCGCCGAGGCCTTCGTGGCGATGCCGTTCCTCGTGATCAGCGTCGAGGGCACCCTGCGCGCCGCCGACCCGCGCTACGAGGAGGCGGCGACGACGCTCGGCGCCTCCCGCTTCACCGCGTTCCGCCGGGTCACGCTGCCCCTGATCGCACCGGGCGTCGCGGCCGGCGCGGTGCTCGCCTGGGCGCGGGCGCTCGGCGAGTTCGGCGCCACGATCACCTTCGCCGGCAACTTCCCCGGCCGCACCCAGACGATGCCGCTCGCGGTCTACCTGGCCCTTCAGAACGACCCGGAGGCGGCGATCGCCCTCAGCCTCGTGCTGCTGGCCGTGTCGATCGCGGTCCTGGCGGGCCTGCGGGACCGCTGGCTGACCCCGTCATGAGCCTCGGGCCCTACGATCGTGCTCTCCCCAGTCTCCTGGACGTGCACCCCATGACCGACATCGACGGCGGCGGAGCCCGCCCGGTGACCACCGGCCCCGGCCGACCGGGCCTGGACACCCGGCTCGTCATCGACCGCGGGTCCTTCCGCCTCGACATCGCGCTGACCGCCGCGCCCGGTGACGTCGTCGCGCTGCTCGGCCCCAACGGCGCGGGCAAGACCACCGCGCTGCGCGCCCTCGCGGGCCTCACCGAACTGACGGAGGGTCACCTACGTCTGGACGGCGCTTCGTTGGAGCGTACGCCGCCGGAGTCGCGGCCGGTCGGTGTGGTCTTCCAGGACTATCTGCTCTTCCCGCACCTGTCCGCGCTCGACAACGTCGCCTTCGGGCCGCGCTGCCACGGCGCGAGCAAGGCGGAGGCGCGGGCCCTGGCCGCCGAGTGGCTGGACCGGATGGATCTCACCGCCCACGCCGGCACCCGGCCCCGCGGCCTCTCCGGCGGGCAGGCCCAGCGGGTCGCCGTCGCCCGCGCGCTGGCCACCCGCCCCCGGCTGCTCCTCCTGGACGAGCCGCTCGCGGCCCTGGACGCACGCACCCGCCTCGATGTGCGCGGCCAACTCCGGCGCCATCTGGCCGAGTTCGAGGCCGTCGCCGTCCTGGTCACCCATGATCCGCTGGACGCCATGGTGCTCGCCGACCGGCTGGTGGTGATCGAGGGGGGCCGGGTCGTGCAGGAGGGCTCCCCGGCGGACATCGCCCGTCACCCCCGTACCGACTACATCGCCCGGCTCGTGGGCCTCAACCTCTACCGGGGGCACTCCGACGGCCACGCGGTCGCCCTGGACGCCGGGCCGGCGATCACCACCACCGACGTCCTCTCCGGCCCGGTCTTCGTCGCGTTCCCGCCGAGCGCGGTCACCCTGTTCCGGGAGCGCCCCGCAGGCACCAGCGCCCGTAACCTCTGGCGGTGCGAGGTGGCCGGGCTGGAGACCTACGGCGACCAGATCCGCGCCGACCTGCGCGGCGAACTCCCGCTCGCCGCCGACCTGACCACCGTCGCCGCGGCCGAACTCGACCTGCACCCCGGCGCACCGGTCTGGGCGACCGTCAAGGCAACGCAGACCCACGCGTACCCCGCATAGCCCTCCCGGCCCCCTACGGTGGCGCCCATGACCCTGAGCATCCGCAACCAGCTCCCCGGCACCGTCACCACCGTCACTCCGGGCGAGGTGATGGCCACCGTGGCAGTCCGCCTCACCGGTGGCCGGACCCTCACCGCCGCGATCACCCTGGAGGCGGTGACCGAACTCGGACTCGCCCCGGGCTCCGCCGTCCGCGCCCTGGTCAAGTCGACCGAGGTCGCGCTCGCCACCCGGCCGGTCGAGGGCCTGTCGATCCGCAACCAGCTGCCCGGCACGGTCACCGACGTCACCACCGGGGGCGCGATGGCCTCGGTCAAGCTCTCCGTGGACGGCGGTGTGCTGACCGCGGCCGTCACCCGGGAAGCCGTCGACGATCTCGCCCTGAGGGCCGGCTCCCCCGCCGTCGCCCTGATCAAGGCGACCGAGGTCTCCCTGGCGACGGCCTGACAGCCGTAGGGGCTCCCCGCCAGGCGCGGCGGGGAGCCCCTACGGTACGGACGGTCCTCAGTCCTCGTAGGCGTCCAGCGGCGGGCAGGAGCAGACCAGGTTCCGGTCGCCGAAGGCCTGGTCGATCCGGCGCACCGGCGGCCAGTACTTGTCGGCGGCCGAGACCCCGGCCGGGAAGACGGCCTCCTCGCGGTCGTAGGCGTGCGCCCACTCGCCGCCGAGCGCGCCCGCGGTGTGCGGGGCGTTGCGCAGCGGGTTGTCCTCGGCGGGCCACTCGCCGGCTCCGACCTTCTCGATCTCGCCGCGGATCGCGATCATCGCCTCGCAGAACCGGTCCAGCTCGATCAGGTCCTCGGACTCGGTCGGCTCGATCATCAGCGTCCCGGCCACCGGGAACGACATCGTCGGCGCGTGGAAGCCGTAGTCGATGAGCCGCTTGGCCACGTCGTCCACGCTGACGCCGGTCGCCTTGGTCAGCGGGCGCAGATCGATGATGCACTCGTGCGCGACGAGGCCGCCGGGGCCGGTGTAGAGCACCGGGTAGTGCGGCTCCAGCCGCTTGGCGATGTAGTTGGCGGAGAGCACGGCCACCTGCGTGGCCCGCTTGAGCCCCTCGCCGCCCATCAGGCGGACGTACGCCCACGAGATCGGCAGGATGCCCGCCGAGCCCCACGGCGCGGCCGAGACCGGCCCGACCCCGGTCTCCGGACCGGCGGCCGGCTGGAGCGGGTGGTTGGGCAGATACGGCGCCAGGTGCGCGCGCACCCCGACGGGACCGACGCCCGGACCGCCCCCGCCGTGCGGGATGCAGAACGTCTTGTGCAAGTTCAGGTGCGAGACGTCACCGCCGAAGTGGCCCGGCTTGGCGAGCCCCACCAGGGCGTTGAGGTTGGCGCCGTCGACGTAGACCTGCCCGCCGGCGTCGTGCACCTGCGCGCAGATGTCGGCGACGTGCTCCTCGAACACCCCGTGCGTGGACGGGTAGGTGATCATCAGGACGGAGAGTTCGTCGCGGTACTGCTCGATCTTGGCCCGCAGGTCCTCTATGTCGATCTCGCCGTCCCCGGCGGTCTTCACGACGACGACCTTCATGCCGGCCATCACGGCGCTCGCCGCGTTGGTGCCGTGCGCGGAGGACGGGATGAGACAGACCGTGCGCCGCTCGTCCCCGTTGGCGCGGTGGTACCCGCGTACGGCGAGCAGCCCGGCCAGCTCGCCCTGCGAACCGGCGTTGGGCTGCAACGACACCTTGTCGTAGCCCGTGACCTCGGCGAGCCCCTCCTCCAGTTCACGGATGAGCGTGAGGTACCCCCGCGCCTGCTCAGCGGGGGCGAAGGGGTGCAGGCCGCCGAACTCGGGCCAGGTGACCGGCTCCATCTCCGTCGTCGCGTTGAGCTTCATGGTGCAGGAGCCGAGCGGGATCATGCCCCGGTCGAGCGCGTAGTCGCGGTCGGCGAGCCGGCGCAGGTACCGCAGCATCGCGGTCTCGGAGCGGTACTGACGGAAGACCGGGTGCGTCAGGTACTCGTCGGTCCGCAGCAGCGCCTCCGGCAGCGTGTCCCTGGCCCTCGCGTCGAGCGCCTCGATGTCGCCCTCGACCCCGAACGCGGCCCAGACGGCGGCCAGTTGGGCCCGCGTGGTGGTCTCGTCGCACGCGAGGGAGAGGTGGTCGGCGTCGACGAGGTGCACATTGACCCCGCGTTCCCGCGCGGCGGCGGCGACCGGGGCGGCCCGGCCCGGCACCCGTACGGTCAGCGTGTCGAAGTAGGCACCGTGCACGACCTCGACGCCCCCGGCCGTCAGTCCGGCGGCGAGGACCGTGGCGTAGCGGTGGGTGCGGCGCGCGATGCCCCGCAGGCCCTCGGGCCCGTGGTAGACGGCGTACATACCGGCCATGACGGCGAGCAGCACCTGCGCGGTACAGATGTTGCTGGTGGCCTTCTCCCGGCGGATGTGCTGCTCCCGCGTCTGGAGGGCGAGCCGGTAGGCCCTGTTCCCGTCCGCGTCGACGGAGACGCCCACGAGCCGCCCGGGCAGGCTGCGCGCGAACTTCTCGCGTACGGCCATGTAGCCGGCGTGCGGGCCGCCGAAGCCCATCGGCACACCGAAGCGCTGGGTGGTGCCGACCGCGATGTCCGCGCCCAGCTCGCCCGGCGACTTCAGCAGGGTCAGCGCCAGCAGGTCGGCGCAGACCGTGACGAGCGCGCCGAGAGCGTGCGCCTGCTCGACGAGCGGCGCGAAGTCCCGTACGGCACCGGAGGCGCCCGGGTACTGCACCAGCACGCCGTTGATCTCCCGCTCGGCGATCTCGGCCGGGATGCCCTCGCTGAGGTCGGCGACGACGATCTCGACACCGGCCGGCTCGGCGCGGGTCCGGATCACCGCGATGGTCTGCGGCAGCGCGTCCGCGTCGACCAGGAAGAGACCCTTCTTGTTCCTGCCCATACGCCGGGAGAGCGCCACGGCCTCGGCGGCGGCCGTGCCCTCGTCGAGCAGGGAGGCGCCGGAGGTCGGCAGACCGGTCAGATCGGCGACCATCGTCTGGAAGTTCAGCAGCGCTTCGAGCCGGCCCTGGGAGATCTCCGGCTGGTACGGCGTGTAGGCGGTGTACCAGGCCGGGTTCTCCATCACGTTGCGCAGGATGACGGGCGGGGTGAAGGTCCCGTAGTAACCGAGCCCGATCATCGAGTCGAGCACCTGGTTGCGGTCGGCCAGCGAGCGCAGTTCGGCCAGTACCTCGGCCTCGGTGCGGGCGCCCGGCAGCTCCAGGGCGTCGGCGTTCCTGATCACGGCCGGGACGGCGGCGGCCGTGAGTTCGTCGAGCGAGCCGTATCCGACCTGCGCGAGCATCTTGGCCCGCGCCTCCTGGTCGGGCCCGATGTGACGCTGCTCGAAGGGGATGCCCTGTTCGAGCTCGGAGAGCGGAGTGCGAGGGACGGTCATTACGGAGGCCTCCTGGTCAGACACGACCTTCGAGGGGCACCACGGCACGGGTACCCGGACGGCCTCCCCCTCTGTCATCTCGACCTGAGAGCTTCACCAGGCGGCCCGTGAGCCACCGGTTTTCACCGTCGGTGAGAGCGGAGGCCGTCGGCACCCGCCCTGCTTTCCAGAGTGACCTCGCCCGTGCGGTACGTGAGCCTGAGAGATTCCGGGGAGGATTTGCTCCTTCGGCGCCTCCAGTGGTTCCCGGAGGACTCTCCCGCGCGGGGTCAGCAGCCGTTCGCCAGCCTACCAGCGAGCCACCGCACAGACCTTCGAGTGGCCACCTGCCCGAATGTACTCTTTTGTAGTGCTTACGGATGAGTTGCGACCAAGAGGAGGGCCCGTGCAGACCGACATCGATCCGCGCAACCTGATCGGCCGCAAGGCGTTCGACCGCACCGGCGCCAAGATCGGCACCGTTGACGAGGTCTATCTCGACGACGCGACCGGCGTACCGGAGTGGGCGGCCATACGGACCGGCCTGTTCTCGCGGGACGCCTTCGTGCCGCTGGAGCCCAGCGAACTGATCGACGGCGCCCTGCACATCCCCTTCGAGCGCTCCCTCATCAAGGACGCCCCCGACTTCGGCGTCGGCCGCCACCTCTCCCCGGAACAGGAACTCCAGCTCTACCACCACTACGGGCTCGACGTGTCGGCCCCGCCCCCGCTGCCGGACCGCGACTTCGGCAGGCTGGCGGGCTCGGACGAGTCCTGAAACGGTGGGAGCGGCGGGAGCGGTGAACCAGGGGGCGGGCCGCCGGGTCTTCGCGGTGCCTTCGGCGCCGGCGGCTCCGCCAGGGGCACCAGCGGCAACGGCTCGACCGGCTCCAGGAGAGGGTCGTCGGTCCGGAACGTCCGTACCCGCCCGGGCGCCGAGTCGGGCGTCTCGAAGCGGACGGTGACCCGCCCCACCCCGCTGCCCTGCACCCAGCCGTGCCCGTGCTCAGCGTGCCGCACATCGTGCCCGGCGGGCCAGCGCCGCTCGACGGGCGCGGCCCCCTCCGCGGCGGACTCCTCCGCCCGCCGCTCCGCGGGCAGATCGACCGGCACCCCCGCCGCCTGCGCGAACAGGTCCTCCTGCGTGTAGTCGGCGAGCCCGGAGACCCCGACCCCGAGCAGTCGCACCCCGCCCGTCGTGTCCACGGAGTCCAGCAGCCGGGCCGCCGCCTCGCGCACCACGCCCGGATCGTCCGTGGGCCCGCGCAGCGTCTCGGACCGGGTCAGCGTGGAGAAGTCGTACCTGCGCACCTTGAGCACGATGGTCCGCCCCGACAGCCCCGCCGCGCGCAGCCGCCGTACGCAGCGGTCGGCCAGCCGCTGCACTTCCAGGCCGACCCGGACCCGGTCGTGGATGTCCACGTCGTAGGTGTCCTCCACGGACACCGACTTCGTCTCCCGCTCGGACACCACGGGCCGCTCGTCGTGCGCCAGCGCCATCGCGTACAGCGCGTGCCCGTGCGCCTTGCCCACCAGCCGCACCAACTCGTCCTCGCCGGCCTCGGCGATCTCGTCGACCGTGAGGATCCCGGCGCGCCGCAGGTGGTCACCGGTCGCCGGGCCGACCCCGGGCAGCGTGCGCACCGACATCGGGCCGAGCAGGGCGCGCTCGGTCCCGGGCTCGATCATCACCAGGCCGTCGGGCTTGGCCTGCTCCGAGGCGATCTTGGCGAGCATCTTGGAGGCGGCCAGCCCCACCGAGCCCGTGAGCCCCGTGACCGCCCGTATGTCCTCGCGCAGCCGTGCGCCGGTCAGCTGCGCCGACCCGGCGTCCCAGGCCACTCCCCCGGCCTCCAGATCGACGAACGCCTCGTCCAGGCTCAAGGGTTCCACCAGCGGCGACATCGCCCGCAGCAACGCCATGACTTGCTCGCTGATGGCCCGGTAGAACTCGAAGCGCGGCACCAGGTACGCGGCGTTCGGAGCGAGCCGGCGCGCCTGGGCCATGGGCATCGCCGAGTGCACTCCGAAGACACGCGCCTCGTAGGAGCAGGTCGCGACCACCCCGCGCGGCCCGAGCCCGCCCACGACGACGGCCTTCCCGCGCAGGCTCGGCTTGGACGCCTGCTCCGCCGAGGCGAAGAAGGCATCCATGTCGAGATGCAGGATCGTGGGCGCGGTTCTCACCACACCGATGCTGCCCTACGCCACTGACAATGCCCTCTCGAGCAGCCCCGGGAGGCTCAGACCGCGCGGTTGCGCCGCCGCGCCAGTTCGTCGGCGGGGTTGGGCCCGACGAGTGTCTCGCCGGTGTCGACGCGCTCCCCGTGCAGCTGCGAGAGCGCGCTCTCCACGTCTCGCCACACCACGCCCACGGCGATCCCGAAGATACCCTGGCCGCCCTGGAGCAGCGCGTGGACCTCGTCGGGCGAGGTGCACTCGTAGACCGTGGCACCGTCGCTCATCAGCGTCATGCGCTCCAGATCACGGAAACCGCACTCCCGCAGATGCAGGACGGCGGTGCGGATGTTCTGCAACGACACCCCGGTGTCCAGGAACCGCTTGACGATCTTCAGGACGACGACGTCCCGGAAGCTGTAGAGCCGCTGCGTCCCCGACCCGTGGGCGGGCCGCACGCTGGGCTCGACGAGCCCGGTGCGGGCCCAGTAGTCGAGTTGCCGATAGGTGATGCCGGCGGCCGCACAGGCCGTGGGCCCCCGGTAGCCGATCTGCTCGGACGCCATGGACGTCGCCCCTCCGCTGCTCGGCACGGCAGTGGGTCGATGCGGAACGTGATCAGCCGCACTGCCGTGAAGCGGGTACGGGCCACTGTCCCCGAAACTGCGCTCCGGGGCACCCCCAGCCGTACCGTCGCCGCTGCTTCTCACGCCGACCTCCGTCCTTGACCTGCCTTCTCGACGGTAGGCAGTCACCAGGGGTGCGTCAACGATCGCCACACTCGGCACGCCGAGTGATAATCACCCAAGGAGTGGTTTCCCGTGTCCCACCGCGGGGAAAGGCTAGCCGAATGCGCTCCGGACGGGCCGCAGGACGCTCTCACTCGCCGCGGGCAAATGCTGGCATTCCCGTCGCCCCCGGACACAGCAGAGCCGTCGAGGACCGGGCGTCCACACGGAACGCCTCGGTCATCGACGGCCGGTTCACTGACTGTTGGTCCCGAAGTCCTCGGGCGAGATCTGGTCGAGGAACTCGCGGAACTTCTCCACCTCGTCCTCCTGCTCGTCCGGAATCGCGATCCCCGCGTCGTCGAGCACACCGTCACTGCCGTAGATCGGCGTTCCGGTGCGCAGGGCCAGCGCTATGGCGTCGGACGGGCGGGCGCTCACCTCGACGCCGCTGGCGAAGACCAGCTCCGCGTAGAAGACGCCCTCACGCAGATCCGTGATGCGCACTTCGGTCAGTTCCTGGCCGACGGCTTCCAGCACGTCCTTGAACAGGTCATGGGTCAGCGGTCGTGCGGGGGCCATGCCCTGCTGGGCGAAGGCGATGGCCGTCGCCTCCCCGGGCCCGATCCAGATGGGGAGGTAGCGGTCGCCTCCCACTTCACGCAGGAGCACGATCGGTTGGTTGGAGGGCATTTCGACCCGGACACCTACGACATCGAGCTCGTTCACACAGCAACCCTAGGCCGTGCCCGGGACGTTTGGGTAGTCGGGCCCGCAACGGGCGGCCGATCGGAGGCCGCCGAGCCGCCCGGCTCAGGGCAGCCGCACACCGAGCGCGGTCTGCACCAGGGCCGCGTGCAGCCTCACCGTGAGCCCGGCCAGCTCCTTCGTACGAGCCTCGGCGTGCGTCCTGGTCTGCGGATTGCGGTGACGCTTCAGCGGAGCCACCACCTGGTCGACGAGCCCCGCCTCACGGTCGGCCGCCGCCTTCATGGCCCGCAGATGCCGCGGCTCGATCCCGAACCGCCCCAGCTCGATGACGAGGGCCGCCACGGTGACCGCCTCCGCGTCGTAGCCGCCCTCCGGGAGGGGGGCGATGAGCCCGTACGACTCCCACTCGTCCAGCTCCCGCTCGCCGATCCCGGCCGCGTCGAGCAGCTGGACCCGTCCGATACGGGCCACCGTGGGCGCCTCGGCGGGCTCCAGGGCACTCTCCCCGTCCCGCTGGCGCCCCACGCCGGGCAGCGCCACGGCCTCTCCGCGCTCCACGGCGTCCAGATGCTCGCGGATCACCTTGAGCGGCAGATAGTGGTCCCGCTGCATCCTCAGTACATGGCCGAGCCGCTCGACGTCCCGGGCGCTGAACTTGCGGTACCCGGAAGGGGTCCGCCGCGGCTCGATGAGTCCCTCGGACTCAAGGAAACGGATCTTGGAGATGGTGACCTCGGGGAACTCGGCACGCAGCGCGCTCAGCACCGCCCCGATACTCATCAGTCCACCGTCCGCGGCGGCGGCGCCGTGTCCGGCACCGCCGCTCGGTGTTTGAAGCATCGACCTTCTCCGGGGAGGGTCAGTAACCTCGCTGGCTCGCGTAGAAGACCAGCCGGTACTTGCCGATCTGGACCTCGTCACCGTTCGACAGAGGGACCTGGTCGATCCGCTCGCGGTTGACGTACGTGCCGTTGAGGCTGCCGACGTCGGCGACCGTGAACGAGGCGTCCGCGGCGCGCCGGAACTCCACGTGCCGGCGCGAGACTGTCACGTCGTCCAGGAAGATGTCGCTCTGCGGATGACGGCCGGCCGTGGTCAGGTCGCTGTCCAGGAGGAAGCGGCTGCCCGAGTTCGGCCCACGGCGCACTACCAGCAGGGCCGAGCCCACTGGCAGAGCGTCCACGGCCGCCTGCGCCTCCGGGGAGAGCGTGGGCATCTGCGTCTGACCGGTCACCTCGGCGTCGTACGCCTCAAGGCCGGAGATGGAGATCGTGGAGGTCGTCTCGGACGGCCGCTCGGGAGTCACGCCGGGACGCAGCGGCGCTCCGCAGTTGGAACAGAAGCGGCTGTTCTCCGCGTTGCGGTTACCGCACCTCGTACACACCAGGTTCGACACAGGAGAGAACCCTCCACCCGTACTCGAGGTCGACGGTTGGCCGAAACCTATGCCGCCGGCCTGTGCGGGGTCAACCGACGACCCGCCCTGACCTCCGGGAACGTCCCCGCCGGGGACCTGATCGCGGAACAGCGGCCGCTGACCCTCTGCGTCGGGCTGTGCGCGATGGCGGGCGGTCTGGTTCTCGCCGCCCTCTCGCGCGCTCTTGCCGAACAACTTCGCAAACAACTTCACGGGCGATTCCCCTTGACCGAAACAGACCCGCCCGTGGGGCAGGACGAACCCTGACTGCACACACCGGTCGACCCGGACATCCTCACAACGTCCGTATCCACCAGACAGTTTCCACCACGCACCACCCAATCGGTGCGCCGACCCCCCGCAAGCTCATGCCCTCGCACGACGGCCCGCATGCACCCGCGGTTCACCGGGAGGACGACCGAGCGTAGTCAGGCTGCTTCGCGGCCCGCAAGGCGTCCACGACGATCTTGTCCGACCGCTCGACGGTCACGGTGGCCTGCTCCTTCTCGAGAGTCTGCACCACGCCTCCAGGGATGTTGAGCGCCGGTTCGAGATCCTGCGGCTTGCCGATGACCTTGAAACGATAGGGAGCGTTGATCTTGTTCCCGTCGACGCTCACGCTCTTGCCGGAGTCCGCCAGATAGGTGCCGGCGACCACTCGCACACTGTTCACCTGGATCGCCTCCGCCCCGGCCGCACGCAGCTCCTGGATCGCGTCGAGCAGCATGTCCGCCTCGACCGTCCCCTTCGTGTCGTCGATGGTCATCGTGATACCGGGTCCCTGCGCGGCCACGGTGCCCGCCAGAATGCCGAGTTGCTTCCCCTTCTCGACCGTCTGCTTGCGGGCCTCCTCGGCCTGGTCGGAGCTGTTCGCCAACTCGTCGCGCTGCTTCTGCAGACCCTGCTTCTCGTCCTCAAGACGCTGAGTACGCGCGTCCAGTTCATCGAGGATGCGTACGAGGTCCTCCTGGCGTGCGCCGCGCAGCGCGCTGTCGCTGTCGCTGTTCGAGGCGACCTGGACGGCGAGTCCGAATCCCAGCCCGAACAGCAGCACGGCGACGATGAGTTGGGCGCGGCTCAGCCGGGGCGGCCACACACCCTGCACCAGCCGTTGCCGGCCCGTCACCTTCGATTCGGGCTGCTCGGGCTGCTCGGCCTCCCCCGCGCTCCCGACATGCCGGGGAGCCGCCGCGGGCACCTCTTCGGGCAACTCCTTGCGCAGCCGGTGCTCGTGGGGCCCGTTCTGATCACTCATCGCCCTCACGCCCGGAACACGTGCCGACGGATCGCCGCGGCGTTGGAGAAGATCCGGATACCGAGGACGACCACGACACCCGTCGACAACTGCGCGCCCACGCCCAACTTGTCGCCCAGGAACACGATCAGGGCCGCCACGACCACGTTCGACAGGAAGGAGACCACGAAGACCTTGTCGTCGAAGATGCCGTCCAGCATGGCCCGGAACCCGCCGAACACGGCGTCCAGGGCCGCCACGACGGCGATCGGCAGATAAGGCTCGACGACCGCAGGAACCTCCGGCCGGACCAACAGTCCGGCCACCACTCCCACGATGAGGCCCAGTACGGCGATCACGATGTGCCCTTCTCAGATCTCGGCTGTGCTGTACGTACGATCACACTCGGTGCGGCCGGCAGCCGCAGGTCGCCCACCACGGAGATGGTGGCCCGGATCCCGTAGTCCTCCTCCAGGGCGTGCAGATACAGGCCGTCGGCGCCGTTCTGGAACGTGGTGCTCAGCCGCTTGCCGTCCCCCACCGCGAGGACCGTGTAGGGGGGCACCAGCGGCTTGTTGTCGACCAGTATCGCGTTACCGGCGGCCCGGATCGCCGAAAGTGCCGTCAGCCGCTGTCCGTTGATGGAGACGGCCTCGGCGCCCGCCGCCCAGAGACCGTTGACGACCCGCTGCATGTCATGATCACGCACCCGCCCGATGTCGGAGAAGTCGGACGTCTCACGCGGGTTGTCGCCACCTCCGGAGGTGGCCTCCTTCGCGTCGTTCACGACCAGTCGTACGCCGGGGCCGTGCACCGCGACGGCGCCCGACAGCAGGTCCACCAGTTCCGTGCCCTCACCGCCGCCGCTCGTCCGGAGAGCCGCCCGCTGACGCGCGTTCACGTCGTCGCGCAACTTGTCGACCGTGCTCTCCAACGTGTCCGCCGACGCAGTCTCCTTGTCGATACGGTCGATCAGCTCCTGGCGCTCCTTGGCCACCACCGGGGCGGCCACCCGCGCCTGCGCCGCGCCGACGGTCACGACAAGGGCCGCGAGCACCAGTCCCGCGGCCAGGCCGAGCTTCGCCCGCAGGGTCTTCGGCAGACCGCCCGAACCCTCCGCCGTCTTGCGGGCCGCCGCCTCCGCGTATCCGTCGTCGAGGCTGTGGTCCATGACGTTGGTCAGCAGCGACATGGACGCGTCCGGACGCGAGGGGCGCGTAGGTGTGCTCCGAACGGGGGGCTGCTGCGGCATGCCGCACATCGTCGCACGTCGCGACCGCTACCTCCGAATGGCCCCGCGCGCGTGCCGGACAGGCCCCCTCAGGGACACCTGCCCGGCACGCGCGCGTACCGCCTCGTCTACCGGCCCGCGCTGTCCACCACCGCGGCCCACTCGTCCAACAGGGCCTGCGCGGAGGCATCGTCAGGGCCTTCGGCCCACAGATGCGTGACCGCCTCGGCGGGGTCGGGCAGCACCATCACCCAACGTCCGTCGGTCTCCACGACCCGTACACCGTCCGTCGTGTCCACGAACCGGTCTCCGGCCTCCTCCACGACCCGTCGCATGACAAGTCCCTTGACGGCCCAGGGAGTCGCCAGGTCCCGCTTGAGGACGTGCGCCCGCGGAATCCGCGCGTCGATCTGGCTGAGCGTGAGCTGCGTCCGCGCCACCAGCCCGATCAGCCGCACGAAGGCCGCCGTACCGTCGAAGACGCTGCTGAACTCCGGAATGATGAAGCCGGCCTTGCCGTCCCCGCCGAAGATGGTCGATTCGTCGCGGCCGACCCTGGTCAGATCGTCGGGCGACGTCGTGGTCCACTCGACCTGTGTGCCGTGGTACGCCGCAACCTGCTCGGCGATCCTCGTCGTGGTCACCGGCAACGCCACCCGCCCGCTGCGCCGCTCCGCGGCCACCAGGTCGAGCATCACCAGCAGGGCCCGGTCGTCCTCGACGATCCGGCCCTTCTCGTCCACGAGCGACAGCCGCTCACCGACCGGGTCGAACCGCACGCCGAACGCCGCGCGCGCGGACGCCACGATCTCGCCGAGCCGCACCAGCCCCGACCGCCGCGAGTCGCTCGTCTCCGTGGGCCTGGACTCGTCCAGACCGGGATTGATGGTGAGCGAGTCCACGCCGAGCTTGCCGAGCAGGCTGGGCAGCACCAGCCCGGCACTGCCGTTCGACGCGTCCACCACGACCTTGAGACCGGACTCGGCGATGCCGGTCGTATCCACGTTCCGCAGCAACGACCCGGTGTACGAGTCGAAGACACTGGCCGGGAAGTGCAGGTCCCCGATCTCACCGGGGAACGCGCGGCGGTACTCCTGCCGCGCGAACACCCGGTCCAGCTTCCGCTGGCTCGCCTGCGAGAGGTCCGCGCCGTCCCCGTCGAAGAACATGATGTCGACGGAGTCCGGCACTCCGGGCGAGGTCCGGATCATGATGCCGCCGGCACTGCCCCGCGCGGTCTGCTGCCGTGCCACAGGCAGCGGTACGTTCTCCAGGTCCCGTACGTCGATGGCGCTCGCCTGGAGCGCGGAGATGACCGCCCGCTTGAGCGCCCGGGCACCACGGGAGTGGTCGCGGGCCGTCGTGACGGTCGACCCCTTCTTCAGGGTCGTCGCGTAGGCACCCGCGAGGCGTACCGCGAGTTCCGGCGTGATCTCCACGTTCAGGATTCCGGAGACACCACGGGCACCGAAGAGGTGCGCCTGGCCCCTGGACTCCCATATGACGGAGGTGTTGACGAAGGCGCCGGCCTCGATCGTCTTGAACGGGTAGACCCGCACATTGCCCTGCACGATCGATTCTTCACCGATGAGGCACTCGTCACCGATGACCGCGCCGTCCTCGATGCGGGCCGCCCGCATGATGTCGGTGTTCTTCCCGACCACGCAGCCGCGCAAGTTGCTGTGCTGTCCGACGTACACGTTGTCGTGCACCACGGCTCTGTGCAGGAAGGCCCCGGTCTTCACGACGACGTTGGAGCCCACGACGGTGTGCTCACGGATCTCGGCGCCGGCCTCCACCTTGGCGTAGTCGCCGATGTAGAGCGGGCCCCGCAGCACCGCGTCGGGGTGCACCTCGGCACCCTCGGCCACCCAGACACCAGGCGAGATCTCGAAACCGTCGATCTCGACGTCGACCTTGCCCTCCAGGACATCGGCCTGAGCCTTCACATAGCTCTCGTGGGTGCCGACGTCCTCCCAGTAGCCCTCGGCGATATAGCCGTAGACCGGCTTGCCTTCCTTCATCAACTGCGGGAAGACATCGCCGGACCAGTCGACGGGCACGTCGGACTCGACGTAGTCGAAGACTTCCGGCTCCATCACGTAGATGCCGGTGTTCACAGTGTCCGAGAAGACCTGACCCCAGGTCGGCTTCTCCAGGAACCGCTCGACCTTGCCCTCTTCGTCGACGATGGTGATCCCGAATTCCAGCGGATTGGGCACACGCGTCAGGCAGACGGTGACGAGCGCGCCCTTCTCCTTGTGGAAATTGATCAGTTCGGTGAGGTCGAAGTCGGTCAGGGCATCACCGGAGATGACGAGGAAGGCATCGTCCTTCAACGCCTCTTCAGCGTTCTTGACGCTTCCGGCGGTGCCGAGTGGCTTCTCCTCATTGGCATACGAGAGCTCCATGCCGAGCTCCTCGCCGTCACCGAAGTAGTTCTTGACCAGCGAGGCCAGGAACTGCACTGTGACAACGGTCTCATTGAGCCCATGCCTTTTGAGCAGCCTCAGCACGTGCTCCATGATCGGGCGATTCACCACGGGCAGGAGCGGCTTGGGCATACTCGAGGTCATAGGGCGAAGGCGCGTGCCTTCGCCTCCGGCCATCACTACGGCCTTCATGTCGGAAGCGTCCTCCTCTAAGAGATGACGGTCCAGCCGACTTCACCACTACAGATTGTCCCGCACTTTGCCGTTGCGGGCCATCGAGCCACTGTTGGCGCCCAGTCGGCCGGACTCAGTCGGCCGCGGCGTCCGCACGGATCAGCCGGCGGACTTGAACCACGTACAGGACTCCTGCCCACCAGTAGAGCGTTGTACCCCATCCGGCGAACGCCCATCCGAAAACAGCAGCGAGTGACGGCAGCCATCCGCTTCCGTCACTGAGCAGCAACAGCGGGAACGCGTACATCAAGTTGAAGGTGGCGGCCTTCCCCAGGAAGTTCACCTGGGGCGGCGGATAGCCATGGCGTCTGAGGATGCCCACCATGACCAGCAGGACGAGCTCCCGCGCCAGCAGTAGAGCGGTCAACCAGATGGGGAGGATCTCGCGCCAGGTCAGCCCGACCAGGGTCGAGAGAATGTAGAGCCGGTCGGCTGCGGGATCGAGAAGCCGGCCGAGACTGCTGATCTGGTTCCAGCGCCGCGCGAGCTTGCCGTCCAGGTAGTCGGTGATCCCGCTCAAGGCCAGTACGAGCAGGGCCCAGCCGTCGCTCTTGGGGCCGCCGAACTCGGGCCGGAGGATCAGCCAGAGGAAAACGGGTACCCCGACGAGCCGCGCCATGCTGAGGATGTTCGGGATGGTGAGTACCCGGTCTGTCTGGACACGGGTCTCCTGGACCTCCACCCGGGGGCCTCCTGTGGGAAATAAGCCGACGATGCCCCCTGACCCTACCGCAACGCAAAAAAGCTCTGGCTCTTGGGCTGTATGCCCAAGAGCCAGAGCTCTATCTAAAAGGAGTTCGGCGGTGTCCTACTCTCCCACAGGGTCCCCCCTGCAGTACCATCGGCGCTGTAAGGCTTAGCTTCCGGGTTCGAAATGTAACCGGGCGTTT
>NZ_JBEXET010000025.1:0-117941 GCF_040606415.1 Streptomyces sp. NPDC005423 | reverse complement strand
CCAGGGCACCCCCATCGAAGCCGCCTGCCGCATCATCATCCTCGAAGACCAGCTCGAAGAAGCCCAGCGCCTCAACGCCGAACACCGCCGTCCCGCATCCCCGCACACGGCCGACATCTGACCCGCCGTCCGCCCGCGGAGCCTCCGGCGAACGAGTGGACACCCCCGAGGCCGGACAGCGGGGACAGCGGGAACCCGGTCCGCAGGAGAGGCGGGTACGCAGAAGCAGGTCTCCCCTCCCTGCGCCGACCTCCCGGAGAAGGAGGTACCGCATCGGGAGGCCGTCAGGAACCCGCGGCCCACGGGCCCACGGCGTCGGTCAATTCCTCCAGCAGGCCGGCGGCGGAGGCCCTGCGAGCGGCCGTCTCCGGCCCGGCGGCGACCCGATCCGCCGCGTCCGCCGCAGTAAGGTGTCACCTGTTGCGTGGCTTGTGCTGCGTTCCGGGATCAAGGCCCCTTGGCCGTTTTTTGAAGGAGCCTGGAGGAAGCTGCTATGACCGCCGAACTTCCTGACTGGATGCTTCCGCCGAGGCCGAGCGGCTGGGAGGCGGACGACCTTGACCATCTACCGCAGGCACCGCGGCACACCGAACTCATCGACGGAGCCTTGATCTTCATGATGTCGCCGCAGCGGTCCTGGCACGCCCGGATCGTGGAGAACCTGACCTTCGCCCTGCGTCAGGCGGCTCCTGCGGGGTTCGAAGCCGAGCGGGAGATGACTGTTCGCCTCGACAGGAAGAGCCGTCCCGAACCGGACATCCTGGTCACCACCGCCTCCTACGACCCGGACCGCACCTGGTTCGCGCCCGAGGACGTCGTCCTGGTTGCCGAGGTCGTCTCCGAGGAGTCGGAAGACCGTGACCGTTCGCTGAAGCCCTTCAAGTACTCCCAGAGCAGGATCCCGCACTTCTGGCGCATCGAGGACGAGGCCGGATCCCCCACTGTTCACACCTACGAACTCGACGACATGACGCGCACCTATGTGCCCACCGGGATTCACCGAGGCCGGCTGCGGCTCTCGGTGCCCTTCGCTCTCGACGTCGATCTCGATGCCCTCGTGCCCTGAACCGGGGCTCCGGCCGAGGCCGGTGCCGTGCCGCCACGACAAGCCCGCCACCATCGACGTGGAGGCCGGCAGCCGTGACGACCACCGACACCCGGCTCCACAGGAAGACCCGCCCGCGTCTCATGGCACCCGGCCGCCCCCACGAGGGGGCGGCCCCGGCGGTGCCGCCCGCCGGCGTCTTCGGGGCGGCTGTCAGTTCTTGAGGAATTCCAGCAGGTCGGTGTTGAGCTGGTCCTTGTGGGTGTCGGTGATGCCGTGGGGGGCACCGGGGTAGACCTTGAGCCGGGCGCCGGTGATCAGGGCCGCCGATGCCTTTCCGCCGACCTCGAACGGCACCACCTGGTCGTCGTCGCCGTGGATCACCAGGGTGGGGACGTCGAACTTGGCCAGGTCGGCGCGGAAGTCGGTCGCCGAGAACGCGGCGATGCTCTCGTAGGCGTTGCGGTGGCCGGCCTGCATGCCCTGGCGCCAGAACGCGTCCTGCATGCCCTGGGAGGCCGACTGCCCGTCCCGGTTGTTGCCGAAGAACGGTCCCGCGGCCAGGTCCTTGTACAGCTGGGAGCGGTCGGTCAGCGACCCGGCCCGCAGACCGTCGAACACCTCGATGTCCACCCCGCCGGGGTTGTCGGGCGTCTTGAGCATGAGCGGCGGCACGGAGGAGACCAGCACCGCCTTGGCGACCCGGGCGCTGCCGTGCCGGCCGATGTAACGGGCCACCTCGCCGCCGCCGGTGGAGAAGCCGACCAGGCTGACGCCGTTCAGGTCCAGGGCGTCGATCAGGGCGGCCAGGTCGTCGGCGTAGGTGTCCATCTCGTTGCCGTGCCACGTCTGGGTGGAGCGGCCGTGGCCCCGGCGGTCGTGGGCGATGACACGGAACCCGTTCTCGGCCAGGAAGAGCATCTGCGCCTCCCACGAGTCGGAGTTCAGCGGCCAGCCGTGGCTGAGGACGACCGGCCGGCCCGTGCCCCAGTCCTTGTAGTAGATCTGCGTGCCGTCGGTGGTCGTGATGTGCGGCATGGAACGTCTCCTGCTGTCGGCGGTGAGCGGCATGGAAGGACGCCGTCGCGAGCGCGTCGTTTCGACTGGTGATGAGCGACAGGGCCTGTGGTGGGCGCCGTTCCTGCCGGCACTCACCACTCTGCCAGCAGCGCTGCCGCTCTTCCTCCCCCGGCGGACGAGCGTCAGCGGACGGTCTTCCTACTTTTGTAGGATGGCCGGGTGGCGACAGGGGACGACGATGTGCAAGTACTCGTGGACCGGCTGTCGCGCCGGTTGCGCCGTTCGGTGGCCATCAACGATCCGGAGGTACGGGCGCTGTACTACAGCGCTCACTTCGGCGACGAGGACGCGATCCGGGTCACGGCGGTGCTACGGCGCCAAGCCGACAGCAAAGCGGTCGGGTACATGCTGGCCAGCGGCACCGCCACCTGGACCAAAGCCGGCGTGGTGCCCGCCAACCGGGAACTGGGCATGCGGGCCAGGTACTGCCAGCCCGTGCGCTGGCGCGGCGAACCGGTGGGCCTCCTCGTCGTCATCGACGCCGACGGCTCCCTGAAAGCCGACGAGAAAGCCGCGATCAAGGACGTGAGCGACACCGTCGCGGCGCTGCTGGTGGCCCGGCGCGAGCACCAGGCCATCGACCCCGCGGTGCAGGAACTCACCGTGCTCGACCTGATCAGCTCCGACCCCGTCGCCCGGCGCCGGGCCACCGCCGAACTCACCGCCGGCGACCGTGCCGAGCGGTTCACCCACGTCACCGCCATCGAACTGACCTGCACCCGGGCCACGGACAACGCCGGCGCCAAACACGTCGAGGTCGCCCTGCGCAACGCGGTCGCCACGGAACCCCGGCTGCGCCGCGCCGCGGTCCTGAGCACCGTCTGCGACGACATGGGACTACTGCTCCTGGGCTCCCGGGACATCCCTGACCTCTCCGTCCTCAAGGAGCACGCCGAGGCGATGATCAAACGCAGCGCGGACCTGGCGGCGGGACGATTCCGCTGCACCGCCGGCATCGGCTCCACCGTGCCGGGACTGATCCACGCCGCCGACAGCGCGGCCCAGGCCCGGCTGGCCTGCCGCACCCGGGCCCTCCCGCCCTGCCCGGTCACGGCCTGGAGCGAACTCGGCCCGCTCGGCCCGCTCCTGATGATCCCGGCCGATCAGCTGACCCCCGCCCTGCTGCCCCACGAACTGCAACTGCTGCGCGCCGCCGACCCCGACGGACTGTTCCTGCGGACCGTCAGCGCCTACCTCGCCCGCGCGGGCTCCGGTCCCGCCGCCGCCGATGACCTGCACATCCACCGCACCACGCTGTACTACCGGCTGAGTAGGATCACCGAGTTGACCGGCCTCGACCTGGCCGACGGCACCACCAGGCTCGCACTGCATATCGGCCTGACGATGATGACGCTCATGGACGAGCCGATCCGTACCTAGTGCCCCCTCGTCCGCAGCACGAAAGGCCGTACCGATGGACACCGCCCCCGCCACCGCGACCTTCACCACCCGTGACGGATGCGCCCTGGCCTACCGGGACACCGGCGGCCAGGGCATACCCCTGGTGCTGCTGCACGGCTGGTCCCAGTCCCAGGCGACCTTCGACCGGCTGCTTCCCCTGCTCCGCCCCGAGCGGCGCGTCATTACCTACGACATGCGCAACCACGGGATCTCCGGCCGCACCGACAACGGCGCCCGCGTCGCCACGCTCGCCGCCGACCTCGACCAGCTCCTCACCCATCTCGGCATCGGCCGGGCCCATCTCCTGGGCCACTCCATGGGCGCCTCGGTGCTCTGGTCCCACCTCGAACTCTTCGGGCCCGACCGCGTCCGCTCGCTGGTCATCGTCGACCAGCCCGTCGCCTGCACCGTCCTGCCCTGGCTGGACCCGGCCGACGCGGCACAGTTCGGCGCCATCCTCGACTACGACGGTGCCGCCGCGTTCGCCCGCTCGATGCTCTTGGCGGACGCCGGGAAGGCCAGGCACGACTTCCTGACCTCCATGCTCACCAAGGACATCCCCGCGCAGGACCTGGAGTGGCTCTACGCGCAGAACCTCCTCCTGCCGATGCCCTGGGGCGCCCGTCTCCTGCTGGACCACGTCATGCAGGACTGGCGGGACGTCCCTCCCCGCATTCCCGTGCCGACGCTGGTCATCGGCGGTGAGGTCAGCCACGTCGCACCCGCTTCCCAGGCATGGACGGCCGCCCACACCCCTGACGCCGAACTGCGCATCCTGAACCGGGAAGAAGGCGGGGCCCACTTCGCCTTCTTCGAGTCCCCCCGCGAATTCGCCGACACCCTGCGGGACTTCCTCAAGAGGAACTGAGCGAGCCGGAGATCCCCCCGTGACGGTGACTCGCGGACCCGGCCGTCTCCGCCCGCCTGGGTGTTCTCCTGACCGTGACCGTGTGCTGTCGCGGCCAGGAGAACGGCAGCGCCGGGCGGCTGCCGGCCCGCCACGCGGCGAGGGTCACCGCTCCGCGTAGGCGGCGAGGTTCGCCAGCGAGGAGCTGAGCCCGGCAGCGTGGTCCTCCGCGGAGATACCGTCCGGGACGCCCTCCGCGGTGATGTCCACACGTGTCCCCGCACCGGCGGCGCTGACCTCCCAGGTCATGGTCATGGTGCCGGCGTAGGCGGGGTCCTCGGAGACGAACTCCACCGCCTGCACGACCCGTTCGCCGGGGACGACCTCGACGAAGCGCCCCTCGACGATGTCGGAATCCGCGGTCGCCTTGCCCGGTGCGCCGGACGGGTCGCGGTAGGTCAGCACCAGCAGGTACGAGCCGCCCGGCCGGGCATCGAATCGCTCGAACCTGCCGGTCATCCCACCGGGCGGGAGCCATGCCAGGAGCGCCCCGGGATCGATCAGAGCGTCCCAGACGCGTTCAAGTGGCGCGGCGATCACCCGCGACGCCCTGTCAGTACGTGGCATGGGGTGACCCTAGCGCCCTCTGTTTCCTTGTCGTCGGCCATGACCAGCAGCGTCCGGATCGTCCGCCGCCCGGCCCTCTTCGGTGCCGGGCGGCCCCGTGAACTCGGCCTGCCGCACGCCCCGTTCGCCCCGGCGCGGGGCCATGTGAGGTGTGGTGCCTGCTCTCCAGTTCGGCAGGTCGACTCCCATCGGCGGGGCCACGGCGCGCGGCCCGGATCTCAGCCGGTCAGGTGGGTCACCACCGAACGCATCGCGTGGCGCAGGGCCGAGCGGGTCTCCTCGGTGGCATCGAGGGTCTCGAAGCCGTGGCGGCCGTTGGGGACGTCGACCAGTTCGAGGTGCGCCCCGCACTCCTTGGACGCGGTCACGAACGCCTCTACGGTGGCGGCGATCTCGGGTGTCTCGCGCCCCGCACGGAGAAGGACGACGGGCAGGGCGCCCGCCTGCGCGAGGGCACCGACCGGGTGGAACCGGCCGTCGGAGAGCCCCCAGTTGGGCAGCGGCGCCAGGATCGGGTAGGTGGCGGCCAGGCAGCGCAGCCAGGCGGGGGGCTCCCTCAGCCAGTCCGCGGTGAGCAGGCCCCCGCCGGAGAAGAACCACAGGGCGACCCGGTCGGCGTCCACCCGGGGATCGGCCCGTACCAGTTCCACGGCGGCGGCGACGTCCGCGGCGGCGCGTTCGAAGTCGCCGACATCGTGCAACCGGTGGTTCAGGGTCACGCCGGCCAGGCCCTCGGCGGCCGCCAGGCGGGCGTACCCCACCAGGGTCGGCCAGTCGCGCGGGGCCGGCCGGGCTCCGGCGGGCACCGGGCCGCCGTGCACGAAGACCACGGCCGGGCGCGGGCCCTTGGCGTCAGAGATGTACAGGTCGACATGGTCCCGGCGGTCCCGGGGCAGCTCGGGCACCTCCAGGGGGAACGGCCGCAGGTGCGCGGGCGTCGCGGCGGCGCCGACCGGTCGAAGACGGCGCCCCTCGCCGGCCGCGGCCCGCAGCAGGACGTCCGCCAGCGCGGCGGGGCAGGACAGCATCGGCCAGTGTCCGGTGGGCAGTTCGAAGAAGGTGACACGAGGGTCGGCCAGGGCCGCCATCACGGGGTCGCCGAGATCGGCGAGCTGTTGCACCACGTCGACGCTGACGCCGTTACGGGTGCACAGCACCCCGGTGGAGGGCACCGCGGCAGCCGCTCCGGTCAGCCGCAACGGCTGGAGCAAAGTGCCCAGCGGCTGCGGCGCGGCAAGGGCGCCGAGCCGCTCCAGCGCCGCGACGGAGAGGCCCGCGGTACTGCCCCAGCGCTGCCACCCGGCACCGGAGGGCGGGGCCAACTCGCCCTCCAATTCGTCGCGTTGGGCTCGGTCGGTCAACTGCGCGCGCAGGACCTGGTCCGGTACGGCGGCCAGGGCCGGGACACCGTTCCGCGGCATCCCGCAGTCCAGGTACACGACGCGGGCGACGTGCTGAGGCCGCCGGTCGGCGGCACCGAGCACCGGATGGATGCCGTAGTCGTGGCCGACGAGCACGATCTCCCGGCCGGGCGCCGCGCCCACCGCGTCGATCGCCGCGATCACGTCCTCGATGTGCGTCTCCAGCCCCACACCGGCCGAGGCGGCGGGGCGGCCCGCATCGACCCCGGTGAGCGGGACCGCGTACGCCTCGCCGCCCGCAGCGGCCAACCGCGCGGCTGTCTCCTGCCACACACCAGCGCCGGTGAACACGCCCGCCACCAGAATGAACACGGTCATGACTGTCTCCTCGGGTCGCACCTGACGTCACGCCGGTCGCGTACGTCCAGGCCCGCGGACCCGGAAGCAGGAGGGACCGCGTGCGCGGATACCGTAGGAACTCCCCCAGAGGGAGGTTCAACTGTCGTCGCACGAGGTTTCCTTGAGCATCGGTGAGCTCGCCGCGCGCGCGGGTGCCACCGTGAAAACGGTCCGCTTCTACTCCGACCGCGGTCTGCTGCCCGAGACCTCCCGCAGCGGCGGCGGGCACCGCCGCTACGGCCATCAGGCGTTGGAGCGGCTGCGACTGATCCGTTCCCTGCGCGCCCTGGGTCTGCCGCTGCCCGAAGTGCGCCGGGTCCTTGAGGACGAGGGCGCGGCGGGCGGTGTGCTGGAGGACGCCGTCGCGGTCCGCCTGCGCGAGCTGGGCGGTGAACTGAAGGCGTTGCGCTGGCGGGAGGCGGCGCTGCGGCTGGTGCGGGAGTGTCCGCCCGCGGAGCAGGCGGACCGGCTGCGACTGATCGGCGCGGTGAACGTCCCGCCGAGCACGGCGCCGCTGGCCCGGTTCTGGCGTGCCTGGCTGCCGCCTCGGATGCCGGCCCGGGCGACGTCGGCGTTTCTGGAAGTGGCCGTTCCCCAGCCCCCCGACGAGCCGGACCCGGCGCAGGTGCTCGCCTTCGCCCGGCTGCACGCGATGACCACGGCACCCTGCCCGGGTGGCCGGCGGCCTCAGCCGGAGGTGCACCGGGTGGCCGGCGCCCCCGGGGCGGCCGCGCTGTACGCGGGCCTCAACGAGGCGTTCGAGCTCGCGGGCCCGCGACTGCGCCAGGCACGGGATCCGCACCCGGGCGAGGCACTGGACGCCTACGTGGCGGCGTACGGGAGCGCGTACGGCAGCCGGGACACCCGGCCGTTCCGCCGCCTGCTGGCCGCGCGGCTCGCGGCCGGCCCGCGTCTGGACCGGTACTGGGAGCTGACGGCCGTGGTGCTCACACCGCCGGGCGGCCGGCCGGAGCCGACCCCCGGCGCTGCGGACGAATGGCTGCGCGCGGCACTGGAGCGGGACAACGCCACAGCGGCGTAGCGCACGGGCGAGAAGCTGAAAGTGACCTACAAAGCCACCTGAGCGGTCTCACAGAGCCCCAGCGAGCCGAGTACCAGCTGCCAGACCTCGTCACCTGCATCATGCTGCCGGCCGTCAAAACCTTGCTCCGACACGAAGGTCAGCCCGTATGCGACCGTCAGAAGCAGATGGGCAACGATCTGCGGTGACTGGGCGGCCAACGGTGACGACTGGGGAGCCTCCTGGCGCGCTCGGTCCGCCGCGGCTGTGATCTCGCGGCGGATGTGAGCGAGCAGTTCGGGAGCGCCTCCTGTGGTCCGGGTGCAGTCGGCGGCCAGCCGGACCGTGGCGCGGAAACGGGTGTCGCTCTTCATCTGACGACCGACGGCCAGGGCGAGTTCCTTCAGGGACAGCTCGTTCGCGGCTCCGGAGCGATCCAGGGTGGCCCACGTCTGCGCCGACTCACTGACCAGCGCATCAGCGAGCGCTCTCTTCGAAGCGAAGTGACCGTAAAGCGCCCCCTTGGTCATACCCGAGCGGGTGGCGACGATTGCGAGGTTGGTTGCGGCGTAGCCATGTAGGGCGAACTCTTCGGCAGCGGCGTCCATGATCTGGTCTCGGGTCCGGATGGCTCTCGCTTGTTTGATCAACGTCGAGTTCCTCTCGGTGATGCAAGCGGCTCCCCCGCGTAACATACCTCAGAGAATGTTACCTGGTGGGGTTCTGGGCGAAAACCGCGCTGTCCGCAGTGCGGGATACCGCCCCGGGGATGCGGGCAGGGACTGCGGGCCGACTGCATTGCGGGTGCGGCCCGCTCGGCTTGGCGGCGTGCTCAGGCTTCGATGCGCAACGCTGAGCCGTGGCGCGGAGGCGCCAGCGCCACCCTTCAGCCCCCGGGGCCGGGGAGAAAGTCTTTGCCTGGTCCGGCTTTGAACGCTCAAGCTGGCGGAGCGCTCCTTGATGCCGCGCCACGGAAATGCCTTTAGACGTCGTTTCACTTGGTGAGTCTGCGGTGGTTGATGAGGCTGGTGGCGAGGGCGGTGAAGGCCAGGAAGTGTTCGGCCTTGCGTTCGTAGCGTCGGTGGAGGCGGCGGCATCCGCCGAGTCAGGACATGGTGCGCTCGACCACCCAGCGGTGTTGGCCCAGTCGTTGTGAGTTCTCGACGCCGTGGCGGGCGATGCGAGGAACGATGTTCCGCTCGCGGAGCCATCGCCGCAGGTAGGGATAGTCGTAGCCCTTGTCGCCGTGGAGCTTTGCCGGGCGGCGACGCCGCGGTCCGCGGGGGCTGCGGACGGGCGGGATCCCCATGACCAGGGGCTGCAGGGCCACGCTGTCGTGGGTGTTGGCGACAGAGACGGGCAGGCCGGCACGATCGACGACGAGATGGATTTTCGATCCCAACTTGCCGCGGTCGGTCGGATTCGGTCCGGTCAACTGCCCCCTTTGAGGGCGCGGACACTGACGGAGTCAACAGCGAATCGTGACCAGTCCAATCCTCCCTGAGCACCGAGTTCGTCAAGGATGACGCGGTGCAGTCGGGCCCAGACACGCTGCTGACTCCACCGCGCAAAACGTCGGTAGACGGTGGGCCAGGCCGGACCGAACACCGGCGGCAACTGCCGCCAGGAGCACCCAGACGTGGCCACGAACACGATCGCGGTCAGGCACTCGCGGTCCCCGGCCCGCCGACGGCCTCCGCCCTGCGGACGCACCACCACAGTCTCCGGCACCACCCGCCGAAACAACTCCCACAACTCATCCGAGACCAGATGCTCAGCAAGACTCGTCATACCAACACAACGACATCACCCGCCAAAGGAAACGTCGTCTTACTCGTGGAGGCAGTGATCACTTTCGACGTCTGCGGCGGGGCCGACGTCCCCGCGACCGTGGCCGGCTGTGCCGGGGAGTACCGACCAGCCCTCCTGTCGGGCGTGTCGGAGCAGTACGGGATCCTCGCCCACGACGATTGCGGTGCCCACCGCTCGCAGCATGGCGAGATCGCTTGCGTGGTCCCCGTAGGCGAAGCAGTCCTCGGCTGCCAGACCATGGCGCTCTCTCAGCTCGGTGACCGCCCGGGCTTTGTCGGCGCCGATCATCGTACGTGTCACGCGGCCGGTGAGGAGGCCTTTGTCGTCGACCTCCAGTTCCGTGCACAGCGCCAACTCGGCGTGCAAGGCCTCCGCTGCGGGATCGACGAACGGGTGAGCGGAACCGGAGACCAGCACCACGGTGTGCCCAGCACGGCGGTGTTCCGCCAATGCTGCGACGCCGGCCGAGACGTAGGGTTCGGGGCGGGATGTGAAGTCCGTGTACCAAGCCTGCCCAGCTGCCCGGAGGCTGGAGAGAGCGACGCCCGCATAGAGCTGGTAGTACGCGCGGTTCATCTCGGCCCTATCGGCTCCCCGTCTGCTCAGGTCCGCCAGCTTCTCGAGGCCGGCCTGTCCGCGCGTCCGTCCTGGCCCAGGAGCACCCTCTTTACCAGGTGTCCATAAACTCTCCGGGGCGTTGCAGAGAAAGTCGATCATGCTTTTGCCCGAGAGGAGGGTCTCGTCCAGGTCGAAGAAGGCCAGCCGACTCGGGCGAACCGGGCGGGTCGGGGATGGCGACAGCAGCTTGTGGTGCATCGGACCTCTCGAGCGTGGGTTGGCCGCCCCGGATAAGGGGGGAGGGGACTTCGAACGGCACGTTTGCCAGGGGATGTGCCTCGCCCCTCAGACCTGCGGGCGGGCCGACTGGGAAAATATACCTGCGGGAAGGTCTCTTGGGATGTCGGCAGGCTCAGACACTCGTGCGGTCAAGGGCATACGGTGAACATGCGCCTCCCCTGGCGAGTTGGGGAGCATCTGCCGGGGGAGCGGGCGTGGAGCACCCCCGTCACTCGGCAACCCCCAGCAACGGATGTTGAGTGGCTGTAGACCAAAGGTGTTTCCGGCCAGGGGTGTTGTCCCACCCCCTCTCCTCAAACCTAGTGGTGCCACTGCTAGGAGAAGCTGACTCTTTTACCGTGCGCGCCATAAGAATATGTTCGTTGCATGGTATCGACCAGCCTCACGGAGGCCATCGCGAAGGCCGCGAAGAGCTCTGTTGAACCACTGCGCCTTTTCTGTTTCCATCATGCGGGCGGCCATGAGAAGTCGGCTTTCCTGGGATGGCAGCGAAAGCTGGGGGACCTGGCCGAAGTAGTTCCCGTCAGGCTGCCACATGATGAAGTTGTGCCACATGCGAAGCGAGGAGCCGGGTCCCCGGACGTGACGCGACTGATCCAGAGCGTCAACGACGAAATAAATCCGTGGACCGGCACGCCTCATGTCTTCTACGGACACAGCATGGGGGCGTTGGTCGCCTACCAGGTGACGCGCCTGCGGCAGAAGCTCGCTCTGCCACTGCCTGAGCGGCTGCTCGTCGGCGCCTATCCGGGGCCACATCTGCCTCACCGGCTGGCAGGGGCAACTCGCCTCGCGGACGAGGAGTTGCGCGCACTCCTGCCGGCCGACCCCGCGTACCGCTCCCGCGCGGTGCGCGAGGTGCTGGAACGAACCGCGGTGACACGGCTCCGAACACATCTGGGAATCTGCGACGCCGCCGTGCCCCTACCGGCCAGTGAGGACGTCGGCTCCCCAACGGCCGAAAGCCGTCCACTGTCCTGTCCCATCGAGGTCTTCGCAGGGAAGGGCGACGAGATGGTGACGGCGGCCGAGGCTGCCGCCTGGGAACTGCACACCCAAGTCGGCTGCCGCGTTCACCATATGCCAGGTGGCCACTTCTTCACGCGCGACTCCGTGGAATCGAAGAATGCGTTCTTCGCGTGTCTCGTGACCATACTCGCGGAGTGTGCATCCGTGGAATCTGACGGTGCTCCCGACCGACAGCACCGCATAGCGTCCTGACCGATATCTTTCCTTGGAGGGATTCGTGTACCCCGAACACCTTGAATTCGGCGCCTTTCTGTCGCCCATGCACCCCATGGGCGAAGACCCCACTCTGCAGTTTGAGCGTGACCTCGAACTGGCTGAGCATCTCGATCGGCTGGGATACAAAGAATTCTGGGTCGGCGAGCATCACTCGATGGGCTGGAACACGATCGGCAGCCCCGAACTGATCGTTGCGGCAGCGGCGAGCCGCACCAGCCGCATCACCCTGGCAACCGGGGTGACCACGCTTCCCTACCACCATCCCTTCATGGTGGCCAGCCGCGCCGTGCATCTCGACCATCTGACCCGGGGCCGCTTCGTCCTGGGCGTGGGCGCCGGAGGCATCCCCACGGATGCCCGCATGATCGGCCGTGAGATGAGCGAACTGCGCGGCTCCTTCGGGGAGGCACTGGAAGCGGTCGTCGAACTCGTCAATGGCGAGGAGCGAGTGACGAAGAAGACCTCATGGTTCACCTTGCAGGACGCCAAACTCCAGCTGTCGCCCTATCGTCCGGAGGGGCTGGAGATCGCCGCCGCCAGCGTGGCCTCCGGCAACAGCATGCGACTGGCCGGGCGCCACGGCATCAGTACGGTTTCGTTCGGCGCGCCACGGCCGGGGCACCCCCGCCCTGACATGCGCACCCAGTGGGCCTACGCGGAGGAGTCTGCGGCCGAACACGGGAAGACCGTCGACCGCAAGAACTGGCGTATCACCCTGCCCGTCTATGTGGCCGAGACTCGCGAACAGGCGCTGCGCGACGTCCGCGAGGGCTACGACCGCTGGGCCTACGGATACTGGGGCGATATCCGCGGCCTGGACGTGAGCGTGCCGGGAGTCGACCGGGCACAGGCCCTGGAGGCTGCCATCGAGGCCGGCAGCGTGCTGGTGGGCTCCGTGGACGATGTGGTCGGCGGGATCCAGCGGCTGCGCGAGGAAGTCGGGGGTTTCGGCACCCTGCTCGTCTACGCACAGGATTGGGCCGACTGGGAGAAGACCAAGCGGAGCTACGACCTCCTGGTCCGCTACGTGGCCCCCCGCTTCAACGGCTCCACCAAGCGCCTCTACGAAGCAGTCGACTGGTACCGCGGCAACCGCGACCTCTTCCCGCAGCTCATTCCGTAGACCGGTCAGCCCGCTCTGGTGGACGGCCCGGCGTCCACCAGGACCGTGCTCTCTCCACCCCGTAACCAGGTCAGGAAGCAGCAGTGCGGGGTGCTCATGAATGCCGCGTCATGAGTCCACGAACATCGACGACGTCCTTCATGCCCACCGGAGTCGGGGGACACGACCTACTCTGGGGCGGGCCCCTGCCTCCCAGACCAACGGTCGCTGCGCGGCGGCAGCTCACCTGGCCGCCTTACTGACGCTTCCTCAGTGCGAGGTCGTCGCCGTCGGCATCACGCGCCAGGGCGGCGTGCGAGAAACCGCCCGCATCCCGACGTCGAGGCCGTGGCGGTCGTCGTCAAGGTTCCCCGCCATGGGGAGCTGGTGGCCACGGCTCTTGAGGCAGGCAAACACGTCTTCTGCGAAACAGCGGCCCAGAATGCGGCGCTTGGGGAGGACATCCGCGACGGCGGGAGCCCGTCGGCGAGCTTCGCCGACGAGCCGGCCATGCGCCAGCTGCTGAATGCGCTGTGGCGTTCTGCCCGCATGGGACGCAGGATCCGACCGGCTGGCGGGGCCGCAGGCCCTGTTCAGTGCTCCGTGGCCGCCGACGCGCTGACGACGGCGGCGAGCAGCCCGGGAAAACGCCGCGCGAGGTCGTCGGCACGAAGCTCGTTCATGCGTGAGGTACCGACGTAGTACTGGCGGATGACGCCGGCGTGACGCAAGACCTTGAAGTGATGGGTGCCGGTGGAGCGAGACACCGAGATGTCGAAGGTGCCGCAGGCCATATCACTTGAAGCCTGCGCGAGTTGGCGCACGATGCTGCGGCGGACCGGGTCCACGAGCGCTTCCAGAACGCCCTGCAGGGTCATGGCGCTCGCGTCGGGATG
Source organism: Streptomyces sp. NPDC005423 (assembly GCF_040606415.1). NCBI lineage: Bacteria > Bacillati > Actinomycetota > Actinomycetes > Kitasatosporales > Streptomycetaceae > Streptomyces > Streptomyces sp. NPDC005423. Next base: position 104,247 of record NZ_JBEXET010000025.1, on the reverse strand, counting down.
ATCCGTGATGCGTTCTGTGGCGGTCCGTACGGTCACGGTTGCCCACCTCCTCGGATTTCTCCACCATACTACGACATCTGTAATACGTTGATGAGCGTCATACGTTGACAGTCGTCAACGTATGGAGTTCAGTGGTCACGTAGGTGTTCGGCAAGGCCCAAGCCAGCCCATGGGGACTGCAGTTGGGCGGTCGCCCCCCCCGGCCCCTCCGCGGGCACATCCCCCGACCTCTGCAGGAGTAGTAAAGATGACTTCAGTCCAGACCGGAGTGACACCCGCGCCTGCGCCAGGGAAGCGTGAGGTGTCAAGCGGCTTGAAGATCACAGCACTGGCCACCGGCTTCGTCATGGCGACCCTGGATGTCACCGTGGTCAACGTCGCCGGCGCCACCATCCAGGAAAAACTGCAGACCACCCTGACGCAGCTCACGTGGATCGTCGACGGCTACGTACTGACCTTCGCCTCGCTCCTGATGCTCGCCGGCGGACTGGCCAACAGGATCGGTGCGAAAAAGATCTACCTGTGGGGGATGGGTGTCTTCTTCGTCGCCTCCCTCGCGTGCGCCCTGGCGCCCAACCCCGAAACGTTGATCGCCGCCCGCTTCGTCCAGGGCGCCGGTGCAGCCCTGTTCATGCCCAGCTCCCTGTCCCTGCTGGTCTTATCTTTCCCGGAGAAGCGCCAGCGCACGAAGATGCTGGGCCTGTGGTCGGCGATCGTGGCCACCTCCTCCGGGCTGGGCCCCACGATCGGCGGCCTGATGGTGAGTGCCTTCGGCTGGGAGTCCATCTTCCTGTTGAACCTGCCGATCGGCGTACTCGGCATGTATATGACCAACCGTTACATTGCACCCGTCGAGACCCGCGCCACGCGCCTTGCCGTTCCCGGCCACATCACCTGGATCCTGCTCCTCGCCGCCATCAGCTTCGCCCTGATCGAAGGCCCCCAACTGGGTTGGGCAGCCGGGCCGGTGACCGCCGCCTACGCGGTCGCCGTCGTGGCCGCGGCCGCCCTCGTCATCCGCGAGCGGCGCGCGACCAATCTCGTGATGCCGTGGCTGCTCTTTCGCCATTCAGGCTTTGCCGGCGCCAACATCGTCGGCTTCCTCTTCAACTTCGCCCTCTTCGGCTCGACGTTCATGCTCGGGCTCTACCTTCAGCACGCCCGCGGGGCATCACCATTCGAGGCAGGCCTGGAACTGCTCCCGATGACCATCTTTTTCCCCGTGGCGAACATCGTCTACTCACGCATCTCTGCCCGGTTCTCCAACGGCATGCTGCTGACGACGTTCCTGCTGCTCGCTGGAGTCGCCTCCCTGACGATGGTCACCATCTCCTCCGGCACGCCCTACTGGGTACTGGCCGTCGCCGTGGGCGTGGCGAACATCGGGGCGGGCATCATCTCGCCGGGCATGACAGCGGCGCTCGTCGATGCCGCCGGCCCTGAGCACGCCAACGTGGCCGGCTCCGTGCTCAACGCCAACCGTCAGATCGGCTCGCTCGTCGGCATCGCGGTCATGGGTGTCATCCTGAACTCCATCGCGGACTGGAACCACGCTGCCGCCCGGTGCTTCCTCGCCGTCGCCATCGCCTACCTGCTGGGCGCCCTCGGCGCCTGGCGGCTCATCGCGCACCCGGAACAGCGCCTTGCCTCAGCGGCGGCAGCCTGACCCGTCTTCTAGCCGAGCACACCGCCACCCTGCAGGACGGGCCGAGCCACCCGCCGGGGGCCGGCCCGTCACAGGTCCGACGGCTCAGGCAGGCCAACTGCGCGACGGCCCGCCCGGCCGCCGCGCAGTGCGCAGACTGCGCCTGTGGCGCTGTGCACCGATCGGAGTGTCCCGGAAGGTCAGGGGGCCGAACGGTACGATGACGGGCAGGCGGCCACTAGACGGTGGCACTCCTCAAGACGCTCCTGAAGAGTTCCCGTGACGATGTGGACCGGCACATCCGCCTGGCCCAGAGCCTCCAGGAGCAGCTGATCTGAGATCGCCCGGAAGGCTTCACTGATGGGCCGAGGCAAGTCGGCCAGCGGCCCTTCTGCCGGGACGTGCACCACCAGGTCGTAGCTCTCCTGGGCATGAGCTGTCGCCAAGTGCCCGATCTGGTCGGCAACCTCCTCGAAAGCTGCCAGCGCCCCGGACCTCCGGACGGATGGAAGGCGCGCATTTTCAGCGGGAAACCGCCCGAGCGCCAAGCGTACCTTCGCATACACCCACTCGTGGAGAACAGATCCGTCCGAGATGAAACCCTGGGGGAGGAGAGCCTCGCCTACCCGCCGCTCGGTGAACCGGCGCACAGTCAGCTGCAGCAACTCCGCTTCGGTGCAGTCTTCCAGAGACTTTCCCGCTCCTCCCAGGGGATCGCGCATGGCCATGCCGTGCGTCCGCGGTAGATGTGTGGTCTGCGCGAGTTGCGTCGTCAGGGTGGTCTTGCCGTTGCCGTAGGCGCCGACGAGGGCGACCCGCAGAGCCCTGTGCTGCACCGTTGTCACTGCCGCGCCCTTTCTGTGGAGCACATCTGTTCCCCGCCGGCCGCTAGGCGGGACCACCCGCACTCAGCCGCGTGGCCGATCATCTCGGCGTCGCTGCCCACGACGACGGGATGCCCGACCATCTCCATGTAGGGAACGTCTGAGATGTGGTCGCCGTAGGCGAAGCTCTGCTCCAGGTCCAGACGATGCTCGTCAGCCAGGCGGCGTACCGCGTCCGCTTTGGCCGCGCCGATCATCGGAGTGTCGATCGCGCCAGTGAACACTCCAGCCCTTACCTCGGGGCGGGAGCAGAGCAGAACGTCAGCCCCGAGATGCTCTGCGATGGGGTTCAAGCATGCTGCGAACGAACCCGAAACGAGCACCATCAGATGCCCAGCGGCAGCGTGAGAACGGAACTCGGCGAGGGCTGACTCGATGAAGAATCGCGGACGACCGGCCCTGCCAGCGAACCACTGGGCTCCCTCTTCGGCGACCGAAGAGACCGGTACGCCCTCGTACATTTCATAGTAGGCACGGCATCGTTGGGTCCTGTCCGCGCCGGCACGCGCCATGTCGTCGAGCCGTTTCCTGAAGAGCGAATACTCCCCGGGGCGCCCACGGGCAGTTAGATGGTGAGTGAGCAACTCGAACATAGTGGTGGCATTGAGCAGGGTGCCGTCAACGTCGAAGAAGGCTGCGGCACGAGTGGCGTACCTCGTGAGGTTCATAGCGAATACTTCCGATTGCATCTGAGCGGGAGGACATGCTGCCCACCCCGCCCAGATAGGTGTCATCTGTGTACCCGTCAGGCCGTGAGCGTGCGGCTCTTGCTGTTCACCAGAGCGGCGGTCGCCTCGATGGTTTCGGCCTCGGCCAGCTCCTCATCGGTGATCTCGACGCCGTAATCGCGCGTGAGGATCACTGCCAGCTCGACGAGGACGAGCGAGTCGAATTCCAGCGATTCAAAGTCAGTTGCTCCGGAGAGCTCCGCGTCTCCTACGTCGAAGGTTTTTTCGATCAGTGCGCTGATCTGCTGGGTAGTAGCCATCTCGCCCTCACACATCGATGTAACTTTTACGGGTGCTTCGTCCTGAGACCTACAGGGCCACGATGTCGGGCCACACCAAAACGGACGATCCCCAGGTGATGCCACCTCCGAAGGCACTCAGCAGGACACGGTCCCCAGGGGCCAGGTTTCCGTCTGCGACGGCACGGGCCAGGGCAAGAGGTATGGACGCGGCCGAAGTGTTGCCGACACGGTCCATGTCCATGATCACTCGATCGCCTTTCACCCCGAGCCCGTCCGCCACTGCTCGCAGAATCCGCGCATTGGCTTGATGGCCCACGAAGCGGTCGATGGATCCCGCAGCCCAGCCGGTTGTCTCCAGCAGCGCCCGTGCTGACTCGGTCATGCGGTCGACTGCGTGCCGGAAAACGGGCTTGCCCTGCATCGTGAAATAGGAACCAGCCGGGCCACTTCCCGAGGTCCGCTGGCGTGAGCCGCCGTCAGGGATGGTGATGAGGTCCTTCAGCGATCCGTCACTGCCCAGATCGAACCCGAGGAAGCTGCCCGGCCCATCGGGTGCTGTGGCCCGGAGTACCGCGGCACCGGCACCGTCACCGAAGATGACGGAGGTCGTCCGGTCATCGGGGTCGAGGATCGTCGAGTAGGTCTCGGCACCGATCACCAGGACACTGCCTGCCAATCCGGCGGCAATGTGGGCAGCGGCGCAGGCCAGCCCATACACGAAGCCGCTGCACACGGCCGCGATGTCGAAGGCCGGGACAACGCCGAGCCCCAGCCGGCTGGCCACATCCGGAGCAGTGGCCGGACACGGATGATCGGGCGTGGTCGTCGCCACGATCACCATGTCGACCGTGTCCGTGCCGGCCGACCTCAGGGCGTTGCGCCCCGCCTCGACAGCGAGATCACTGGTGGCGGACCCTGCACTCCAAAAGCGCTGCTTGATGCCCGTGCGTGACTGGATCCACTGGTCGTCGGTGTCCAGCACACGAGACAGCTCTTCGTTGGTCACCCGGCGCGAGGGGAGCGCTGTGCCCAGACCGGTCAGTGCCGCGGTCGCGTTCATGCCACCGCTACCGGTGCACGGTCGGTCTCGCTGGTGGTGTCGATCTTGGCGTAGTCCGTCTTGGCGAGCGCGATGGCCTCCTCGATCGACATCCGCGGAGTGAATCCGTAGATGTCGACTATCTTCTCCAGGCGCTCGGGGACCGTGCCCCCGACGATGTGGACCGGTATCTCGAGTTCGTTGATGTTCTTCAGGAGCATCTCGTCGGCCAGCGAGCGGAACCGCTCGCTGACGGGCCGGTGCCCGTCCTCGACGATGGGGAACTCGACAGGCAGGTGGACGAACGAGTGGTACGAAGCCTTGGCGTGCTGCCTGGCCGGCACACCCATCTGCTCCATGACCTGCGCGTAGAACCGGATTTCGTCGGTCATCTCGACGTTGTCCAGGTTGACCGACTCGTTGGGGTTGATCCCCACCAGCACGCGCACGGTTCCGTAGGACCACTCATGCAGAGAGGAGCCGTCCGAGACGAATCCATTGGGCAGGTGGCTCTCGTTGACAGCGCGTTCCTGATTACGGCGCATGATCAGCATGATGATCTCCGAGGCGGTGCACTCCTCGAGTGTCTTGCCCGGCACGGAAATCGGCAGTAGCTCGCGCATGGTCTTGGCTGAACTGCGCGTCAGGCCGGTCAGGTGGGACACGGCCATGGTCGTCAGGGTTTTGCCGACCGAATAGGTACCGGAAATAGCCAGGTTCATATTGCTTTTCCTCTTCTGGTGATGGGTTACGGAAGGCGGTGCGCGACGGAGCAGCGCAGTCTGATGCCGTGAAATTCGCCGACGATGTCCGCGGAGCGCCAGACCTCTCCCCGGCTGTTGGTCAGTTGCCTGCTGCGTTCCAGCCGGGCGGTGGCGCCTTCGAGGGCCGGCAGCGCGGCACGCGCGGGATTTAGATCCAGAACCGTCTCGCGCATCCAGAGGGTGTTCGAGTGGGAACGGGGCACCTTGTCCAGGGCGTAGAGCAGGATCTGCCCCAACTGCAGCCCGATGACAAAAGCATCAATGGGCGAAGCGCAATCGCGCAGCCCCGCTTCGAGCCCCGCGGCGGGGGCTTGAACCGCCTCGTTGATGCGGACCGCGGCGGTTGCCCTGTTCGAGGCCGAGTCGAGTTCCACGTTCTCGATGAACTGCTGACGCGTGGTGAAACCCGTACCGAACAGACGGATGTGCGGGTCACCGAACGCCCTATGCCCCGATGCGTGGCGCACAGGGAGCGAGGGAGTCCTCGCGGCACGTCCGTGACGAACGGTGCATGTCATCCGGAGGGTTCCCACGCGGCAGTCCATCGTGCTGACGAACCGGCCGGGTTCGCCAGGCGTCGGGGAGGTGCTGACCAGACGGGCGCTCGCGGCAAAGCACTCCAAGTCGTCCTCCACAGGAGTGGTGCCAGCCTTGATCCGGGCACGGCTGAGGACCGCCTTCGACAACTCCTGCGCAGTGAGCCCCACAGCATCCACCAGCAGGACTTCGCACAGTTGTGCACCGATGACCAGCACGTCCACGGTGGAGAGGTGGGGCCGCTGATCCTTGTCGCCTTTACGTGACCAATCGGATGGGTAGCGCACTCGCGCGGACGCATCGATGCGAGGGGACTGCCCCGGGCCTTCCGTAACGGTGATATCTCGAAGGTTGTGCTCGGCACGCTTGTAGCCATCGCCGAAGAATCGTTTGTTCCGTGGCCCGAGAGCATCGTCGACGGACCGATGGAATATTTTCGGTGGTGCAGATGTGCTATCCGGCATGCACCCTCCAGTAGATTTCCCGCCGGGTGTAGCTGGTGTTTGAAACTACTATTCGGGAGGCGTAGAGGGATGTCCAGTGCGTATTTCTGATGTCACCACGCATGCTGGTGGTGGGAAAAATAGGAGTGCCAGATCTTCGAGTTGGTGACAGAACCTGATCGTTTCGTGTTTACAGGCAGCGTCAGGCATTCTCCGCAGGTCGTCGTTCCGCATCACGCCTCCGAGGCAGTGACCGCTTCTGACCGGATGTGATCGGCCGCTCAGGAAGTGAGACGGTGGTACCGGCCTCGGCGAGATCCTGGCGCGGGTCGGGGCAGCCGGGGCCAATGCGGTTGACTGGTGAACCCGCTTGGACGGGGGACCGGGCACGCTCGGCCGCCCAGGGCGACCCGGGTGATGGGGATGCCCGCTTCCCTCGAAGCCGGGGTCTGCGCAGAGTTCGTCACAGGGCTGGCCCGGCACTTCTTGCAGGCTCCCGAACGGCTCAGCTACATCGAGGCCGAGGCACTGTCACTGGCCGGCCTCTTGAAGGCCGGCACGCACTCATACCCGGCGCGGTCGGCTGGCGGGGTTGGCCATTTCGCCGTCCAGATCACTGCGGCGCGGGGAGCCAAGGTGAGGGCCACGTCTCCGCACGGCCCACCACGAGCGGTTGCGTTGCGAGCACCCCCCGGCCCACTCTGCGAAGCCGTGCTCCGGCCGGCAGAGGAAGCCGGAGAACGCCTGTTGTCATGCTCGTCGAGCCGGACAGGACCGGTCTCCTGGCGCTCACTGACCGCGGACAGCTGATGCCCGCCGTGGCGGCGGCGTTCCCCCTGGCCCAGACAGTGCAGGCGCCCCCGCGGGCTGCGAATACGAAGAGGCTGGGTCACTCCCCGCGGGACCTATCCCAGACCTGCGTCGTCAGTACAGGGTGGCGAGCATGTCCGCCGCGAAAGGAACCAGGTCACGCGCCTGACCCGCCCGCATCTTGTTCGGCCAGGCAGGGTCCGCGATCAGTGCTCTGCCCAACGCGACCAGGTCGAACTCGCCCTGCGCCAACCGCGTAGTCACTGCGGTGACGTCACCGACCCCAGCGCCCTTGCCGTCCAGGTAGGTGAGAAAGTCACTGTCCTCCAGGCCCACTGAACCCACCGTAATGGCCGGCTTGCCGGTGACCTTCTTGGACCACCCGGCCAGGTTCACCTCGCTTCCCTCGAACGCGGGCTCCCAGAACCGGCGGGTGGAGGCGTGGAACATGTCCACCCCCGCGTCGACGAATGGCAGAAGCAGCGCCGCGAGCTCCGCCGGTGTGTCGGCGAGCCGCGCAGCATAGTGTCCGACCTTCCACTGAGAGAAACGCAGGATGATCGGGAACGACGGTCCCACCGCTTCCCGACAGGCCCGTACGACTTCCACACCGAACCGGGTGCGAGCTTGAGCGCTGCCCCCGTAGGCGTCGTTGCGGCGGTTGGTCACCGGCCACAGAAACTGATCGATGAGGTATCCGTGTGCGGCGTGCAGTTCGATGCCGTCGAACCCGGCTCTCTGAGCGTCGATGGCCGACCGGGCGTACGCAGCGACTGTCCTATCGATGTCGCGTCGGCTCATGACCCGGCCCATCGGCGGCTCCTCCGGTAGGGAGGGATCCACACCAGAGGGGCTCTCCAGCTCGAATCCCTCCGGGAGGATCGCACTGACCTGCTCAGCGCCCATGCCCCACAGTAAAGGGTCGAGCCCGGCGTGCATGAGTTGCGCCGCGATCCTGCCGCCCTCCGCGTGAACAGCCTCCACCACGGCAGACCAGCCAGCCAGTGCGTCCGGGCCATGAAGCCGGGGGACTGAGGTGCGCCGCTCGGCCGCGGCATGCCCGATGGCGGCACCCTCGGTGATGATCAACCCCACTCCGTTGTGTGCCCGGCGCGCGTAGTACGCCGCCACCTCTGGTCCTGGGACGCCACCCGAGGACAGTTCGCGCGTCATGGGTGCCATGACGATGCGGTTGTCCAAGGCCAGAGAGCCCACAGTGAACGGCTCGAAGAGTGCTTCGGGCACGGCGTGGACAGAAGGCTCGGGCAGCGGGACAGCCTCGTCCTGGCGGACATCGCTGTTGGCCGCGATGATATCGACTGAGCCGCCCGGTGCGTTGCTCTCGCCCGTGCTCATGCGCTGAGGCCGGCCGCCGCACGCAGGTCCGCGGGGGTGAACATGTGAGGAAAGAGCGCGCCACCCGGGTCGAGCGAAGCGGAATCGTCAAGACCTCCGAGATCGACAGGGGAGAAGCCGGCGTCGAGTATCAGGCCGCGCACAGTCTCCTTGGCGGCGGCGTCGTCACCCGCATAGCCCACGCCCCAGAAGTGCCTCTGCTGTGTGCCGCGGGACCAGAGCAGCTCATCCATGACGTGTGTGAAAGCCCGCACCACGGTTGAGTCGGGAAGTGTCTTAGACGCGTGCCTGCCCTGCGTGAGATCCGAGCCCAGAGTGGAGATGATGCGTCCGTCGGCGGAGAGGCCCATGGGGTTCGTGGCATCGATGACGAGCTTGCCGGCCAAGGTGTTCCCCACGCTCTGCAAGAGTTCTTCCCACGCCGGATAGGGCACGGACAGCAGCAGGATGTCGTTCGTCTCCGCGGTCTCGGCAAGGCCGGCCACACGGGCATTCGGGCACGCGGTGCTGATGAACTTCGAAAGACGCTCGGGGCTGCGGGAGCCGAAGGTCACTTGGTGGCCCGCCGCTGACCAGTGACGGCCGATGGGGCGGCCGATGTTGCCCGCTCCGAGGATGCCGACTCGCAGGGCGGTGCTGGACGTAGACATTCTGCGTGCTCCTTCAGTAGTAGCTGCCGCCAATACGGCGATGCTCATAGCTCAGCAACTGGGCCGAGTTCTGAGTGGTGAAGTGGCAGGGAACCCGGACCGAGGTGCTCGACTGCCTGACCGGACCTCAGCTGGCTACCAGGTCAAGGCCAGCCTCTTGGATATGCAGCATGGGCATGTAAAGCATCAGACGGAGGTCCGAGTTCTCGAGCAGCGACAGGATCAAGTGCTCGTAGCGGGCTCCCTTTTGGTCCGTCACGCGTACCCGCACGCGCGTCCTGGCCGCGTTGCACGTTTCGTGACGTGCCCAGAGATCGGCGAACGCCTCGTCGACACAGCAGAGCTCCTCCGCCAACATGTCGAAGTAGCCATCCCCGGGGAAGCGCGCCCCCTGGACTCTGAACTGGCCCACAAGGCGGGTCGCCATGTCATCCCAGTCAGGAAAGCGGGCGCGTGCCGAGGGGTCCGTGAAGAAGGACGTGAGGTAGTTCTGGCCGTGGCTTGGAACACCCAGTAGCGACTGCGCGTTGCTGTTGGCGGCCAGGACGTTCCAGTAGCGGTCGACGACGAAGGCCGGCGCAGGGAGCCAGCCGTCGACAACCGGCTGCAGGCGCGCCGCCTCTCTCGGTGCGGCGCCCCGCGAGGTGAGTTGCGGCGGATTGGTGCCTGCCAGTCGGTACAGGTGCACTCGTTCGGTGTCGTCCAGCCGAAGGGCATGACTGATCGCATCCAGCACACCGTCCGAGACTTTTATATCCCTCCCCTGTTCAAGCCACGTGTACCAAGAGGCGCTTACGCCGGCGAGGACTGCGACCTCTTCGCGACGCAGTCCTGGGGTGTGCCGCCGGCCCGTGGCCAGCAACCCGACATCGTCGGGTGAAAGCCGTGCCCTGCGGGACCGCAGGAAGTGCCGAAGCGCCTCGCGCTGCCTTCCGGAACCGTCAACCACTGAATCTCTCACCACCCCAGTGACGCTAGACAGGCTGCATCCCAGTGTCAAACCTTTGGGAAGGTTTTTTATGTTCCGTGACGCAGAGTTACGCGCTCCAGAGGCGCGCTGTCGACCAAACCTGGTGCTGCCACCACCATCCCCGCTGCCCCCCTGAGAAGTTCGCCCTGGCGGGAGCTGTGAAGGTCTGCAGATACTCCAAGCGCAACTGCCCCCGAAGAACGGAATCCTGCTGTGACCGATCAACACCTGCTCGACCGTTACGAAATCGTCGAGCTGTGCACCCGCATGGGGTGGCATCTGGACCACTGCCAGTGGGATGAGCTGGTGGACCTGTTCACCGACGAGATTCGCCTCGACTACACGAGCCTGAACGGCGGCGAGCCGGTCACCCTCCCACGCAAGGACGTCATCGAAAAGTGGCGCAGCAACCGAGAAGGACTTGCTGCCACTCAGCACCTCGTCTCCAACCAGCTGGTCGATGTCGACGGCGACTCAGCAGAAGCCACCGCCATGTTCCAGGCGACCCACCTGCTGCCCAACGAGTTCGGCGGCCCGCTGTGGACACTCGCCGGCGAGTACCGCTACGCCCTTCTGCGCACGGCCGATGGCTGGCGCATCAAGGGTCTGACCATGTCCATCATCTGGGCCGAAGGAAACCGCAACATCAGGGACCTGGCCGTCCAAGCGGACTGACTGCCGACTACCGATAGCAGCGAAGGGAGTCCGTGATGGCCAACCTGACGGCCGGTGGGACCGCGCAGGAAGCCGGAGGCAGCCACACTCCAACGCCAAAACCCCAACCGCGGGCCGCTTCCTCCATCTTCCGGCGCGTACTGGGCCATTTTCCCACGGGGATCGTAGTCATCACGGCCATGGATGACGACGCCCCCGTCGGCTTCGCGGTCGGGTCATTTACATCGGTGTCGCTGAATCCCCCCATGGTGGGCTTCTTCCCGGACAAGAACTCCACTACGTGGCCGCGCATCCAGCGCGCCGGCGCCTTCGTGGTCAACGTCCTCGGAGACCACCAGCGCGAGATCTGCCAGGCCTTCGCCACCAGTGGAGGCGACAAGTTCCGCACACTGTCGTGGTATCAGGCCGCCAACGGGGCCCCGGTGCTCCACGACGCCAACGCCTGGATCGAATGCGACATCAGCACGGTCACTGAAGCGGGCGACCACTGGTTCGTTCTCGGACGCGTGGGCGACCTCGCCGTCGCCAATGACCGTAACCCCCTGCTCTTCTTCCAAGGCCGTTACGCCAGTCTGGCCGACAGGCCATGACGCGATCAGCAGTGAAGGGCCGGGTGGTGGACGGGAGCAGACACCGCAGCTCCAAAGCCTCCGCTCGGTGGGGGCATCCGTACCTTGCGGATGACGGCTGAACTCCCTCCGGCGGCGAGGTAGTTGGCCCGTTGTCCCTGAACAGTGGCGGCAGTGCCAGGGCCGACACTCCGGCTGCGCGCACGACCAGTCCCCACACCTGCTCAGCGAACGTACCTCCGGGCAGGCCGAGTTCTCGCAGTACAGACGGCGCACGCTCAAGTCGAGTGCGCACCGGCCTGCCTCCAAGCGCGACCTCGGCGAGGCGCCGTGCGTAGCGGTTGTGCACCTACTTGCTCAGTGTGCCGCATCCCGTACGCCCCGCTGGAGCACCGGATCTCGTACGGGCCCGCATGACGACGGCGGGACCACAAGTGTCGACCGAGACCACCAGCGCAGCCGCCAAGGCTGCAGCGAGGTGACGGCCTGGCGGCGCCTGCGGGACTGGACCGAGGCCGGCGTCTGGCCGCGACTGCATGAGGTGCTGCTGGCGAAGCTGCGGGCCGCGGGTCCGCTGGACATGGACGATGCTGCGATCGCCGGCTCGCAGGTCCGGGCCCTCAAAGGGAGGCTCACATCGGGCCTTCACCGGTCGACCGGGCTGGGCCCGGCAGCAAGCACCACTTGAAGGCCGACCGGCATGGCACTCCCGCTGGTCGTCTCACTGACCAGCGGAATCGCATGATGTCACTCAGCTGATGCCCATGCGGGACGCGAGACCCCGCATCCGCGGGGTTCGAGGTCGGCCCCGTCGCCGACTCGGCCGGCTGTTCGCCGACCGCGGCTACGACTACGCCAAGTACCGCCCGCTTCTCCGGGTCCGCGGCAGCACGCCGATGTCCGTCCGAAAAGGCACCGCGCACGGCTGCGGACCGGGGAAGACCCGCTGGGTCGTCGAGCGGCCCTTCGCCTGGCTCCATCAGTTCAAGCGACTCCGGATCCGCTACGAGATACGCGCCGACCTCCACCTCGCGCTGCTCCACCTCGCGTGCGGCATGATCTGCTGGAGACGACTTCGAACCTCATTCTGAAACGGCCGGTCAGGCGCGGATCGCTGCGATGAGCAGATCACGGACCTCCCGCCACCGGTCGACGATGTCGGCTCGGTGCTGGAGTACGTCGGAGATGTGCTGCATGCCGAAGAACCCGGCCACCAGGGCGCGGGCCGCAGCCGCCGGATCGGTGTCTGCCTTGATCTGCCCCTCGGCCCGTGCGGCGCTCAGGAGCTCAGTGAGCAGCGAGGTCCAGTCGACGTAGGGGGTGGGGAGTTCTGCCTCAATGTGGGGCCGTTCCAGCTGGAGCCGGGCACCTGCCTGCACGACGACGTCGTCGCGGAAGGCGAGGGCGGCGCGGTCAAGCATGACTGCGGCGGTCTCCAGCGAGGTCAGGCCCTCCTCCCTGATCTCCTCCAGGAGAAGCGGCCACTTCGCGTAGAGGTGTTCGACGACGGCAACGGCGAGTGCTTCCTTGTTGGGGTAGTGGAAGTAAACGGCTCCCTTGGTCATCTCGACCCGTTCCGCCACATCTTTTACCGAGGTGTGGCGGAAGCCGTTGGTTGCGAAGAGTTCGGCGGCGGCAGTCAGGACCTGTGACTTGGTGCGGGCGGCACGGTCCTGTTGAGGCGTCGGTCCCCGACGTCCAGCCTGCTTCACCGTGAAAAGAGGGGTGCCATCTGGGGGTGCGGACGGACTGTTAGGCATCGGGTTCTACCCTCTCTGGATCTTCTGTTCGCAGTTCGCGGCGTACGCGCGGAGCGGCTCCGGCGATCGTTGCAATATACCTTCCGGCGGGTATATTTTCGTCCACGAGGTAGACCATTGAACAAGGGAGGTCGATGCGCCCAGGCGCTTGGCCCTGCCCTGGGGAGGGACACACATGCACGACGCGGCCACCCCTGCGACTGGTGCCGGCCAAGGGGGCAACACCTCACGGACAGCGCCAGAGACCCGTCTCTCTTTCACCGACCCTCTGCCACGAACTGCTGTACACAAGGCAGCCGACAGCGAAGTCCTCTTAACGGATGCGCGATGCACCGGGAAGGATCGGTTCACTGTCGCAGCCCTGTGGCCGCGTGACCACTTCCTGCGTCACCGTGGTGCGGATGCACCCAGCGACCCGTTCCTTCTGGTCGAATCCGTCCGCCAGTCATCAATTCTCCTCTCGCATCGTTTCTACGGCATCCCCCAGGACCATCCCTTCGTCCTGTGCGACCTCGACTTCGTCCTCGAGTACCCCCTGCCGCCCCAGAGGGACTCTCCCCTCCCCGTCGTGCTTGACGCCGTCTGCGTCCCGACCACCGACAATCCGCGTCGCTTCGGAATGCGTTTGGAAACGACGGCCTACATCGACGGCCTGCGTATCGGCCGAGCCTCTCTGCACTGGCTGGCGATGGCGCCGAAGGCCTACCAACGGGTCCGCTTCCGCGGTGCCCCGGCAGAAACCGAGGGCGCCAGGGGCGAAGAGGCGCAAGCTACGCCGCTTCCTCCGCGGGCAGTAGGACACTGTCACGACCGCGACGTGCTGCTCGGCTGGGAGCCGGACGGCGTCCAAGGATCCGACCAGTCATGGCGCTTGCGGATCAACCGTGACCACCCCGTCCTGTTCGACCACACCTCAGACCACATACCCGGCATGCTGCTCCTCGAGGCCTGCCGCCAGGCCGCGCTCGTCGGCACCCCCGGGACGACCGATCCCCTCAGGAAACTCAGCGCGACCTTCACATCGTTCGGTGAGCTGAGCCGCCCCGTGACTCTTCACGCACGGCAGGCGAACAAGGATGCCGCCGACGAATATCCCGGAATCAATGTCACGGCACTTCAGGAAGGAAGAATTCTGGCATCGACCGTGGTACGCGGTACTTTCACCGCCCAGATGTGCAGTGCGGGTCATGGTGCAGCATGCTGACCACCACCCCCTACACCTCCCCGGGCCTGACCGAGGTACCGGCAGCGCTCATCCGGCGGGCGCGGCGCGACGCGGCGCTCGTCGAGGACCGCCGCAGGCTTACCGACGACCTCGCCGCAGCGATTACAGAAGCGGGCTTTGCCCGCCACTTCGTACCCCGTCGATGGGGCGGCGCCGCAGGTGACTTCATCTCGCTCCTCCACTCCTCGGCAAGCGTCGCCGAAGCCTGCGCCTCAACCGCCTGGTGCGCCACCCTGTACGCCGCCCACGCACGCCTGGCCGCCTATCTGCCGGAACAAGCACAACACGACCTCTGGGCCGAGACCCCCGACGTGCGGATCGCGGCATCGATCGTGCCGCCGCAAGGCAGCGCGAGCATCGACCAGAACGGCTGGACGCTCTCGGGCACATGGTCTTTCGTGAGCGGGGTTGCTCACGCGGACTGGGTGCTCCTCGCGAGTTGGACGCCGATTGCCACACATGGCGAACAACCGGATGAACCACGGGTACAGCGGATCTTCGCTGTACCGCGTGCGCACCTCACCAGCATGGACACCTGGCACACGCTCGGGTTGCGTGGCACCGGCAGCAACTCCGTTCAGGCGGACGAGGTCCACGTACCGGCCCACCGTTCCATGCTCCTGACGGACCTCATCCCTCCGCAGACCGGAGGCGCCTCCTGCCACATGGTGCCGTTCTCCATGGTCGCCGGGCTCCAGTTCGCAGCCCCAATACTGGGTGCGGCCCGGGGGGCTCTGCAGGACTGGGTCCGCGGTACGAGGGAGCGTCAGGGGTCGGGCGGGCGGGAGGTACCGGCAAAGCTTCAGCAGGCCCTGGCCCGTAGCTCCGGCGAGATCCAAGCGGCGCACCTGCTCCTGGAGCAGGTGGCGCACTACGCCGACGACAGGGCGCCCACGGCCCTGAACATCGCGGAGAACCAACGAAACACAGCCATGGCGGCAGAGTGGTGTGCCGTAGCTGTCGACAGGCTCTTCCGAGTGCAGGGAGTACGGGCCCAGGCAGATGACGATCCCGTGCAACGCCACTGGCGCGACATCACCGCGGCAGCCGGGCACGCAACGCTGGGATTCGAGCGCGCGGCAACAGCGCATGCCCAAGCGGTGTTCGCCCACCCGGCATCGCCAAGGGAGTGATGCCCCACGGCCAGGTCGCGACGGGCTTGACCTGTACCGTCCGGTACGCCGACTCCGGCACAGCAGCCCAACAGACTCAAGAAGGCGCCTCTGACCAGCAAAGATAGCGAACTGCAACGGGAGTGCTAAACGCCCGCGGCGCACAGGAGTTGGAGCTTTCCGTGGCTCGGCGAGCCGGGCGTGGCGGAGAAGACCAGCAGTTCCTGCGCCTGGTCGGGGTCCACCAGGCGCTGGCAGTACAACTCCAAATCACCCAGCTCGGGATGCCGGTAGCGTTTGAGTTCGTTGTGGTGGGTGACGTCCACCTCGTGCAACTGCCAGACCTCCGCGAATTCCGCACTGACCTCCAGCAGTGCCGCGACAATCTCGCCGGCCCTCCCCTGCGGGTCCGCCGTGTACGCCGCCCGGAGATCCACGGTGAAAACCCTGCCCCGCAGGGCGTGGTCCTCGACGGGATAGAGGTCGCGCTGCGCGGGGTCGGTGAACCAGCGGTAGACCAAGTAGCGTGACATTCCGCTGAACCGGGTGTAATCGCCCAGCAGAGCAACCGCCGGACGGGTCTGCAACAACGTCTCATTGAACCGGGACATCACCAACGCGGGCGTGTCCGAGAGCCGTTCGATGATGCGCATCATGGTGGGACTGACGTGATCATCACGCAGGACCCGCCGTGGCGCAGGGTGCCCGGCGAGGTCGAAGAGGTAGTCCCGCTCGCTCAGACTGAGGTGCAGCCCCCGGGCGAGCCCGGCGAGCACCTGCTCGGACGGCACCGGACCACGCTGCTGCTCGATCCGGCTGTAGTAGTCGACCGACATACCGGCCAGCGCGGCCACCTCCTCGCGCCGCAGCCCACCGGTACGGCGCCGAGAACCTCGGGGAAGCCCTACGTCCTCCGGCTGTAGCACCTCCCGGCGCGCCCGGAGGAAGTCGGCCAGCAGCACCCTGTCCATCTCAACCTCCGCGAACAAGACACATGCCAAGAACCGGCAGGCCGGGGCAGGCCATCGTATCGGAAGGGGCTTTGGGAGCCGTAAGCCGACCACCTGTGAAGGTTTTATTTCTGCTGGTCAGGCATGGTTCCGGTCGGGGTGAGGGCGAGTTTCGACGTTCTGTTCCGCCTGGTCGCCGAGGGGTGTGCGGTGGCGTCGGTGCTCGGGTTGGACCGGCGGGTGCTCCTCCCGCAGGAGGCCGGCCCGTACCTGCGGGGGCCGGCCCCCGCACGGCCGCCTGCAACCAGCCGGCCCGTTTCCGGTCGATCCGTATCCACGCGATATGCGGGGGTCAGTCGATGGTGAGGACGAGTTTGCCGCGGCTGTGTCCGGTGTCGCTGGTCTGCTGGGCCTTGGCCGCGTGGGTGAGGGGGTAGGTGGCGCCGACCGTGATCGTGAGTGTGCCGTGGGCGGCCTGTTGGGCGAGTTCGGCCAGTCGGGCGGCCGAGCGGCGTTGTGGGCCTTCGGCGAAGACGATGCCGAGTTCGCGGGCGCGGAAGTCGGCGGTGGTGACGATCCGGTCGGTGGTGCCGCGCAGGGTGATGGAGTCTTCCAGGGCGCCCTTGCCCGCCGCGTCGAACACGGCGTCCACGCCTTGGGGGGCGACCGCGCGGACGCGCTCGATCAGGTCCGGTCCGTAGATGAGCGCGGTGGCGCCGAGTGAGGTGAGGTATTCCTGGTTGGCCGGGCCGGCGGTGCCGATGACGTGGGCGCCGCGGGCGGTGGCGAGCTGGACGGCGACGGTGCCCAGTGCGCCGGACGCGCCGTGGATGAGCAGGGTTTCGCCGGCTTTGACGTCGAGCAGGTCCAGGACCCGGTCGGCGCCGTCACTGGCTACCGGCAGGGCGGCCGCGTGCGTCCAGTCCAGGCCGGCCGGCTTGGGGGCGAGGACGGTGGCGGTGGCGAGTGCGTACTGGGCGTAGGAGCCGGTGTCGGACCAGCCGAGGACCTCGTCGCCCACCTTCAGGGTGTCGACGCCTTCACCGAGGGCGTCGACGATGCCGGCGATCTCCCCGCCGGGGATGGCGGGGAGGGTGGTGGGAAAGATGGCCTCCATGGTGCCGGAGCGGATCTTGCCGTCCACCGGGTTGACGCCCACCGCCCGGACGCGGACGCGGACCTGGCCGGGGCCGGGTTCGGGGGTCTCGGTCTCCGTCTCGTGCAGGACCTCGACGCCGCCGAACGTGTCGAAAACGATGGCCTTCATGACTGCTGTCTCCTTCGATGAGTTGATCCGGCAAACCAGTTACGTGGTCGGCCAAGTGATGGTTGGACGGGCTCGTCCGCGGGCCGGAGCCGCCGAACTCCGGGCCGTCACCCGGCCCGGAGCTGCACCTGCGCGCTGTTGTCGTCCTTTGTTTCGATGACGTGGACGCACCGGTCGAGGGCGGCCACCATGTAGCGGCGCCAGAGCGGGGTGAAGGGGCCGGCGAGGATCCAGCGGCGGCCGGGCAGCGGCTTGAACTCGTAGGTCCAGCGGATGAGTGTGCCGTCACCGTCGGGGTTGACGTTGAACTCGCCCCGGATGCCGGCCGCGAGGCGGGAGAGGACGTTGGTGAAGCCGGTCAGCTGGTAGGCGAAGCTGGAGCCCGGTACGTACTCGGTGAGTTCTTCGTCGGCCTGGGAGCCGTCGTCGAACTGTGGGTTTCTTCGCGGGCCCGCGTGGTCCCAGGCCTCGGTCTGGTTCTTCACGCCGCTGATGCCGGGGAAGGGGGCCACCGGGCGGAAGACGGTGGGGAGGTCGATGGGTGCCAGGATGCGGAAGGCGTCCTGGGGTGCCGTGCGGGTCCGCTGCTGGACGGTGATGGTGACGGTCTTGTCGGCCGGGCCGATGAGGAGTGTGGTCATGGTTCAGCTCTCCGTGGTGGGGAGGGTGGGGCAGGCCGGGGTCGGCCAGTGCCGTGGTGCCGACCGGGACGGTCGGCCGGATGGGGGTCGAAGCGGCATTTCAGGGTGGGAAGACGGCGACTGGGCGTCAGGGGCCGACAGCGGCCAGGAACTGCAGCTTGCCCTGGCTGGGGGAACCGGGTGCGGCGGTGAGGACCAGGAGCGTCTGGCGCTGCTCGGGATCCACCAGCATCTCGGAGCAGAGCTCCAGTTCTCCCAACTCGGGGTGCAGGTAGCGCTTGAGGTCCTGGTGACGGGTCACTCCCACTTCGCGCAGCCGCCAGATCTCCGCGAACTCGGAACTGGCCTCGAGCAGGGCCGCGACGATCTCACCGGCCTTCCCCGTGGGGTCCGCCGTGTACGCGTCCCGGATCTCCGCGGCGAACACCCTGCCCCGCAGTGAATGGTCCTCCACCGGGTAGAGACCGCGGACCTGCGGATCGCCGGTGAACCAACGGTAGACCGGATACCGGGACGGACCCGAGTGCCGGGTGAAGTCGCCCAGCAGCGCGACCGCCGGACGCGTCTGCAGCAACGCCTCGCCGAACCGTGACAGCACGATGGCGGGTACGTTCGAGAGGCCGGTGACGATCCGCATCATCGTGGGACCGACATGATCATCACGTACGATCCGCCGGAGCGCCGGGATCCCGCCGAGGACGAAGAGGTGGTCACGCTCGCTCAGGCTGAGACGCAACGCTCGGGCCAGCGCGACGAGCATCCGCTCTGAGGGCGCCGGACCGCGCCGCTGTTCGATCCGGCTGTAGTAGTCGGCTGACATACCGGCCAGCGCTGCTACCTCCTCGCGCCGCAACCCACCGGTGCGGCGCCGCTGTCCGTGAGGAAGCCCGACGTCCTCCGGCTGCAACACCTCACGACGCGCGCGGAGAAAATCTGCCAGCAACGCCCGGTCCATCGTCCGACCTCCCTTGTTCGACACACCGATCCTGGCGCGGACGGGAGAGCGGATGAAGGCCCACTTCATCAGGGGACAAGTTGTCCGTGGCTGGGCCGGGAGTGCTGAACGGGGCCGGCCGGCCGGTCGACGTCCGTCCCCGGGCGGCACGCCTCATGCCGCACTCGGCCCCGGCCTGCTGCGGGGCGGATGGGTGGGACGGGACGCGCAGGGCCATGGTCGGCACGTGCTCGCGTATCAGCTGACGCGTGCCGGAGGGTTGGCCACGTCTCGCAGTGGGGGTCGACTTGGCGCCCGGTAACGGCGCCGGCGAGCCCGGGGCCCGCGTACGCGAGGCGATCCAGGGCAGCTGCCCACGGTGCGATCCGGGCCGGTCGGCGATGTGGACGCCCTCGGGCTCGGCGTGCGGCGCTGTCGCTTTCGGCAGCCGCCGAAGCGTCCGAGAACCTGAATGGACGGTCGTTTCGTCTCCCTGATCGTGAAAGGCATGGCAGATCCCGACGAGGCAGAACTCGTGCGTCGCGTCGCCGGTGGTGACCGGGCAGCGTTCGACGAGTTGTACCGGCGTACTTCGCCCTGGTTGGCGGTGCGGCTCCGGCGCCGCTGTGCCGACGACGACGTCGTCGCCGACGTGCTCCAGGAGACCTACCTGGCGGTCTGGCGTGCGGCCGGCAGCTATGCGGGCTCCGTGACCGAGGGCAGTGCGGTCGGCTGGCTCTGGGCGATCGCCGCGAACCGTCTCGTCGACGCGTTCCGCCGACGCGCCCGGCAGGAGCGGGTGCCGACCGTTGCCCTGCTCGATACGACCGCGCCGGCCGCCGAGGACGAGGTGATGGCGAACCGCGTCGACCAGAACTTCGAACAGGCGCTGCTGCTGCTGCCACCGGAGTTGCGGCAGGTGTTGCAGGCGATGGTGCTCGACGATCTGTCGGTCCGTCAGACGGCGGTGCTGCTCGGTATGCCGGAGGGCACGGTGAAAACCCGCGCGCGGCGGGCCCGGATCGCGTTGCGGAAGGCGCTCTCATGACTCATCCCACCACCACGGTCCTGACCCGCTACGCGGACGGCGGGCAGGGACTCGACGACGCCGCGCTCTGGTCGATCGAGGTCCATCTCGACGCTTGCGCCACCTGCCGTGAGTCACTGGCCGCCAAGGCCACCCCCGCCACGACGGATCTGCTCGACCGTGTCGCCGTCTCGCTCGGCCAGGCGATCGAAGCGAGCCCGTCGCCGACCCGGCAACGCACACCGGCAGCGGCCGTGCACCGGCGCTGGCTCGCGTGGACGCTGCTGCCCTGGCTCGCGGTGACCGTCGCGGTGCTGGGCTGTGGCGTCCTCCTGGACTCCGCCGAGCCGAGCCTGCCGTCGCTCGTGCTGCTGCTGGCCCCGGTGGCTCCGCTGCCCGGCGTCGCGGTGGCCTGGAGCCGGCGGATCGACCCCGCCTGGGAACTGATCGCCACCACACCGGCAGCCGGCCTGGCCATGGTGCTGCGGCGGACGCTCGCGGTGCTCGTCGTGGTGCTCCCGGCATTGCTGGTGGCGGGTGTGAGCACCGGAACCTCGCTGGCTCTCACCCTGCTGCCGTGCCTGGCGTTCACGGGGGCCACCCTCGTGCTCGGCGCCCTCATCGGCGTACGGCGCGCGGCGATCGGACTCGCGGTGGTCTGGTCCGCGGCAGTCCTGCTGCCGAGTGTGGCGGCCGAGTCCCTGTCCCCGGTACTGCAGCCGGGCAGCACCGCCGACTGGGTGGTGGCCACCGTGGCCCTTGCCGCGATCACACCGCTCGCCGCCACACACTTCCGTCGCCTGACCAGTGGCAACTGACCCCCCCCATCAACATGATCAACAGGAGAGACCCATGCGAGCGGTGCGTGCTGCCGAAACGGCTCCCACCCTTCATCCCTGGCTCGTCCACGCGGAAGGACTGCGTGTCCGGGCCGGCCGGCACCTGGCCGTCGACGGACTCGACTTGACGCTGACTACTGGCGTGCACGGTCTGCTCGGCCCCAACGGCGCCGGCAAGACCACGCTGATACGCGCGCTGTCCACCGTCGTCAAGCCCGCCGGCGGCTCATTGACGCTGCTCGGCGAGCAGGTGGACAGCCGGGCCGACCTGCGCGAGGTGCGTCGCAAACTCGGGTATCTGCCGCAGCAGTTCGGCTTCTACCCGCGGTTCACCGTCCGTGAGTTCGTCGCGTACATGGCCTGGCTCAAGGAAATGTCCAAAACCGCGATACCCGACGCCGTACAACGCGCGATCGATCGGGTGGGTCTCACCGCCAAGGCCGACGCCAGGATGAAGACGCTGTCCGGCGGCATGCTGCGCCGGGCCGGCATCGCCCAGGCCATCGTGAACGACCCCGACCTGCTGCTGCTCGACGAGCCCACCGTCGGACTCGACCCCGAACAGCGTCTCGACTTCCGCGCCCTGCTGCGTGACCTCGGCGCAGACAGCTGCGTGCTGGTCTCCACCCACCTCGTCGAGGACGTCGTCGCTGCCTGCACCGACGTCATCCTCATGAACGAAGGCCGACTCCTCTTCCAGGGCACCCCCGACGACCTGATCGCCCGCGGTGGGCAGGACGACGCGGGCGACAGTCCGGCGGAGCGCGGCTACTCCGCACTCCTGCGCCGGCACCGGAGCACCGTATGAACCGCATCCTCGGCATCGAGCTCCGGCGCTCGGCCGCCCTCGGCGCCGCGCTCCTGATCGCCGTCGCCGGCACGATCGTCCTCCACGCCACCGCGGGCCGATGGTCCACGGGGTGGATGGCGCTGGCCATGACGCAGCGCGAATACCTCGCGGTTCTCTCACCCCTTGCGATGGCCGCGGGCGCCTGGCAGTCCTATCGCGAGCACCGGGCGAACGTCGCCGAACTGCTCGCCGCCGTGCCCCGCCCGAGACCGCAGCGCATGGTGCCGATCCTGGCCACGACGGCCCTGGCGGTACTCGCCGCCTACCTGCTCACGCTCCTCGCGGCGGCACCACGGATCGCCGACACGGCGCGCTACCTGCCGCCGGCCGCGTTCGCCGTCGTGGCCGTCGGGCTGGTCGCGATGGTCGCCTCGGTCTGGCTCGGGTTGGCCGTCGGACGCCTGGTGCCGGCGCTCGCCACCGCCCCCGCACTGGCCGTGATCGGCTTCGCGCTGCTGATCCTCGCGCCCCAAGCCCTTCCGGACGACGGCTTCGCGGCGGCGTTCTCCCCGGCCATGGGGATGAGCATGTTCAGCGACTACGACACCGTCGACGGCGGAGTCAGCACCGCCCAGGCACTCTGGATGGCCGCGGTCGCGGTGGCCGGCGTCGTGCTCTTCGCCGTCCAGAACCGTAAGGTCGCGTTCGCCGCGCTGCTGCCGCTGGCCATCGGGGCCACGGCCACGGCCCTGGTGGTGCCGACCGGCGATGCCTACGACCGAGGGACGCTCGACCCGGTCGCCCAGCAACCGGTGTGCACCGACGACACCCCGCGGGTCTGCGTCAGCCGGGCGCACGAAGGGTTGCTGCCCGAGGTGACCCCCAAGGCCCGGCACGCATTGGGACTCCTGACGAAGACATCGATCGTCGAGGCACATGAGGACACCTCCACATTCTCCCCTCCTACGTCACCGAGGCCGCGGGCCGACACCGCGCTGATGGGGATCAGGGTCGACCAGCACGGTCACCTCGCCCACCCGGGACGGCTCGAACCGACGATGCTCACCGGAGCGTTCACCGGCCCTCTCAGCTGCGGAGACAACCGGAACTTCACAGTCGCCACCGCCGCGGCCTACTGGCTGCTCGACCGGGAGCCGGCCGCCGGTCCCGATGGCCTCGAATTCGATGACCCGGACGCCGTCAGACTCTGGAAGGGACTGCGGGCACTGCCCCGAGCCGAGGCCGGAGCCCGGGTTGTCGCCGTCTACCGGGCCGCCCAGAAGTGCCAGGACACCACCGACCTCCTGAGCCGAGACGCCCGATGACAGGACTGACGCTCTACGTCCGCTCGCGCCAGGTGCCGGCGGCGCTCGGCGCGGCCGTCGGGGGCACCGCCCTCGCGTGGCTGCCGGCGACGGCCTTCGGCGTCAAGGGCGAGGTGAGCGGCACCGTACTCGCTCTGACGGTCCTGCTCCTGGTAGCCGTCGCCACCACCACGCTCAAAGGCCCCGACGACACCCTGGACCGCACGGCGGCCAGACCGTGGGGATGGCTGCGGATGTCCCACCTGGCCACGGCCCTGGGATGCGTACTCATGCTGCTGCTGGCCACACTGCTCACCGGCACACGGTTCGGGCCGTTCGGATGTGTCGTCCGCGACGCGGCCGGTCTGCTGGGCCTGACCGCCCTGGGAACGGCCACGGTCGGCACCGCTCGGTCGTGGTTCCTGCCTCTCGGGTGGACGCTCGGCGCGGCGGTGTTCCCGGGCATGGGTACCGCGGGGGAGGCGCTGACCTGGCAGACACAGGCATCCGACAGCCGGCCCGCGGCCGTGGTCGCGGCGGTACTCACCGCCGCCGGAACCGCCGCCTACGTCAGCCGAGGCCCACGTACCGCAGCCGGAGATCTTGTTGGGTGAAGCGGGACGAGATCGACTCCGGACAGCGTCCAGGAACGACCACGGAGGAAGTTCACTGACACCTGCGGGCGTCGTCTTCAGGCCGCCGCTGCCTTCAGCCGTACCGGAAGGCGGGTCACCCCGTTGCCCACGAAGCTGGGCACGCGCGGGAGTTCGGCGTCCGCCACCGTGACGTCCAGGTCCGGGAAGCGGGCGAAGAGCCGCTCCAGGGCGATGGTGGCCTCCAGGCGGGCCAGGGGGGCGCCGAGACAGAAGTGGACGCCGTGGCCGAGGGAGAGGTGGCGGGTGGCCTCCGGGCGGCGGGGGCGGGTGACGTCGAAACGGTCCGCGTCCGGGCCGTGGGCGGCCGGGTCGCGGCCCGCGGCCGAGTAGGCGGCCAGGACCGGGGTGCCGGCGGGGATCGTCGTGCCGTCGACCGTGAGGTCGCGGACCGGATAGCGGAAGGGGAAGTAACTGACCGGGGCATCCCAGCGCAGGGTCTCCTCGACCACGTCCGACCAGGTCGCCCCGCCCTCGCCCACCAGGTCGAGCTGCGCCCGGTGGGCGCACAGCGCGCGGACGGCGTTACCGATCAGGCGCAGGGTGGTCGCGTGCCCGGCGTGGATCATCAGCAGCATGGTGCCGATGAGTTCTTCCTGACTGAGCCGGTCGCCGTCCTCCTCGCGAGCCGCGATGAGCGCGCTGGTGAGGTCGTCGCCCGGCCGTTCGGCGCGGGCGGCGGCGATGCCGGCCAGCAGGGCCACCAGGTCGCGGTTGGCGGCTATCGCCTTCTCCGGGCTGATGTCGGTGGCCCCCACCTGGTTGCTCAGTTCGTGCAGGGTCTCCCGGTGTTCGGCGTCGACGCCGAGGAGTTCGCTGATGACCCCCAACGGCAGCGGCATGGCGAAGTGGCGGTACAGGTCGGCGACTCCGCCGCCGGCGCGCGCCGCGTCCTCCACGTCGTCCAGCAGCCGGTCTGTCAACTCCTCGACGCGCGGCCGCAGTTGCTCCACTCGGCCCGCGGTGAACGCCCTGCTCACCAAGGACCGCAGCCGGCGGTGGTCGTCACCGTCGGCGGTGGTCATGCCCGGTACGGTGGCGAAGGTCAGCAGGGGCCAGCCCTCGGCGATCTGCCCGTCGTGCAGGGCGGTGAAGTACCGGGCGTCCTTGGCGACGTCGGGGTGGGTGAGGAACTCCCGCAGCGCGTCGTGTCCCAGGATCGCCGTTCCCCGTACTTCTCCGGGCAGCACGACCGGTGTGACGGTGCTCGCGGCGAGGAGGCGCGCATTGTCGGCGTGCGGGCAGCCGCCTGTCGGGATCATGCGGTACGCGGTGCCATGGACCGTCATCTGTGCTCCGCTTCCTGGGAGTTCGGGGATCCCGGCGCGAGCCCGGAAGGACGCCCCGGTGTCACACCGCACCCTTCCACTCGCTCTCAGGTCCCCGCAACGGATCCCGGCTCCGTACGGTTCCGTACTGGTCCCTGGTCCCCTTCCGTTCGGTTCCGCCGGCAAGAGGGACGTCGCTCCCGGCGCGAGCGCCGGCACCCCGGGCGGACCGGCCGGCCGGACGTGGCGGAGCCACCCCGGGGCTGCTCGACCCGCTTGAGCAGCTCCGGGGTGGCCGGGTCCGGCTGGTGTCGTACGCCGTGTCGTACGCCGGTCAGGGGGCGTTCTCGGCGGGCATCAGGAGCGCGGAGAAGACGGCGGGGAGAGCGCCGACCAGGAGCATGACGGTCGGCCAGTTCGAGAACGACAGCAGCGGCGGGATCAGCAGGGGGGTGACGAACGCGCCGCCGAAGACCATCGTGTTCTCCAGGCCGAGCGCGGTGCCCGAGCGTTCGGCGCCGGCCATGGTGGCGATCTCCGCGTAGTGGACGCCGTGCCAGCCGCAGGAGAGGAAGCCGGCGATCACGAGCAGGGCGGCCACCGTCCAGACGGGGGCGGACTCGAAGACGGCGATCGCGGTGAAGGCGGCGGCGATGATCCAGCTGTAGACGGTCACCAGGCTCCTGCGGTACCGGCCGCCGTGGTTGTCGGTCCACCGCCCGCCCCAGACACGGGAGACGGCGCCGAGGACCTGGACGATGACCAGCAGTACGGCGATGCGCGGGATGGACATGTGCTTGACGGTGTGCAGGAAGACGGAGCCGAAGGTGAGCACCGTGAACTGCGGCAGGTCCAGCAGGAACGCGGTGATGGCGACCCGCCAGATGTCCCAGCGGGTGAGGGGGTTGGGCACGGTCGTGGCGGCCAGGTCCCCGTCCTTCTTGGTCTTGGCCAGCGGCGGTTCGTCCAGCCAGACCACGACCGCGACGGTGGCGAGGAGGGTGATGGCGGTGAGGAAGGCGAAGACCCAGCGGAACCCCGCGCCGAGCGCCAGCGGCGGGAGCACCGCCGCGCCGATCGCGCCGCCCAGGGGAACGGCGGCGACGCGCAGGCTGATCGCGAAGCCGCGCTTGGCGGGCGGGAACCAGCCCATCACGGCGCGGCCCGAGGCGCCGTTGACGCAGCCGCCCAGGGCGCCGGCCATGAACAGGACGACGGCGAGGGCCCAGTAGGCGGGGATGCTCCCCCCGGACGGCACGAGGAACGTGGTCACGGCGGCCAGTGAGAGCGTGGTCCCGGAGAGTCCGGTGATCAGGACCTTTCGTTCGCCGATCCGGTCGGACAGGATGCCCCAGAACACGTCGGTGACCGCGATGCCGCAGGTCACGGCCGCCATGACGAGTCCGAGCTGGGCGGTGGAGAGGCGGTAGGCGCTCTGCATGATGGAGCCGGAGGTGGGGATTCCCTGGAACGCGGCGCTGAACGCGGCCTGTGCGCCGATGCCTACGCCGAGGATTCCCCACTTGTAGCGGGAGGAGTGGAGCTTGCCGGACCTGCCCACCTGGATGTCGTCCGACGGGGCGGCCGCGGGCAGAGGGGCGGCGGGGGAGGTGAGGGGGGCTGTCTTCTGCAGTTGGTCGGGCACCGAGGGGCTCCTGGTGTGGTGTGTACGGGACGACGGCACGGGCGACAGCGCGGTGGCCGGGTGCCGGCGGGCGCTGGCCGGCCGGCACCCGGCGGCCTGTCGCCGGGGAGGCGTGTGACGGTGGCCGGCCGCGGCGCGCGGCGGCCCCGGGGCGTCAGCCCGAGGTCAGCGGGGCGCCGTCGAGGGCGAGACCGGTGTCGGGCAGTTCGTCCGGCCGCAGGGGCAGGGTGCGCTTCTCACGGATGACGAGCATCTTGCAGCCGGCGGGGCTGGAGACGCGGTGAATGCTGTCGGGGCGTTCCACGACGAGGGTGCCGGCGGGGTAGACGTCACCGTTGTCGTTGACGAGCTCCCCCTCCAGGATCAGCAGGAGCTCGAATCCCAGGTGGCGGTGGAGGTCGCCGTGCGCGCCGGGCCGGAAGTGGGCGATGTACGCCTCCGCGCCGTCGGGACCGGTCTCCTCGCCGGTGTAGAGCCAGTGCACGTCGACGGCCTCCCGGCCGGGCTGGACGTAGGGCCGCCACAGGATGCTGCCGTCGGTCAGTCCGGTGCCGAAGAGGTTGCTGATGACCTCGATGTGGCGCTGCTGCGGTGCGTACGCGATGTCCGTCATGGGATGTCCTTGGGGTGAGGGGCGGGCTGGGCCGCCGGGGATCTGCGGGTGGGGGAGGTGGTGGTGGGGGGCGTCGTTCGTGGAAGGAGGGGGGCGCTGGGGCAGGGGGACACCGGGTGGCGGGCGTGGCCGGAAGGAGCGGGTCACAGACCCGGCGCGCCGTGCACGACCGAGCTTTCGAGCAGGTCGTGGGCGTGGTACTCCCGCGCGGACGCGGCGGCGGTGGACTCCTGGGCGGCGCGCAGTTCGGCCCGGCGGATCTTGCCCGACGTGGTCTTGGGCAGTCCGCCGAACTCCAGGCAGGAGATCTGCTGGTGGGGGGCGAGGTTCTCGGCCGCGAAGGCCAGCACGGACCGGGCGGTGTCGGTCGTGGGCAGGTGGCCGGCGGCGAGCGACACGTGCGCCTTGGGGACCTGGTATCCGACCGGGTGGGGCACCGGGACCACCGCGGCCTCGGCGACCGCGGGGTGGCGCAGCAGGACGCTCTCCAGCTCGAACGGGGAGATCCGGTGGTCGTAGGACTTGAAGACGTCGTCGGTGCGGCCGATGTAGGTGAGGTAGCCGTCGCTGTCGCGCCGGGCGATGTCACCGGTGTGGTAGAGGCCGTCGGCGAGGGTGCGGGCGGTCTTCTCGGCGTCGCCCAGGTATCCGCTCATGATGCCGACAGGACGTTCGGCCAGGTCGATGCAGATCTCTCCCTCGTCGCCCCGCTCCTTGGTGCGGGGGTCGACCAGGACGATGGGGTAGCCCGGCAGGGGCTTGCCCATCGAGCCCGGGCGGACGGGGAGGGCGGTGGTGTTGCCTATCTGCGCGGTGGTCTCGGTCTGCCCGTACCCGTCGCGCACGGTCAGTCCCCAGGCGCCGCGGACACGGTCGATGACCTCGGGGTTGAGCGGTTCGCCGACCGACGACGCCTCGCGCAGCGTGGGCGGGCGTTCGCCCAGGTCGTGCTGGAGGAGGGTGCGCCATGCGGTGGGCGGGGCGCAGAGGCTGGTGGCGTGTTCCTCGCGGAGGATGTCCAGGAGGACCCTCGGGTCGCCGCCGGCGGGGAGGTTGACCGACAGGACGCTCGCCTCGGCGTTGAAGGGGCCGAAGAAGCTCGACCAGGCGTGCTTGGCCCAGCCCGGTGCGGAGATGTTGACGTGGATGTCGCCGGGGACGAGGCCGTTCCAGTACATGCCGGTCAGATGGCCGATGGGGTAGCTGCTGTGGGTGTGGGAGACCATCTTGGGCCGGGAGGTGGTACCGGAGGTGAAGTAGACGAACAGCGGGTCGTCGGCGTGGGTGAGCCGGTCGGGGCGGAACTCGGGGGACTCGGCGTAGGCCTCGTGGTAGGGCGTCCATCCGGGGGTGGCGGCGCCCACGGCGATGCGGGTGAGGTGCTCCGGTGCTTCGGCGAAGGCGCCGGTGAGGTGGTCGGCGGTGATGATGTGCGCCACGTCGCCGCGGGTGAGGCGGTCGTGGAGGTCGGCCTGCGAGACGGTGGTGTAGGTCGGGATGACGACGGCGCCGACCTTCATCGCCGCGAGCAGCGCCTCCCAGACGGCGACCTGGTTGTCGAGCATGAGCAGGAGGCGTTCGCCGGGCCGTACCCCGAGGCGGCGCAGCCAGTTGGCGACGCGGGCGGAGCGCTCGGAGAGCTCCGCGTAGGTCACGGACTCGGACGGGCGGCCGGGGCTGATGATCTTCACGGCGATGCGGTCGTTGCCGCGGGCGATGTGGTCGAACCAGTCGAAGGCCCAGTTGAAGTGCGTGGGGCGTGGCCAGGTGAATCGGGCGGCGGCGGTGTCGTGGTCGGTGCGGAGGGAGAGGAGGAGGTCGCGGGCCGTGCGGAACTCCTCGGTGGCGGCGGGGTTGTGCCCTGTCACTGCGGTGCTCCTTCGAAGGGGGGGACGCCGGGTCAGTGGTCGGCGCCGATGGGCCGGGACAGCGTGGTGGTGGGCAGCGAGTGCCGCACGGGGTGCGCGCCGATGGGCGGTTTCACGCCGAGGACGTCGGCGGCGATGGCGTCGGCGTCGGTGTGGAAGCCGACCATGGGGCCGGGCCGGCCGTTGCCGATCTGGGTGAACCAGCGCAGGTCCTCGGTCGGGATGCCCAGCGCGTACAGGCCCCGCGAGGGCCGGCCGGTCGCGTCGACCAGGCGGTAGGGCTTCTCGGTCACCGCCAGCGCGCCGGTGGCGAACCGGGCTCCGTCCCGCGCGTTGATGTTGACGTGCACGGACGCCAGGCCGTCGTCGATGAGCTGGCGCATCAGGGGGGAGGAGTCGACGCGTGCGTCGGCGCGCGGAATGCGGGCGTCGATGAGGATCTTGGTCTCTTGGCGGGAGGTGCCGACCTGCGGTGACTCCAGGGTGAAGCGGCCGGTGTCCTCGTCCGTCCCGATGCGCAGGCTGGGGCCGACCACGGTCAGGACGCCGGCCTCGATGAGGGCGATCGCCTGGGAGACGCGCACGGCCGGGGGGCCCGCGGACACCATGGTGTTGATCGGGTTGAACCAGCCGAGGAACTCGTCGCGGTGGGAGTCGGGGTGGAGGCTGGAGAACTCCACCGCGTCGCGCACCACTCCGCGGATGTCGCGCAGGATGTCCAGGGCCGCCTTGAGCGGGTTGTCGAGGTTGCCCTCCTCGGCCTCGCGGGCGTCCTTGCGCAGCAGTGCGATCAGCCGTTCGTGGAAGGCGCCCGGGCTGGTGAAGGTCTCGCCCGTGAAGGGACGGGCCATGGTCTCCAGGTCGATCGGGGGCAGGTCGTCGAGGCCGGCCTCCTTCAGCAGGGTCGCGGTGGCCTCGGCGTCGCCGGCCACGGAGCGGTGCCAGTTGCCGAAGACCTCCGCCGCGCGTTCGCCGTCCCGGCGCCGTACGTGGGTCGTGTAGTAGACGTGCTCGACCTCGCGGAGCATCAGCGGCAGGACCTGCGAGCGGAAACGTAACTGGCCGTCACCCGTCGCCGAGCGGTTCTCCCGGCGCAGGTCGGCGAGGGCCTGGGGGGTGAAGAACACCGGCTGGTAGCGGTAGTGGGGGCCCTTCTGGTTGTGCCCGCGGGCCAGCATGGGCAGTCCGCTGCGCGAGCCGGCGAGGATGTGCGGCTCGTGGCCGGAAGGCGCGTACTCCAGGCTGCCGTCGGACCGCTGCACGAAGCGGCCGCCACGGCCGACGGTCAGCTCCGCCGCGACGTCGTAGAAGGT
Source organism: Streptomyces sp. NPDC005423 (assembly GCF_040606415.1). Classification (NCBI taxonomy): domain Bacteria; kingdom Bacillati; phylum Actinomycetota; class Actinomycetes; order Kitasatosporales; family Streptomycetaceae; genus Streptomyces; species Streptomyces sp. NPDC005423. The sequence goes on along the minus strand of NZ_JBEXET010000025.1, from coordinate 73,726 downwards.
CAGCCCGAGTCCGAGGATGCCCACCGTGGTTCCGGCGGTCAGGTCGTCGAGCTCCATGTCGGCGGCGGAGGTGCCGCGCAGGTAGCGGGTGCCGCGGTGGCGGGAGGCGAAGTCCAGCAGGTCGCGGTCGGTGGTCCCGGCGATGTGGTGGGGGTGCCCGGTGGTGATGACGGCCTTGTCGACGCTGATGGTCCGGCCCTCGCTGGTGGTGATCGTGTAGCGGCCGTCGCCGTCCCGGCGCAGGCTTCTGGCCCGCGCCGTCACCGGGGAGACGGTCACGTCCGGGGGGAGGGCGGCGGCGATCCGGTCGAACGCGTCGTGCAGGTAGCGGCCGTAGACCCGGCGTGGCGCGTAGGTGTTGGGGGTCGGGTTCTCCACCTCCGGCTGGGGCACCGCTTCCAGCCACTGGTGGAGGGAGGGTCCCGCACCGGCGCGCCAGGGCCCGTCGTCGGGTTCGCCCGAGTAGAGGCTCACCTCGCCGGCGGCGGTGTTCATCAGCAGGGTGTCCGGCTGGTCGGTGCGCCAGATGCGGCCGGCACCCGTCTCGCCGGGGTCGATCGTGTGGATGCGTACCGGCCGCGGAGGGCGGGTGGCCGTCAGGCGTGCGACAAGGCGTTCCAGGACGGACAGGCCACGCGGGCCCATCCCGATGATTGCGACGTGGAGTGTCCGGTCGGGCATCGGTTCGTCTCCGTATTCGTGATCAGCCGACGTATCGAGGAGCCGGGGCCGGGTCGCGAACCAAGTCGCTGGTTCACCCGGAGCCGGGTGCCGCCAAGCGGGGGCGGCGTAGCGCCGCGCCGGACCGCTTGAGTTACCGCCATGCAAGTTTCGATCGCAACGTAAGAATAGATGCCGATAGATAGATGGACGCAAGTCCAAAATAATGACTGTGGCCCACGTCACATTTCTCGGCATCAGGGATTCGTTTTGTTGTGCATATGCGGACAAAACGACCCTCTTCAGACCTGTTTTTGCGGATCTCCATCAACTCCTAGGTACAAAGTTGGCCTCTGGTGTATATCTGTACGGCACTTGCAGCCGTGTGTGACGGCGACCGTCGTTCGACGCGTCGTCGCCCTTGCCTTCCTCCGCACCCAAAGGTGGTCAACGGACATGGAGCACTCGGAAGAGCTGGACAACGCTGTCGCGATCGTCGGCATGGGATGCCGGTTTCCGCGAGCCGGCGGGGTGGAGGAGTTCTGGGAGGGACTCATCGCCCGGACCGACGCGGTCGGTCCCGTCCCGCCGGACCGCTTCGACATCACGGACCACTACGCCCCGGAGCCGGGCACTGCGGGCAAGACCGTCTCGCGCCACGGCGGCTTCCTGGACGACGTCTTCGGCTTCGACGCCGCGTTCTTCGGGATCTCCCCGGTGGAAGCCCGCGGCATGGACCCGCAGCAGCGCATCCTGCTCCAGGTCGTGTGGGAGGCACTGGAAGGCGCCGGAGTCCGGCCCTCCAGCCTGGCCGGCACCCGCGGCGGCGTCTTCGTCGGACAGGCGACCACCGACTACGCCGAGGTCGGCCCCGGCCCGCTGGAGCGCGGCGTACGCGAGATGGTCGGCAGCCGGCTGAGGGCCGCGACGGCCGGACGGGTCTCCTACGCGCTGGACCTGCGCGGCCCCAGCGTCGTCCTGGACACGGCATGCTCCTCGTCACTGGTGGCGGTGCACGCCGCCCGGCAGAGCCTGCTGACCGGCGAGAGCGACCTGGCCATCGCGGGCGCCGTCAGCGTCATCCTCTCCCCGGCCGACTCCATCGCCTACTCCCAGGGCGGCATGCTCTCCGCCCGGGGCCGCTGCCGCTTCGGCGACGCCCACGCCGACGGCTTCGTACGCAGCGAGGGAGTGGCGGCGGTGGTCCTCAAACGCCTCCCCGACGCACTGCGCGACGGCGACGACGTGGTGGCCCTCCTCCTGGGCAGCGCCGTCACCAACGACGGCAAGGCCAGCGGACTCCTGCTGCACCCCTCCGTCGACGGGCAGGCCCAGATGCTGCGGGAGGCGTGCCGCAGCGCGAACGTCGACCCCGCCCACCTCGACTACGTCGAAGCGCACGGCACCGGAACCCCCGTCGGAGACGCCGTCGAACTCCAGGCACTCGCCCAGGCCACCGGCCCCGGACGCGACGCCGGCACCCCCCTGCGGACGGGCTCGGTGAAGACGAACATCGGCCACACCGAGGCCGCCGCCGGACTCGCCGGACTGATCAAGGCGGCGCTCATCGCCCGGCACGGCGTCATCCCCGCCTCCCTCCACCTCGAAGAACCCCACCCCCTGCTCGCGGAGAAGCGGATACCCGTCGAGGTGGTACGCGCCAACACACCGCTCAAGAAGGCGGGCCCCCGGGCACTGGTGGGCGTGAGCAGCTTCGGACTGACCGGCACCAACGCCCACGTCGTGCTCGCCGAACACCTCCCGGCGCCCGAGCGGCCCGCCCGCCCCGAGCCCGGCCTCCCCGGACCGCGGCTCCTCGTCCTGAGCGCCCGCAGCCGCGCCTCCCTGCTGCGCCGGGCCGCCTCCTTCGCCTCCTGGCTGGAGCCCGCCGGAGCCGGCCGGGACATACCCCTGGACGATGCCTGCGCGACGGCCGCCCTGCGCAGGGACGCGCATCCGCACCGCCTGTGGGCCGTCGGCAGCACCCACGACGAGCTGGCCGCGGTGCTGCGCACCCTCGCCGAGGGCGGCAGCCACCCCGACGGAGGCACCTGCGACGCGGGCACCGCCACCCCCCGGCGGACCGTCTTCGTCCTGCCCGGACAGGGCTCGCAGTGGCTCGGCATGGGCCGCGGCCTGCTCGCCTCTTCCCCCGCCTTCAAGGAGGCCCTGGAGATCTGCGACCGGGCCGTGCGCCGCGAGGCGGGATGGTCCGTACTGGACCTGCTCACCCGGGACGCCGACGCGCTGCCCACCGAAGTGGACGTCGTACAGCCCGCGTTGTGGGCGATACAGGTCGCCCTGGCCGCCGCCTGGCAGGAGAAGGGAGTGCGGCCCGACGCCGTGATCGGCCACAGCATGGGGGAGGTGGCCGCCGCCCGCATCAGCGACGCCATGTCCCCCGCCGACGCCGCGGCCGTCATCTGCCGCCGCAGCCGGCTCATGCGGCGCCGCGAAGGACACGGCGCCATGCTCGTCGTCGAACTCGGCCCCGACGCGACCCGCCAGGCCATCGCCCCCTACGCCGACCAGATCTGCGTCGCCGCCGAGAACTCCCCGACCACCACGGTCGTCGCCGGCGACCGCACCGCCCTGACCGCCCTCGAGGAACGGCTGCGCGCACAGAACGTCCTGTGCCGGCGGGTCAAGGTCGACGTCGCCTCCCACTCCCCGGACATGGAGCCCTTACGCGCCGACCTGGGCGACCTCCTGAGCGGCCTCACCCCGGCCGACACCAGCTGCGCCATGGTCTCCACGGTCACCGGCCGGCCCCTCGCCGGGCCCGAACTCACCGCCTCCTACTGGATGGACAACCTCCGCCGGCCCGTCCGCTTCGCCGACACCGTCCGTACGGTGGCCGAGCGCGAACCGAGCGTCTTCGTCGAGATCAGCCCCCACCCGGTGCTGTCCGCAGCCGTCGAGGAGACGCTGCTCACCCACGGACTGGAGGGATCCGTGGTGGCGTCCGTACGGCGCGGCCAGGACGAGCACACCGAACTGATCCGCTCCGCGGGCCGCTTCTTCGCCGCCGGCGGCCGGATCGACTTCACCCGCTGGTACGGCACACGGACCCCGCCCGTGGCCCTGCCCCCCTACTCCTGGGACACCTCCCAGTACCGGACGGACACGGCCCCCCTGCCCGCCGCGGTCCCCGCCACCCGCGTACTCGGCGCGAGCCTGGGCCAGCTGGGCGCCGCCGACTGGGCCGGCGGCGTACGCGTGGCCGGATTCGCCGCCGTGCCGCCCGTCGTCCCCCTCGCCCTGATGCTGGAGGCCGGCCGGCAGGCGGTCCCCGGCAGCGCCCTCGCCCTGGAGAACGTCCGGCTCGGCGACGAACCCGTCGACGCCGAGAGCGCGGTCGACAGCGACCTCCAGGTCACGGTCGCCCGGCCGCGCGCCGACGGCACCCGCCCGGTGCGGGCGGAGATGACCGGCCCCGGCCCGGCGGACCGCGTCCTGTTCGCGTCCGGACACCTCGCACAGGTGCAGGACGATCCCGCCGCCCGGAGCGCGGGCAGCATCGACGCCGCCCTGGCCCGGTGCCGCCGGTATCTCCCGGCGGCCGACTTCGAGGACCTCGCGAGGCGGCGGGGCATCGAGATAGGCGAACCCTTCCGCGCGGTGGAACAGCTGTGGCGTGAGGACGGCCGGGCGGTGGCACGCCTGCGGCTGCCCAAGGCACCCCTGCCCGCCGCGTGGGAGGCGGGGCTGCTGCCCCTCATCGCCGCATGGCCGGCCGGCGATCACTCGGCCCCCTACGTGCCGACCGGATTCGACCGGGTCCGCCTCCTGGACGAGCCCAGCGACGAGTTCTGGTCCGTGTGCTCCTTCCAGGCGCACAACAACCGCACCGCCCGCGCCCACGTCCTGCTGCTCGCCCCCGACGGGCGGGAGCTCGCCCGCTTCACCGGCATCCGCCTGCGCCGCCTTTCCGGCCCCCCCGCCCAGACCGACCCCGCAACGTCCGCCCTCACCTCCCGCCTGACGGGACTGGGCTGGATGCTGTCCTCCGCGGTACGCGGCCTGCCGGGAGCCATCCGCACACCTCAGCGCCAGCCGCTCCGCCCGCGCGCATCCCGCACGGTCATCCCCACTCCCCGTGAGGTGACCGCCGGGATGGCCGCGAGCCGGTCCCCGCGCGCCGGCGAGGAACTGAGCACCCGGGCCGCCGCACTGCTCGGCATGGCGGTCGGCGACCTCGACCGGCGCCGCTCCCTGCGGGACCTGGGGCTCGACTCGCTGATGGCCGCCCAGCTCAGGCAGCAGCTGCGCACCGAGTGCGGCTGGGACATCACGGCGGGACGCTTGCTCGGCGACGAAAGCATAGAGAAGATCGAACTGCTCATGCAGCGAGAGCAGTACACCTGACCCGAGGCGCCTGCGCGGTGAACGCAACCTGTGCGGACGGGGCACCCGGTCGGGGCTCCGTCCGCACCCCTGTCTGCGAGAACGAGACTTCAACACATTCTTGCACTGTGGTATAAAAATTTCGGGTGTGGTTCACCATGTGACGCGGCGCCGCCACTCCCGGCGCCGCCACTCGGCGCCGCCCCGCCGGCGCGTGATCGAGTGCGGCCGGCCCACAGAGCTAGGAGACTTTCGATGAGCACCCAGACAGCAGAAGCGGTCGGCTCGCTCGGCCGTAGGGAGAGGAACAAGCAGAAGGTAAAAGAACGCCTCTACTCCTCGGCGCTCACCCTGTTCCGGGAACAGGGCTACGACGGGACCTCGATCGACCAGATCGCGGAACGGGCGGACGTCGCCCGCGGTACGTTCTTCAACTACTTCCAGCGCAAAGAGGACATCATCAGCGCGTGGGGCGAACGACGCCGGGAGAAACTCATGTCGTCCATGAGCAACAGCACCCCAGTCCGACCCGGCACCTCCCTCGACGAACTCTGGCGCTGTATGAACGTCCTGAGCGAGATCAACGAAGACGAACGCGACCTCACGGCGCCCATGCTCACGGCCTGGGTCAAGGCCGGCCGGCCGCTGGTCGAGGAACCCTACGTCGCCGACATCTTCACCCGCATCGTCTCCCAGGGCTACGACAGCGGGGAACTGGCCGGTGACGTCAACGCGCAGCGGGTGGGTCACATCCTGCGCGACATCTACCTCGGCACCCTCTACCGCTGGTGCCAGCAGACCTCCGCCGCGCCCGGCTACGTCACCGAGGAACTGCAGGCCGCCCTGCGGCTGGTGGTGTACGGCCTGCTCACCGCACCGCAGAGCCAGGTCCCCCCCGTCGCGGCCGGCGAGAACCGGCTCGGCAACCCAGGACCTGACGAGCGGCCGCGCTGAGTGGGCGGAACACGGCGGCCGGGTGCCCGCCCCGCCCCTCGACCGGTACGCCGACGACATCCGCACGTCGCACATCGCAGGCACCCCGAAGCGGGTGGCACGGATCCACGGTCTCGCACCACGTCGTCGCACACCTCGGAGAGCGGGAGGCCCGTCATGGACGGACGGCCGGGAACGCCGCCCGCGGGCGGCCATCGACGGCACGGTCGCCTTCGCCGCGAAGGCGGCCAGGGCGAAGGCGATGGTCCGCCCGCCATCGCCGGCAGGATCCCGTCCGGACGGGTGCCGGCGGATGCCGTTCGCGGCTTCAGCACGGGCCGGCGCTCCGAGCCGGAACGGGCCGATGCCCCCGATGCCATGACCACCACCCGGCACGGCACCGTCGTCCGTCGTCGCTGGCGGAGAGGCCGTGGCACGGCCAGGACGGCCGGCGCCGGGTCCTCGCGGCGCCGCAGCGTCAGCCGGCCCGGGGAGATCTCCTACGGCATCGCCTGCGGCCCCACCGAGACCCTCCTGGATGCGTGAACTCGACACAGGCACAGCAGAAACGAATCTTCCGTCCCGCCGGCCGCCGCCCCGCCCCGGCCGGCGGCATCCTGCACCGGCCGGCCTGGCGGCTGATGCGGGCTTGACGCGAGAAAGCGCGGCATCCCTCAATTGACCCATTCAGGTCAAGGTCAAGGTCAACGGGATCGTCTCGTCACGTTATTACTCGAGCTCGCCTGAGCAGGTTGGGCTCGGGGAGCCGCCGGGGGAGCGGGATCGGCCCGTGGGGGCTGAAGAAGCATGGCCTGACCTGCGATAGGATTCGCGACCGTCTTTATCTGTTCGAAAACAACGGGGACTCTCAGATGCTCGCCGAACTTCTCCGCGACCATCCTGCCCCAGTCCGCAATCTTCTCGGGGTCCCTGTCCTTCTTTTCGGGCCTGGCCTTCTCGCTCATGTAGCGGCCCGACTTGTCGTTCGCTGTCCCCAGGTTCCGATTCCGATCGTAGCGGAATTCGCCACTTACTGCGGCATCCCCTGATTTCGTCGTTCCGTTGATTTTGAAATCCACGGCGATCGTCGGATGCCCCAGCCCGTCTATATTCCTCTTCAGATCCTCCTGGGTCGGATATTTTATTTCTTCACCCGGGTTCTCCTCCTGCTGCTTGAGTGCGCCTTTCCGCAGCCCGCCCAGTACCTTGAGGAAATCCATCCGGCCCATGGCCGTCAGAAGCTCCTCGCTGCCCAGCGTGACACCCCACCGCAAGACGCCCGGTTCATTCACGTCCTCACGCAGGACGGCTGAGAAATGCCAGACCGCGCCAGGCTTTCCATCGAGGATGACTTCCCTGGGAATATCCCCCAGGGGGACAAAGAAAGGATTGACCCGGATATCACCATTGTCATCCAATTCCGCAGGCTTGATCCGCTTGGGAGGTACCGCCGTCCCCAGCGGACCATTATTACGAGTCAGACGATCGCTGCCGGTTTGTTCTGCACACGATGATGCGGCCTTCTTGGGCATTCACGCCTCCTGTTGTTCCACCTGGTCACGCTCTTTCAGATATCCGGAAAACATATCGCCCAGAGGGTAACTATCGGCCATCCGGAGCTGAACTCGAATGGAATACTGCAGGCGTAAACGATGAAAAAGTTGCTGGTGCAGTCGGTATCGGACCGGCAGGGGCAGTCATCCGCAGCGTGGAGAAGCGGCCGAACCGGACAGCGCCGCGCCCGGGCGCCCGCAGCGCGGCACGGGCGGGAATTTCCCGGCATCCGGGAGGCATCGGAATGCCGGTGATCCAGCCCGAAGAACACCAGCGCCAGACGGATCAGCGGTCGGCGTTCCGCAAGCGGGCGGGATTCCCTACGACGTCGTCGGCGCCGCCACCGGGGCCCGGGGCACGCCCGTGTCCGCGGCCGGGCCGGCGGCCTCCCTGGTGCGGCGGCTCACCGCACGTCCTTCACCGCGCGGTCCCAGGCGGCGTCGCGCAGCAGACGGAGGCCGTTGAGGCCGACGATGACGGTCGATCCCTCGTGACCCAGCACCCCGAGGGGCAGCGGCAGGTGGCCCACCAGGTCCCAGAGGACCAGGCCGGAGATGAACGCCGCGGCGATCACCAGGTTCTGCACCACCAGGCGGCAGGCCGCCCGCGACAGGCTCACGACCGCGGGGACGGTGGCGAGTTCGTCGCGGACGATGACGGCGTCGGCGGTCTCCAGGGCGAGGTCGGAGCCCGCGCGGCCCATGGCGATGCCGGTGTGGGCGGCGGCCAGCGCGGGGGCGTCGTTGACGCCGTCGCCGATGACCAGCACCTTGCGCCCGCGGGCCGCCAGGCGCCGTACGGCGTCGACCTTGTCCTGGGGCAGGAGGCCGGCGTGGACCTCGTCGCCGGCGATGCCGGCCTCGGCGGCCAGGCGGGCGGCGGAGCGCGGGTTGTCGCCCGTCACCAGCATCGGCGTGCTGCCGGTCAGCGCGGTCAGGGCGGCGACGGTCGCGGCGGCGTCGGGGCGCAGCCGGTCGGCGATGCCCAGCACGCCGACCGGGGACCCGTCCCGCAGGACCAGGACGGCCGTACGGCCGCCGTCCTCCAGGCCGGCCGCTGCCTCGGCGGCGCGGGCGCGGCCGGCACCGTCGCAGCTGTCGAGGAGGCGGCCGGGCGCGCCGACCGCGACCAGGTGACCGCCGACGACGGCCGTGACGCCGACCCCGGGAGCGGAGGTGAAGTCCCGCGTCCCGGCGATGGCCAGGCCCCGGGTGCGGGCGGCGTCGACGACGGCGCGGGCCAGGGGGTGTTCGCTGGGGTGCTCGGCGGCGGCCGCGAGCGCCAGCAGGGCGTCCTCGTCCACCGCGGAGCCGTCCAGGCAGAGCGTGTCGGTGACGCGGGGGGTGCCCTCGGTGAGGGTGCCGGTCTTGTCGAGGGCGACCGCGTCGACCTGCCCGAGCCGTTCCATGACGACGGCGGACTTCACCAGGACGCCGTGGCGTCCGGCGTTGGCGATGGCCGACAGCAGCGGCGGCATCGTCGCCAGGACCACCGCGCACGGCGACGCCACGATCATGAAGGTCATCGCCCGCAGCAGGGAGCCGGTCAGCTCCGCGCCGAACGCGAGGGGGACTGCGAAGACCGCCAGGGTCGCGACGACCATCCCCACGCTGTAGCGCTGCTCGACCTTCTCGATGAACAGTTGGGCGGGCGCCTTGGTCCCGGAGGCCTCCTCGACCATGGCCACGATCCGGGCGAGCACCGAGTCCGAGGCGTCCCGCTCGACCTTGACCCGCAGCGCACCGGTCCCGTTGAGGGTGCCGGCGAACACCTCGTCCCCGGTCCCCTTCGCGACCGGCAGCGGCTCCCCGGTGATGGTGGCCTGGTCCACCTCGCCGGCCCCGTCCAGCACCCGGCCGTCCGCGCCGACCCGCTCACCGGGGCGGACCAGGATGGTGTCCCCGACCGCCAGGCTCTGCGTCGGGACCGTCGACTCGCTTCCGTCGTCGGCCACCCGGGTCGCGGTGGCCGGCGCGAGGTCGAGCAGACCGCGGACCGCGTCCTGGGTGCGGGCGGTCGCCAGGGCTTCCAGGGCGCCGGAGGTGGCGAAGATGACGATCAGCAGCGCGCCGTCCATCACCTGCCCGATCGAGGCCGCTCCGATCGCCGCCACGATCATCAGCAGATCGACATCCAGGATCTTCTCCCGCAGCGCTCTCAGCCCCGCCCGGGCCGGCTCCCAGCCGCCCGCGACGTAGGCGGCGGCGTACAGCGGCCCCCACGACCAGGCGGGCGCGCCGGTCAGCTGGAGCGGCAGGGCGGCCAGGAACAGCGCCAGCGCCGTGGCGGCCCAGCGGGCTTCGGCCAGGGCGAACACCCGCGTACGCCGCTTCGGCGCCGTACCCGAGGTGGCCGGAGCCGCCCCTTCGGGCCGCTGGAGCAGGTCGGAAGGCATGACGGAACAACCCTTCAGGGGCGGAAGGCGGCGACCCGTCCACCATACAGGAACATCTGAACAGGTCTTCATGTGTGGTCGGTAGGATGAGCGCCATGGGTCACGGAGCCGACGGCAACCACCACGCCACCCCCCGCGAGCGCCTGGACGCGGCGGGGGCCACCGACGTCGCCGCCACCCTCCAGGCCCTGGCCACCCCCTCGCGGCTGTACATCCTGGCCCGCCTCCAGGAAGGCCCCTGCGCGGTCGGTGACCTCGCCGAAGCCGTCGGCATGGAAGCCTCCGCCTGCTCCCACCAGCTGCGCCTGCTGCGCAACCTCGGACTCGTCACCGGAGAACGCCGGGGCCGTTCCATCGTCTACGCCCTCTACGACAGCCACGTCGCCGAGCTGTTGGAACAGGCCCTCTTCCATGTCGAGCACCTGCGGCTCGGCCTGCGCGACGCCTCCGCGGCCGAAGCGGCACCGGCCGCCGCCCCCCGGTAGACGACCCCGTTCCGGGCTCCCGCACAGGGGACCGGTACGCCGGCCCGGACACCGGCCACGACGACACCGGCCCGCACGCGGCCCCGGCCCACCACCGCGCCCACGCCCGAACGACGGCCCGGCCCCGCGGAGAACCCCGGCTGCCGCCAGGGGCCTCCGCATGCAAGGTCAAGTGCCTTACTCGTAGCGGTACTTCAGCGAGTCCGCCTCCACCTGCTCGATGTCGGCGATCGTCAGCTCCGGCATCCGCAGTTGGGCCAGGGTCACCTCGGCCGAGGTCGGCTGGGCGTCCGCCGGCAGCCACTGCTCCGGCTTCCAGGCCCCGCTGCGCAGCAGCGACTTGGGGCAGTGCGGGTAGACCTCCTCGATCCCCACCACCAGCGCACTGGCCGGCGGCTTTCCCACGGCGGTCAGCTGCGACAGCAGCTCCGGGCGGGTGGAGACGACGGCCCGGCCGTTCACCCGCAGGGTGGTGGTCCGCCCGGGGACGATGAACAGCAGCCCGGCCCGTCCGGTGGCGATGACGTTCTGCAGGGTGTCCAGCCGCTTGTTGCCGGTCGCGTCCGGTATCGCCACCGTCCGTGCGTCCAGGACGGCGACGAACCCGGCGGGGCCGCCGCGCGGGGAGACGTCGCAGTTGCCCTCGGCGTCCGCGCTGGCGACTAGGACCAGCGCTGCGCAGCCGATCAACCGCCTTGTGTGCTCGGTGAGTTCGGCCGTCTGCTTGCGTACGGCCGCGACGCCGGGGAGTTCGTAGGCCCGGCGCAACGCCTCCTGGTCGGACACGGCGTCGAGACGGAGCGAGTCGAAGGCACTGCCGGCAAGGGGTGTCATGCCTGCGACCCTAACGAGCCCGTGAAGTGCGCCCGCCGGGGTGCTCGCCGGGGTGCTCGCCGGCCGGCCGCAGCCTTGGACGTGCGAGGGGCGCCCGGTCGTCGGAAGGCGTGGAGGGCGGGTGTCAGTGCATCGAGCCGGCCGAGTTCGCCACGACGATGAGGAAGACGGCGAAGGCGATGAACACGCCGATGAAGAGCAGGGCGCAGCCCGTGCTCGCGGCGAGCTTCCCTGGCGCCGGGAGCTTGGCGGTGGCGCGTTCGGGGTGCTCCGGCAGGTAGTGCACGGTCACGATGTCGCCCTCGACCCTGGTCGACGGTCCGTCCGTCTCATCGAACCGGATGACGCGCCCGTCCCGGGTCGTGAACTCGTAGACGGTGTGCAGCGTCGTCCTCACCGAGCTGTCCCCGCTGCTGCTGCTGCTGGTCGTCGTGTACGACCTGATGCACCGTGCCTCGGCCGTGATCCCGCTGGACCAGGCGCTGCTGACCTGGCGGGCACGGCGCAGCACGACGACGGCACCGCACACCGCGAGGCCGATCAGGAGGAGGGGGACGATGCTGAACAGGACTGCCATGGGGTCCCCCGGGTCGTAGCTCGCCCTGACCGATCGGTGTACCGGGGGAAGGTATCCGGGGGACGCTCGGATCTGTCGCGAAGCAGGTCGGCAACTCCGGCATGTTCACGCTGACGGCTGACGGCTGACGGCTGACGGCTGACGGCTGACGGCTGACGGCTGACGGCTGACGGCTGACGGCTGTCGTCGCGGCGGCGCCGGACCGGAACGTCGACGGTCCCGGTCCAGCACCCGATGCGCCGTCACCCGGCGTCGGTCATCGGCCAGTTCCGGCGGCGTCGACCGGTCTCAGCGGAACGCGGCGACATTGCGGGCGGCCCAGTCGGCGAAGGGGCGCGGCGCCCGGCCGAGGACCCGCTGGACGTCCGGGCTGACGCGCAGCTCGGCCGGGCTCGGGGAACCGAGGATGTCCAGCGTGTCGTCGGCAAGCTCCGCCGGCATGCTCCGCGCCATGGCGGCCCTGGCCTCTTCGCGGGTGAGCTCGTGGAACCTCACCGGCGAGCCCAGCGCGGCGGCGACGGCCTCCGCCTGCCGGCGCGGAGTGATCACCTCCGGGCCGGTCAGCTCGTAGCAGCCGCCGGTGTGCCGGTCCTCCAGCAGGCAGGCTGCCGCGACCTCGGCGATGTCCGCCGGGTCGACGATCGGCACCCCGACGTCGCCGAAGGGCGCGGCGACGACCCGTCGCGTGCGGACGGAATCGGCCCACCACAGGGCGTTGGAGGCGAAGCCGCCCGGCCGCAGGACGGCCCACTCCAGGCCGGACCCCCGCAGCACGTCCTCCAGCGCGCGCATCGCGATCCGCGTCCGACCGGAGGGCCTGGTCACCACGCCCAGCGTGGAGAGCAGGACGACCCGGCGGACCCCGCCGGCCGCGGCTTCGCCGATGATGTCGGCAGGGTTGGCGCCGGCGGCGTGCAGGTCGCCGGAGAGCAGCAGGAACAGCGCCTCCGCCCCGGCCAGCACGGGCTTGAGGCCGGCCGGCTCGGCCAGGTCGGCCACCACGTGGCGGACGCCGTCGGGCACCGCCGCCGGGTGCCGCGACACAGCCGTCACTTTCCGGCCCGCCTCGGCCAGTGCCTGCGTCAACGGTCGGCCGATATTTCCGGTAGCCCCGGTCACCACGATCATGAACAGCTCCTTGTCGGATGTCCTCTGTGGCCCTCACGCTAGGAGTCCGGGCTAACTTTCGGTAAGGACATACCCTCAGGTAAGCTCATGACATGGCAGGAAGCGCGCAGCCCGGACAGGCCGAGGCGGAGAAGCGGTATGACGTGTTTCACACCGACTGCCCCGCCCGCGACATGGTCGACCACGTGACCAGCAGGTGGGGCATCTGGGTACTGATCTCCCTGCGGAGCAACCCCCTTCGCTTCTACGAGCTGCGCGAGAGCATCCAGGGCATCAGCGAGAAGATGCTCGCCCAGACCCTGCGCACGCTGGTGCGGGACGGCCTGCTCTGGCGGGAGGTCGAGCCCACGACACCGCCCCAGGTCACCTACGGGCTGACCGAGTTCGGCCGGGACATCGGCGAGCCGCTGACGGACCTGTTCGACCGGATCACACGACGACTGCCGCCGTACAGCGCGGCATAGCGCGCCCCCGCCGGTACACATCAGCGGCCGGCCGCGGGGGAGAGGGGCGCTGCCCGACGTCGTTCGTGGACATCGCCCGGACGTCTCTTGAGGGACTGTCAGGCCCGGCCCCGGCCCCCCGGCTGCCGCCCCTACAGGGGCTCCACTGGGGCTCTACTGGGGCTTGAAGGAACGGATCTGGTAGTTGCCCTGGAGGTTGCCGCCCGCGTGGGCGGGGGTGGATCCCACGCGCGCGTGATAGTTGGTCTGGGTGTAGTACTGCACGCGGTGCCCGGTCGCGTTCCAGACCGAGCGCACGTTCTGCCCCCGCTGGATGAAGGAACAGTCGTCGACGGTGTTCGCCTTGCTGCGCTGCGACCACTGGCAGCGGATCCCACTGCCGTTCCAGTCGCTGTAGATGCAGAAGTATCCAGGGTTGCAGCTGAAGACCGCCCGACTGCCGGTCGACGCGGGGGCGTTGGCCGCGGCGGCAGGTACCGCGGCGGATGACGAAGGGGCCAGCGGCATGCAGGCAGCCAGCGCCAGGGTGAGCGCGAGAGCGAGTTTCTTGACCATGACTGGCCACTTCCTGCGGGACAGCGCCCGTAACCCCTGACGCTCCACAGACCCCCCTTCCGGGCGGGATGTTCCAGCGCAGTTCCCGGCGCAGCCCCAGGCGCATGCGGTGGTCACACCCCACCCGGGCGGGCGTGTCCATGCAACGGCTGACCGAAGCCGGGCGCTCACCGGAGGCCCGGCCGACGCCGGGGAACCGAAAAGGTTGGTGTGCGGGGCGTACGGAACCGGGTAACGTCTTTGTCATGTTCTTCCGGGCGCCGATTTACGAGTGAGAGCGTGATGGGCCCCTGCTGTCGTCCTTCGACGTCGCCGCCCGTCCCCCACCGATAATCCGTAGATCACTTCACACCATTACCGGGAGAACCCGTGACCGTGAGCAAGAACATCAACAACCCCATCGGCATGGGCGGCGGCAAGCGCAAGAAGCTGTCCCGCGCCGAACGGCAGAACAACGGCCCGCACCGCAACCTCGACCGCCAGGGCGCCGCCGACCAGAAGGCGGAGCTGGTACGCAAGATGCGTGAGAAGACGGGTGCGGCTGAGGGCGCCGGGCAGGCGGGCGACGACACCGCCCAGAGCTGACGCGACGCCGCCGCAGGGCGGCAGGAGGGCGGGGCGCAGGGGGGTTCCTTCGGCCGGCGTCGCAACTGGTCACGTGTTGAGGATGCCGAGCTCCTCACGGATCCAGTCGCCGGCCACGACGGGTCCCAGGCCTTGCCCTCCGCCGGTCGGCGGCGCCGGCGGCACGACCACTGCGTCAGGATCGACCTCCCTCGATGAAGAAGGCGAGGGACTGGGCGGAGGGTTGATCGGTGGAGAGCATCACCAAGAACCGGCAGTCCGTCGAGGCGGTTCGCACCATGGTCACGCGCGCGTACGGCCCGGACGAGGTGTGCGAGGCGGGCGAGGACTGGGTCAGCGAACTGAGCGACGGCTGGTTCAACGTGGTCTACCGGATTCGGCTGCGCTCCGGCGCGCGGGTCGCCCTCAAGATCGCGCCGCCGCCGGATGTCGAGGTCATGACCTACGAGCGAGGAGCCATGGCCACCGAACTGGAGGCGTTGCGGCTGATCCGGGAGCACACGAAGGTGCCCGTTCCGGAGGTCGACTTCGCCGATCGGACCCATGAGGTGTGCGACGCCGACTACTTCTTCATGACGTACGTGGACGCGGACAACCTCAACAGCGTCAGCGACAGCCTGGCCACGGCGGAGAGCGACGCGTACGCCGAAGCGCTCGGTGCGGTCACCCGCGAACTCAACACCATCCCCGGCCCCGCCTTCGGCCCGCTGTCCGGGCAGGGCGACAGCACGTGGCGCGCGGCCTTCCTCCGGATGGTCGGGGAACTGCTGGGAGACGGCGAGCGCTGCGGCGTCGTCGTCCCGCACGGCTACGACGTGATCCGCGACGTCGTGGCCGCCCATGCCGATTCGCTCGACGAGGTGACCGAGCCCCGGTTCGTCGAGTGGGACCTGTGGCCCGGCAACTGCATGGTGCGCGACGGCCGGATCGTGGCAATAATCGATCACGAGCGGGCGTTCTACGGTGATCCGCTGATGGAGTTCGGCTTCGCCGGGACGGAGTCGAGCGCTTACGGGGACGCCACGGCTTTCACCCGCGGTTACGGCCACCGGCCGTGCACCAGCGCCGAGCGGATCCGCCGGCGGCTGTACAACCTGCACCTCGCCCTGGTCCAGGTCATCGAGACGGACTTCAGGGCTCACACCGGCACCGAGCAGTACGACTGGGCCTGCGAGCGGCTGCGGGAGACCCTGGCCCTGCTGGGCGGGCCGGCACACTGACGGTCTCCTCGACTCCTCCTCCCACTGGGAGTCGAGGGGCGCGTCACGCACGTCCCGACGGCACGTGCCGTCGGCGGAGGTCAGCCGGTGCGGCGGTGGTGCCGGGTGTCGGTGGCGCGGCGGTCCGGGGCGCTGACACGGAGGGGGAAGAGGCTCCGCCGTAAGGTGCTCGGGCCGGAGTCCGCCCGGTCCGAGCGGATCAGCCTTGGGACGCCACAGGTCCGCGAGCAGCCGTCCGGCCGTCACTGTCCGGCCTACCGGGTCACCTGGGTGACTGGGGGCTTCCTCGCTCGGACTCGGTACCCCGGGTCGGGCGACGGCCACCCGGGACGGTCCGTAGGACGCCCGGCTGTGCCGCACGGCCTGCCAGGTGACGAGCAGCGCGATCGCCGCCCCGGAGACAAGCGCGGTGTTCGCGTTCCCCCATCCGAGCCCCCGGTACTGGGCCCAGTCCGCGAAGGACGCGCCGACCGGGCGGGTGAAGATGTAGGCGAGCCAGAACGTGCCGACCGCGACCGTCGGCCTGCGGAACGCCCAGAAGACCGCTCCGGAGAGCAGGATGACGCCGGCGAAGGCGAAACCGGCCTGGAGGTTGTCGATGCCGAGCGAGTCGGTCGCCCAGTCACCGGCGGCGGTACCGAGGGTGAAGGTGCAGATGACGGCGAGCCAGTAGAGAGTTTCGCGGCGACGGGTGGTGATGCTGTGGATGGACAGGGTCCCCTCGATGCCGTACCAGGCCGCGAAAATGACCAGGAGCACCGCCGTGAACAGCGCCGTGGTCGTTGCCGTGGACAAGCCGGTGGCCTGATGCAGTACGTCCGCCCCGACGGTGCCGAAGACGCTGACCGCGACGACGGTGAGCCAGTAGGCCCACGGAAGGTACCGGCGGAGGGAGAACTGGACGACGAGGATGACCGCGAGGATCCCCGCGGACACGCCGAGCGGGATCAACTGGTCAGCGGAGAAGGACATCTGCCCCGGGCCCCGACCGGGGCCCGGGGGGCCGCCACTGCTGCTGCGGAAGGCGCCGGAGAGCCAGTCGCCGCCCGCCTCACCGAAGCCGGTGGTGATCAACTTGGTGACCCAGAACAGCGCGGTGGCCTCCGGAACCTTGGAGAGCGTCTGCCGGGCGGCGAGCTGAGAACGTGTATTCATGCTGGTCAGGCTTCCAGCACGCCATCTGAAGTCCTTCTGGTGCGCATGTGATTCCCATGAGATCGCGCGTCAGACTTCGTGCCTGACCGGCTGGTCTTCCTGATGGTCCTCCGCGGTGGTGGGAAGGTTGGCCTGCAGGCCGGCGATCAGGGTGTCGACGAGGAAGGTGAAGCTGCGGTCCACGTCACGGGGCAGCCCGAAGCCGCCGGCGCTTTCGAGGGTGGCGAAACCGTGCAGGGCCGATCGCAGGACGCGGGCGGCGTCGACTTTGCGCGCGTGGCCGAGGTCGAAGCCGGCGAGGACGTCGTACAGGACCTGCAACCCGTCATTGGCCACGCGGCGGTCCTCTTCGTCGTCGTCGGCCGTGGGTGCCCGCGCGGTGGCGGCGTATCGGCCGGGGTGGTCGAGGACCCAGCGGCGCCAGGTGTCGGCGCATGCCCGCACTGCGTCCGGGCCGGACTTGCCGACGGCCGACCGGGCGATGGCGTCGGCGAGTTCGCGTTTGGCCTGGTTGGCGATGCCCTGCTGGAGGGCTTCCAGGGAGGCGACGTGTTTGTAGAGCGACGGTGTCTTCACACCGACCCGCCCGGCCAGCAGGCCCATGGTCAGGCTGTCGTAGCCGACCTCGTCGGCGAGCGCCGCGCCGGCCGAGACGACCGTGGCAGGGGCGAGGCCGACCCTAGGCACGGGCATGCGCTTGCAGGAAGGCCAGCATCAGCCTCACCACCTCGTCGGGGTACTGCGCGTGCGGGTAGTGGCCCGCGCCGGCGATCGTCTCGAGTCGGCCCAGACCGGCCGGCAGCCCGGCCACGATCGCCTCGCCCTCGGCCTTCGGGTCCACCCAGTCCGGGTCCAGCGAGCCTTCGATGATCAGGGCCGGGCAGCGCACATTGCCCAGTTGTGCTCCGGCGTCGGCCGGTGTCGACTGCATCATGCCCCGCAGTGCTTTCATCCGCCCCGGTTCCCGCAGCATGGCGTCGATCCCGGCCAGGTGCGCGGTCCAGTCGGCGGGCTTGGTGCCTGGGTAGGCGAGGTCGAGGTACTTCTTCCAGGACGACAGGCTGCCCATCATCGTGCCGACCAGCCGGACTGTGCCCTTGCGGTAAGCGCTGTTGCGCAGGTCGCCCAGGTTCGTGGCCTGTTTGCGGGTGAACGGCGCCAGTTCGACGACGCAGGTGATCAGTTCGGGTGCCTCGGCGGCCGCGATGGTGGCGGCTCCGCCGGAGATCGAGTGCCCGACCAGCACGGCCGGGCCACCGAGGTGGCGGATCAGTGCGAGCAGGTCACCGGCGATGTCGGTGCGGGTGTAGGACGGCCACTGTGCGCTCGACTCGCCGGCTCCGCGCAGGTCGACCGTGGCGACCCGGTAGCCGGCGGCCACCAGCCGCGGGGCGACGAAGCGGTATGCGTCACGGCTGTTGCCCATGCCGGGGGCGAGGACGACCAGCGGCCCCTCCCCGGTCACCTCGTACGCGATCGTGCCGGCGTCGACGGTCAGGTATCCAGTCATCGTTGTCTCCCGCTTCCAGCAGCCGTGCCAGTGGGCTAGCTGCGATAGCCGTAAAGCTAGTGCCATTAGCTAATCCTGTCAAGATCACACCGGGAGCCGGGAGCCGGGCGCCGACGCCCCCGCCCCGCTGATGACGGCGCCGCGCCTGTTCGCGGCCCTCGCCGACCGGCACCGGGTGCCGCCGCCGCAAGGTGGCCCCGGGTGTGGATGATCAAGCCTTCCGGGGCTGGGGCGTGGGGGCCCGGTGGGGGACCGGTGGGTCTGCTCGGCGGCTGTTGACGACGGCGGGCAGTGACGGACGCGGGCCTTTCCGCGGCCCCACGCCCCGTTCCCTGTCCTTCGAGCTGACGCGCCGGCCCCGCCGGTCGCTTCTGGGCCGGCAGCATGGCCTACGACGGCACCCACGGCGTGGGCTCGCTCTACCGGACCGACCCCGACGGCACGGTCGTACGCGTCCTCGACGGCCTGACCATCGCCAACGGACCCGCGTTCACCGCCGACGGCACGACCATGTACCTCGCCGACACGGCCGCCGGGACGATCCTCCGCTGCCGGGTCGACCCCGTCTCCGGCGACCTCCGCGGCGGCCCGGAGGTCTTCGCGCGACTCCGCGACGGCGAAGGCAGCCCGGACGGAATGACCGTCGACGCGGAGGGCTGCCTGTGGGCGGCGATGTGGGGTGCGGGCGCGGTCCGCCGCTACCACCCCGACGGCCGCCTGCTCCATACGGTGGCCGTCCCCGGCCCGCATCCCACGTCCGTGTGCCTGCATCCCGGCGACCACCGCCTGTATGTCACCACCGCCCGGTACGGGGTGAGGAATCCGACCGCCGCCTCCGGCGCGGTACCGGCCAGGGGAACGGCGGCCTGCTCCTGGCACGGAGATGACGTCTGTCAGTGACTACGACATGCTGCGTGCGCGGGCGCGTGGACGAAACGCTTCTCAGCCCGCGGCGCTGTACACGGCGGCCGTGTTGGGGCGCGGCGGTGGAGCGTGGCGGGCCGCCGGTCCCTGCGCGAAGGTACGCAGCAGGTTTTCCGTGGTGCGCGTGACAAAGGCGCGGGCGCGGCCGTCCATGCCGTGATCACGGCCGAGTTCACCGGTGCCCGCCATCAGGGCTTCCACCCACCGCATCGTGCCCGTGGCGAACACCCCGGCCCCGCCGGCCGTCGTGTAGTACGCGGAGTCGCTGTGGCTGGCCCTGCCCTGGCACACCAGCGGCGAGTGCGCGGTTATCTCCAGCGGGCCCGGAAGCGGGGAGCCGTGAGGTACCCGGTCGTACTCCACGCCTACCAGGTGGGGGAAGCGCTCACCGGCGGCCACCCCCGTACCGTCGTACAGCCAGTGGTCGGCCGCGTGGACGACGTACGGCGCGTCGGCCGGGAAGCCCTCGTAGAGGACTCCGGTCAGAGCGGACTCGGGGTCGGGGGCCGGCGGCAGACGGAAGTCCGTGGTGACCAGGTCGGGGCGGGAGCCGTAACAGGGGTCGGCGCGGAAGGAGCTCTTGTAGCAGACCACCGTGCGGGCGTCCGCGCCCGCGCCGGGTTCCAGCCGGATCCGACGGAAACATGTGTTGGCGCCGAGGAAGGCGACGTTCGCACCCGCGTCCCGGGCGGTGGTGACATGGGCGCGCTGCTCGGGCGTCCAGTACTCGTCGTGGCCCAGGCACACCAGGGCATGCGCCCCGTGCAGCACCGAGGGATCCCGGTGGACGTCGACGCCGGTCGTGTAGGCAAGGGGGATGCCGAGCCGTTCGGCCAGCACCACCAGCGCCCGCTCGTACACCAGGAACTTGTCGGCGCCGCTGCCGTCGTAGGGGCGGTCGAAGCTCACCGCGAGGGAGCGGGAGGCGTAGTCGCCCGGCGATCCGGCGTACAGACTGCTGCCGCCCCAGCGGTTGTACGCCTGCCACGTGGCCGGGGCGTGCAGCAGGACCGTGCGGCCCGCGCCCTCGGTGGAGCGGACGGTCAACGGGACGTAGCGCCGGTGTCCGCTCTCCGCCTCCAGCCGCAGCAGATACGCACCCTCCGGCCAGCCGGCGGTGTCCACGGTGAGGGTGGCCGGCCAGTCGGCGCGCACGGTACGCGTCTTCGGCAGCAGGCGTGGCGCGGGACGGGCACGGCCGGGTATGCGGCCGGAGGCCCAGATCAGCCGGGCCTGCCGGCCGCCGTACCAGCCGACCCGGAAGGCGTCGACGCGAAAGGACGCGGCGGTCGTCGACACGTGCAGAGCGAATTCCTCGCCGGGTGTCACGCTCACCCGGTCGGTGTAGCCGGCCACGGCGTCCTGCGGGCCGGTCGCACCCAGCCGCCAGTCGGCGGTGCCCGGAGCGTCCCGCTCCGCCTCCGGCCGGGGCCGTCCGGCCGTCGGCGCGGTGGTGCGCGGCTGGACCGGGCTGCCCGTGCAGGCGGCGGCACCGAGACCCGCCCCGGCGCACAGGCCCAGGAAGCGCCGGCGGCCCGGTGAACCGGTTCCGTATGCCAAGGTCACGTCACCTCCCTGGTCCCTGTGCCTGCTTCAGCATCCCGACGGTCCACGCAGCCGGCAAGCGGGTCGTCCGGCGCCGGAAAGGCCCGGCGCGCCGGGACGGGGTACCCGTGCGCCCGCGGAACGGACGGACAGCGCGTGGGGGAGGCGTCCGGCAAGGACGAACTCGTCACCGCATACCTGCGGCACTTCGATCCCGACGCCATGCCCGGAGCCTTCGACGCACGGACCTCACACCGCGTGAACGGTTCCTGGCGGCGTTCGACCCGGTCGCCGCGGTTGACGCGACATCGCCGGTCGCCCCGGGCAAGGAGGGAGCCGACTCCGGGAACAGCGCCCCACTGTTGTCCCGGTCCCGTGGAGCCGGGCTGTCAGTGCCGACTGCAAGACTGCCCAACATGATCGAACCGGATCCGAAAGCGGACTGTCTCCGTTACCTGCAAGACGGGCGTGACGCCCTCTTATGGAAGCTCGACGGGCTCACGGACTACGACATTCGCCGCCCGCTGACCCCCACGGGCACGAACCTGCTGGGGCTGGTCAAACACATTGCCGGCGTGGAGCTCGCGTACTTCGGCGACACGTTCGGGCGGCCCTTCTTCGACGAGGAGCCGCCGCCCTGGTGGTACACGCAGGACGTGGAACCCAACTCGGACATGTGGGCCACCGCGGACGAGTCGCGCGAAGACATCGTCGGGCTGTACCACCAGACGTGGGAGCACTCCGACAGCACGATCGCGACCCTGACGCTCGACGCGATCGGTCACGTTCCGTGGTGGCCGGTGGAACGGCGAGAGGTGACACTGCACCACATCCTGGTGCGCGTGATCTCCGATACCCAGCGCCATGCCGGCCACGCCGACATCCTGCGAGAACTCATCGACGGCTCCGTCGGGTACCTGCAAGGCCAGGACAACCTGCCACCAGGAGATCAGGCATGGTGGGAGAACCACCGGCACCGACTGGAACGCGTGGCGAAGGAAGCCGGCAACAGCTGATCGCGCCCTGCCGCCACCGACCTCACCGACTCCGGGCCGGCCATGCGCGCCGTTCAGATGGCTTTGTCCAACTCATCCTGTGCGAAGCCGACTTCGGAGCAGAGACCGTCTGGACGGCAGAGAAGATCCTCTCGAAGAGAACTCCTTCTTCCGCAGCGACGCGGAGCAGCCCATCCGTCTGCCCTTTCACCCGGCCTCGGCCTCAGGCCGGGGGAGGGGCAGCCGGCCGTGGCGTACTGCCCCGGCCCGTGTGGGCAACGGTCGGGCCGGGGCGGTGCGGGGCGGTGTGTCAGCCGCCCACCGTGGAGCCGTAGGCGGCCTTGACGAGTGCGGCGGCGTCGGCGGGGCGGAGGTATCCGGCGAGAGCCGCGCGGGTCGTGCTCGCGGCCCAGCGGGAGACGAAGCGCGCGTGCGTCGGATACAGCTCCGCCAGTTTCGCTGCGCTGAAGGGCACTGTGGTGCCGAACAGGGTGCAGTAGAACGAGCCCTCCTGGCCGAGGCCGGAGAGGGTCGCCAATGGAGTGTCCACCGACGGGGTGCGGATACCGCCCTTGACGTTGCCGTTGGCGTCGAGGACGAACGCCGGGCTCGGACCGCTGGTGTCGATCTCCAGTCTCGGGGCCGGGGCGGGGGCCGCTCCCGTCGTCACCCAGGTGTTCAGCGCGTGGACGGCGGCTTCCAGGACGTAGTGGGACTGGCCCGCGTTGATGGGCGTGTTACAGCTGACCTGCGGATGGGAGGGATCGGGGGTCGACGGCGGGTTCAGCAGGGTGTTGAACGCCGTGACGTCCCCTTGCCCGTCACCGGTGTCCGTGGGGCCCACCGGAGTGATGTAGGTGTCGGCGTGGGAGGTTCCCGCGACCTCCCACAGGCGGACGCGGGCGGAGTCGGGCTGGCGCGCGGCCAGGTAGCCGAGCATCAGCAGGTCGGTCTCGGTCTCGAAGGTGAGGACGGGAACCTTCAGGTCCGTGCGGATGAGGAGACCGTCCGGGACCGGCACGTCGGCCTGCGGGGTCTGGGAGAGCGGCGCCGAGACGGCCGCGACGCCGCCCCGGCTCTCCAGGAGGACACCGTCGTAGACGCCGGCGAGGGGCTGGACGGCGTCGGCGTACGTGGTGAGCCGGAACGCCGACTGGGACTCGCCGACGGCCAGCACGGTGCGTGGCCGCAGGCCGCCCAGCACGGTGCCGGCCGGGTCGCGTACGGCCTTCCCGGCCTGGGAGAAGATGTCGTACGAGTAGCTGTCGCCGGGATGCGACAGGGCTGCGTAGCGGTCGGGGTCGATCGCCTTGGCGGCGTTGACTCCGACAGCCTGGGCGGAGACGCCCACCCAGGCGTAGCCCTCGCGGATCAGCTCGTTGTGCGTCTGGATCCAGGTCGTGCCCACGTCCACGCCGCCGCTGACGTTGAGCCACTCGACGATGACGGTGCCGTTGAACCGCGCGGGATCCTTCGGCCGGTCGATGACGACGCGCGTGGTGTACGACGCCGTGGCAGCCGGTGCCACCGTCCATCTGCCGTCCGCGGTGAGGGAGTTGACGGCCTGGTAGCTGTCGGCGGTGCCGGACAGGAAGTACTCGGACTGCTGGTAGCCGACCTGGCCCAGGTCGAACGCCGTGCTGTAGAGCTGGGGCGTTCCCGTGCCGCCGGTGACGGGCCCGGTGACGACCGGGCCCACTGCGGACGCGGTGCCGGCAGCGGTGACGACGCCGGTGGAGGCGATCAGGAAGACGGCGACCGACGCAAGCGCCCGCTTCAAGCGCAGGCGCGCTGATCTGCGGCGTTTCAGGAGCATGTTGGTACGCCCTTTCATGGGAGGCGATCCCCGCGGCACGTAGACTATTCGTATTTCCGTTTCGGTCAAGTGGCATTTCCGACTGTGAAAACTTTACTCTGAGATGCTGGAAACGTGATTCTCGCATCGACATCGGGAAGCCGGTGGGGAACCCGACGATGACGACAGCCGGCGGCCCGGTCGTACGCACCGCGGCCGGTGCGGTGCGGTGCGGTGGGTGGACGGGACGAGGACGGCCTACGACGGAGTGGCCCGTCGGTCAGTCAGGTGTGTCGCCCGTGTCGGCGGGCTGGGAGTCGTTGGCCGACGCGGACCGCTCGGTGTCGTCGTTGGTCGCGGCCCAGCTGGCCAGCAGGTTGAGGGCGTCCTGCGAGGGTGAGTCGGGCTCGGCGGTGTAGGTGAGGAGGAACTGGCTGGGGCCGTCGGGGAGCGGGAAGGTCTCGAAGGGCAGGTCGAGGTCGCCGACGACGGGGTGGTGGAGGAGCTTCACGCCGGTGGTGTGCATGCGGACGTTGTGGGCGGCCCAGCGGTGACGGAATTCCGCGCTGCGGGTCGACAGTTCTCCGATCAGGTCCGTCAGCCGTCGGTCGTAGAGATCGTGGCCGGCTTCGGCGCGCAGCATGGCGACCGTGTCATTGGCGACTTCGTCCCAGTGGCGGAAGAACTCGGTCGCGTGCGGGCTGAGGAAGACGAACCGGGCGTTGTTCGGCGGCCGTACCGGGTCGGCGTAGACGGGGGAGAACAGGGCGCGCCCGAGGTGGTTGGTGGCCAGGATGTCCCCGCGTCCGCTGAGGATGAACGCGGGTGTGCCGGCCATTGAGTCGAGGACGCGCCGCACCGCGGGCCGTACACGCTGCTGGGCCGGGCGGCGGCGTGGCGGGCGGGTCGTGCCGGCGCCGCGCAGGAGGTCGAGCAGGTGGAGGCGTTCGGCCTCGTCGAGCCGCAGTGCTTGCGCGATGCCTTCGATGACGCTCTCGGAGACGCCGGTGGCGTTGCCGCGCTCCAGCCGGGTGTAGTACTCGCTGGAGATGCCCGCGAGGAGGGCGACCTCCTCGCGGCGCAGCCCGGTGACCCGTCGGCGCTCTCCGCCGTACAGGGGCAGTCCGGCCTGCTCAGGGGTGACCTTGGCCCGTCGCGTGCCGAGGAATTCCCGGATCTCCGCGCGGAAATCATCGCGGATGTCGCGGTTTGTGCGGCTGGGGTCGTTTCTGCCTGCCATGCGCTTCACTCTAGGAGCGCGTCCGCCGGGTTGGGGGTCCCTGTCAGTGACCCCCTCATCAGGGACTCCCATCCCCGCAGGACAGCCGGTTTTGTTGGTGGTGCACCGCCCACGGCGGTGTGAACCGTCCAGACAGACGGCGCTCGTGCCGCCGGTCCCAGCGCCCTCTGCGGCGCTGTCGGCGCCGCAGGCATCATCTCCCGCGCACACAGCGGGTGGCGGATCACGGCGCCTGAGAGGAATCCCCCCATGAGCAAGGTCATTCTCGTCACCGGTGCCGGACGCGGTCTGGGCACGGACATCGCCCGCGAGGCCCTCGCCGCCGGCCACCAGGTCGTCGCCACCGGCCGCCGCCCCGAAGAGGTCGAGAAGACCCTCGGCGGGCCGCGGGACAATCTGCTGGTCACCAGGCTCGACGTCACCGTCCTGGAGGACGCCGAGGCCGCCGCGCAGTCAGCCGTCGACCGCTTCGGCCGCATCGACGTCCTGATCAACAACGCCGGGAACCTCTTCACCGGCTACTTCGAGGAGATCTCGCCCGCGCAGATGCGCCGGCAGTTCGAGACCAACGTCTTCGGCCCGATGAACGTCACCCGCGCCGTCCTGCCCGCCATGCGCAGGCAGCGCGCCGGCCACGTCATCACCATCACCTCGACCGCCGGGCTGGTCGGTATGGAGTTCACCTCCGCCTACGCCGCCTCCAAGTTCGCGGAAGAGGGCTGGATGGAGTCCCTGCGCTACGACGTCGAGCCGTACGACATCCACACCACGATCGTGGAGCCCGGCTACTTCCGCACCGAACTCCTCGTGGACGGCTCCACCACCTGGCCCGAGCTGTCCATCGACGACTACGCCCCGCGCACCGCCCCGAGGATCGAGGGCATGAAGAGCATGAACGGCAAGCAGCCCGGCGACCCCGCCAAGCTCGCCCGCGCCCTGCTCACCATCGCCCAGCAGGAGAAGCCGCTGCTGCGATTCGTCGCCGGTGCGGACGCCATCGAGGCTGCCGAGGCCAAGGCGACGGAGCTCCTCGCCCAGGCCGAGGCATCCCGCGAACTGGGCGACAGTCTGGCCTACGACGACGCTCACGCCTGAGCACCATGCCCCGGCCGGGCCGGCGGCCACCGGGTGCGCCTACGGCCCCGACCCGCTACCCGGGCAACGGCGCCCGCGCCGACAGCGCGCGGATCACCCCCCAGCACGGTCCGCCAACCGAGGGCGCGTCCCACTAGGCACGACCACCGACCGGCCTGACGGCCGTCACGACAAGGAGTACCTGATGAAGCACGTATCACTGGGCGGACTCGATGTCTCCCGCATCGGCCTGGGAGCCATGACCATGGCCGGCACCTACACCACGGGCGGGGGGCTCGACGACTCGGAGTCGATCCGCACCATCCACCGGGCGCTGGACCTCGGGGTCACCCACATCGACACCGCCGAGATCTACGGCCCCTTCCACAGCGAGGAAATCGTCGGCAAGGCCATCAAGGGCCGCCGCGACGACGTCGTCGTGGCGACGAAGTTCGGTCTCGTCTCCCACGCCGGCGACGGCCCCGGCGTCATCGACAGCAGCCCCGCCAACGTGAAGACCGCCGTCGAAGGCTCACTCCTGCGGCTCGGCACCGACCACATCGACCTCTACTACCAGCACCGCGTCGACCCCCACACCCCCATCGAGGAGACGGTCGGCGCGCTGGCCGAGCTGGTCGCCGAGGGCAAGGTGCGCCACATCGGCCTCTCCGAAGCCGGCCCCGCCACGATCCGCCGCGCCCACGCCGTACATCCGGTGTCCGCGCTGCAGACCGAATACTCGCTGTGGACCCGCGACGTCGAGGCCGAGATCCTGCCGCTGCTGCGCGAGCTCGGCATCGGGTTCGTTCCCTACTCACCGCTCGGGCACGGCCTGCTGACCGGGCAGATCCGCACCGTCGACGACTTCGCCGACGACGACTGGCGCAAGACCAACCCGCGCTTCACCGGCGAGAACTTCCAGCGCAACCTGGCGATCGTCGACGAGGTGCAGGCCATCGGCGCCGAGATCGGCGCCACCCCGGCCCAGACCGCGCTGGCGTGGCTGCTGACCCGCGGTGACGACATCGCCCCCATCCCCGGCACCCGCCGCGTCTCCCGCGTCGAGGAGAACACCGCCGCCGACGCCATCGAACTCAGCGCCGCCCAGCTCGACCGACTGAACAACCTCACACCGGCCGCGGGCGAACGCCACGACGAGACCAACATGGCCACCATCGACCGGTGATCCGAGGCCTGGCGACTTGCTGACCCGTCGCAGACCCCTGACACGGCGGTCTTGGGCGGGTGGGAGTCAGTGCGTGTGCGGGAGGAGCAGGGTGAATGTCGTCGGTGCCGGCTGGGTCAGCCTGAGCCGGGCTCCGGCGGCGTCGGCCAGGTCTTTGGCGAGGGCGAGTCCGATTCCCTTGCCTGGCCCTGTGGTGGTGCCCCGTTCGAAGAGGGTCTTCGCATCGAGGGTGAGGGCTCCTTCGTCGGCGATGTCGAGAGCGAGGGCTGCTCCCATGTCGCGCAGGGTGACGGTGACGGTTCCGCGGCCGTGACGGCGGGCGTTGTCGAGGAGGATGTCGAGGATCTGCTCGGTGGTGCGGCCGGGGACGGGAAGGGCTGTCGCTGCGGGGTCGAGGGCGACGTGGAGGCGGCGGCCGTCCTGGGCTAGGGGGCCGTGCCATCGGCGTTCGGCGCGTTCCAGGAGCTGACCGGCGGGCTGGAAGGTGGCGACTGGGAGCGCGGGTTCGGCTTTGGCGAGTTGGAGGACTTCGTCGATGGTGTCGTTGAGGTGCTGTATGTGTTCCAGCGCCTCTTCGATGGCCGCACGCAGGTGGGTGCTGGGGCTGGCCAGGGCTGCTTCCAGGCCGAGTTGGAGGCCGGTGAGGGGGGTGCGGAGCTGGTGGGAGGCGTTGGCGGTGAAGTTCTGTTCGTGCCGGAGCGACCGGGCCAGGCGCTGAACCATCACGTTGTGGGTGCGGGCCACCTGGTCGATTTCGGTGATGCCGCAGGTGGCGGCCCGGGCGGCGAGGTCGCCGTCGGCGACGGCCTGGGAGGTGCGGGAGAGGGATTCCAGCGGGGCGGTCAGGACGCGGGCCTGCCGTCGGGCGACGAGGACGGCGGCGGCGAGCGCGATCAGGACCGCGCCCAGCAGAGCGGCCCAGGCCAGCAGGACCCGGTTCCACACGCTGCGAGTGCTGGTGGAGGCGCGGACCACGCCGATGACGCGTTCGCCCTGGGAGACGGGAACGGCGGCGAGGAGTTCGCCGCCGGTGCGCTGCTGCACCACGGTGCCGGCCGCCGCGCGGCGGGTGGCGGCATCGGCTGTGCCGGGGCCACTTCCAGCGCGCAGGCGCAGCGCCGTGTCGTATACGCCGAGTTGCCCCTCGGATTGCCCAGGAGGCAGTTCGACGGGGTCTCCGACGGCGAAGCCGGGGCTCACGCGGATGACGGCGGCCATGGCGTCCCGCTGCAGTTCCCCGCGTTCCTCGGTGAAGAACGAGACCCGGATCGCCAGGGCGAGCGGCACGGCGAGCAGGACAAGGGCCACCGAGGCGGCCACCAGGGCCACGTGGACCACACGCTGTCTCATGCGCCCATCATGAGGGCGCATGGCCCCCTGGAACGGTCCGGCAGATCTCGGAAGTGCGGTTTTGCCGTCGTCTAACCGTGCTCGGGCCGGACGTTAACCGGCTGCTGCCTAGCGTCGCGGACATGGCCGTCCACCTCACCCGTGAAGGGCACCACGATCATGCGACGCACACTCGTTCTCTCCCTGGCCGCCCTCACCCTGACCGGCGCGGTGGTGGCGGGATGCGGTAGCGGCAGTTCCGCACCGCCCGGCGGCAGCACGACCAGCAGCACGGCGCCGGCGCCTGCGCCTGCGCCGACGGAATCCAATCCTGCCGGTGACATCCCCGACAACCAGGCGTATGTCGCCTACCAGCCCGCCGGGGGCGGTTTCACGGCCAAGGTGCCGGAGGGCTGGGCCCGCACCACTACCGGCAGCACGGTCATCTTCACGGACAAACTGAACCGGATCGAGATCGCCTCCGGCAGGGCCAAGGCCGCGCCCACGCCGAAGTCCGTGAAGTCCGCGGTGGTCCCTCTTCTGCAACGGCAGGTGCCCAAGTTCCACTTGGGGAAGGTCACGGTCGTCTCCCGCCCCGCCGGGCAGGGAGTCCTGCTCACCTACCAGGGTGACAGCGCCCCGGATGCGGTGACCGGCAAGGTCGTGCACGACGCCTTCGAGCGGTACTCGTTCTTCCAGGGCGGTCGCCAGGTCGCCCTGACGCTGTCCGGGCCGGTAGGCGCCGACAACGTGGATCCGTGGCGTACCGTCACCGACTCCTTCCGGTGGCAGTGATGAACGCCTCCGGCACGCTCACCCAGCAGTCCCCGGACGCGGACGCGTTGACTGCGCGGGACCTGTACCGCTTTTACCGGGCGGGCGAGGAGGAAACCCTGGCGCTGCGCGGAGTCGCCCTTGAGGTGCGGCGCGGGGAGAGCGTCGCGGTCATCGGACCGTCCGGGTCGGGCAAGTCCACTCTGCTGGCCTGTCTGGCCGGGCTGGACGAACCCGACGGCGGCACCGTTCACATCGGCGGGGAGCGGATCAGTCACCGGCCGGAGGCCGAGCGGGCCCGAGTGCGGGCCCGCCGGATCGGGGTCCTGCTGCAGACCGGGAACCTCATCGCCCACCTGGACATCGGCGCCAACATCCGCCTCGCCCGCACCGCCGCCCCCGGCGCAAGCAAGCAGTCCATCGCGGAGCTGCTGGAGCAGGTCGGGCTCGGGCACCGGGCCCGCGCCTTGCCCCAGCAGCTGGCCGGCGGTGAACTGGCCCGCGCGGGGCTGGCTGTCGCGCTGGCCAACGACCCGGACATCCTCCTCGCGGATGAGCCGACCGGGGAACTGGACGGTGTCACCGAGCAGCGGATCCTCTCGCTGCTGCGCGAGCGCGCCCAAGGCGGCGACGGGGTACTGCTCGTCACCCACAGCTCCGAGGCCGTCAAGATCGCCGACCGGGTCATCACCTTGCGTGACGGGAGGATCACGTCATGACCACCCGGCTGGAGACACTCGTCCGCTGCCAGGATGCCGCTCGCACCTACGGCTCGGGGCCTGCCGCGGTCGTCGCGGTGCACGGCGCGACCTGCCAGGTCCGGGCCGGAGACCGCATAGCGATCACCGGGCCCTCGGGTTCCGGCAAGTCGACCCTGCTGCACCTGATGGCCGCCCTCGAACAGCCCACCGCCGGCGAGGTGACCTGGCCCGGGCTGACCGGAGGGGCGGTGGCTGGGCAGGTGGGCGTCGTCTTCCAGGGGCCCAGCCTGATCCCGGCGCTGGATGTGGCGGAGAACGCCGCGCTGCCCCTGGTCCTGGCCGGTGTCCCAGAGGAGCGGGCACGACGCCGGGCCCTGGAATCTCTCGCCCTGGTCGCAGCCGGCGACCTGGCCGACAAGCTGCCCGAGGAACTGTCCGGAGGCCAGGCCCAGCGCGTGGCCATCGCCCGCGTGCTGGCCCTGCGACCACGCCTGGTCCTTGCGGACGAACCCACCGGGCAACTGGACCGCGCCACCGGCCAGCACATCATCGACGTGCTCCTGACCACCGCCGATGAGATCGGCGCCGCCCTGGTGGTCACCACCCACGATCCCGCCATCGCCCAGCGCCTCGGTGAACAGTGGGCGATGCACGAGGGCCGCCTGCACCCCGCACCCGAGCCGCACCGGCAATCCGCGGCAGCAGCACCCCTCGGAGATCCGTCATGATCATCACCTGGATCGGGGGACTGCTCCGTCGGCGCACCGGACGGCTGATCGCCACCGCGTTCGGCATCGCCCTCGCCGTTGCCCTGGTGGCGTCCCTGGGCTCGTTCCTGACCGCGTCGAAGTCCACCATGACCGGCCGAGCGGTGAGCTCGGTGGCGGTGGACTGGCAGGTCCAGGTCCAGCCCGGCGCCGACCCCGGTACCCTCCTGAACACCGTAAAGGCCACGTCCGGCATCCAGAGCGCCCAGAGCGTCGGGTTCGCCCGCAGCACTGGCTTCCAGGCCACCAGCGCGGGCAGCACCCAGAGCACCGGCCCCGGTGTCGTCCTGGGCCTGCCCGACACCTACCGGGCCACGTTCCCCAAGGAGATCCGGCAGCTGACCGGCGCGACCTCCGGGGTCCTGATCGCCCAGCAGACCGCGGCGAACCTGCACGTCGCCGCCGGTGACACGGTCACCGTCACCCTCCCCGGCACAGGGCCGGCGAAGGTGAAGGTGGCAGGAGTGGTCGACCTGCCGCAGGCCGACTCCCTGTTCCAGAAGGTCGGCGCCCCGCCCCAGTCCCAGCCCGCAGCCCCGCCCGACAACGTCATCCTGCTGCCGACCGCCATGTTCGACACGCTGACCGCGCCGGTCAGGGCCATCGACCCGGCAGCCGTCACCACCCAGATCCACATCGCTCGCAATGCCCCGCTGCCCGCCGACCCCGCCGCCGCCTACACCTCCGTCACCGCCGCCGCGCACAACCTGGAAGCCCGCACCTCCGGCGGAGCGGTCGTCGGCGACAACCTCGGCTCCGCCCTCGACGCAGCCCGCAGCGACGCCCTGTACGCGCAGATCCTGTTCCTGTTCCTCGGTGTACCCGGCGCGGTCCTCGCAGCCATGCTGACGGCCGCCGTGGCCGGCGCAGGCGCCGACCGGCGCCGCCGTGAGCAGGCTCTGCTGCGCACCCGCGGGCTGCGCACCCGCCAGGTCGCCACCACGGCGAGTGCGGAGGCGACGGTGGTCGGAGTGGCCGGCGGCCTGCTCGGGGTGGGCATCGCCGCCCTCGCAGGGCGGGCCGCGTTCGGCACCGCATCGTTCGGCGCGAGTACCGCCTCGGCTGTGGTCTGGTTCGCCCTCGCCCTCGTTCTGGGGCTGGTCGTGGCCGCCGCGACGGTCCTGCTGCCCGCCCTGCGCGACCTGCGCACCGGCACCGTCGCCGCGGCCCGCAAGGTCGTCGGCCGCGCCCGTTCCCCGTGGTGGATGCGGTTCGGCGTGGACTTCGTCCTGCTGGCCGCCTCCCTCCTGGTCTTCCGGGCCTCCAGCGGTAACCAGTACGCCCTGGTTCTGGCCCCGGAAGGCGTGGCGAGCATCTCGGTCTCGTACTGGGCCTTCCTCGGGCCGGCGCTGCTCTGGCTCGGCGCGGCTCTGCTGCTGTGGCGCCTCGCGGTCTTGGTCCTGGCCCACGGACGCAGGCTGCTGGCGCACCTTTCCCGGCCACTGACGGGGACACTCGCCGGCACTACGGCGGCGAGCATGTCCCGCCGGAGCCGCCCACTGGCCCGCGCGATCGTGCTCCTCGCGCTCGCCGTCTCCTTCGCCGCCTCGACCGCCACGTTCAACGCCACCTACAAGCAGCAGGCCGAAGTCGACGCGCAGCTCACCAACGGCGCCGACGTCACCGTCACGCAATCGCCCGGCGTCAGCGTCGCACCCGGCGCGGGCTCCGCCCTGAAGGTGGCCGGCGTACGGCACGTCGAACCCCTGCAGCACCGCTTCGCCTATGTCGGCGCCGACTTGCAGGACCTGTACGGGGTCCAGCCCTCCACGATCACCTCGGCCACCTCGCTGCAGGACGCCTACTTCGCCGGCGGTACTGCCAAGGGCCTCATGGCCAAGCTGGCTGCCCGACCTGACTCCCTCCTGGTCAGCGAGGAGACCGTCAAGGACTTCCAGCTCACCCCGGGCGACACGGTGAACCTGCGTCTGCAGGACAGCCGCACGAAGGCCCTGCGCACGGTGCCCTTCCACTACGCGGGCATCGTCAAGGAGTTCCCCACCGCGCCCAAGGACAGCTTCTTCGTCGCCAACGCCGGCTACGTCGCCAAGGCCTCCGGCAGCAGCGCGGTGGGCGCGTTCCTCGTCGACACCGGCGCCACCCACCAAAAGAGCGTCGCCGCCCGGCTGCGCCAGCAGATGGGCACCTCCGCGACCGTCACCGACATCACCCAGGCCCGCTCCGCGACCGGCTCCAGCCTCACCTCGGTGGATCTGGCCGGACTCACCCGCATCGAGCTGGGCTTCGCGGTCCTGCTGGCCGCAGCCTCCGGCGGCATCGTCCTGGCCTTGGGCCTGGCCGAACGACGGCGCACCTTCGCCATCGCCACTGTCCTGGGGGCCACCCGGCACCAGCTGCGTGGGCTGGTCCTCAGCGAGGCGGCGGTCATGACAGCCGGCGGCCTGGCCGGCGGCGCGCTCATCGGCTGGTCCCTGTCCCAGATGCTCGTCAAGGTCCTCACCGGTGTCTTCGACCCGCCCCCGTCCACGATTGCCGTCCCCTGGACGTACCTTGCCCTCACGGTCGGGGCCGCTGTCACCGCGATCGCCGTGGCGGCCGTGAACGCCGCCCGCGGCTCCTCCCGCCCGGCCGTCGAGGAACTGCGCGAGCTGTGAGAGCCGCCCCAGCGGCCTGGGCGGGCACCGCTGTCCCCCCAGCGGCGCCCGCCCCGGTCGCACTCGTTCACGACCGGTGGCGCCGGCCACCCTCGCCTCCGGCGGCCCCTACGCTTCGGGGCATGCGCGCGCCCGCACCCCCAGAGGGGACCCGTGTCCTGGTCGTCGAGGACGACGACACCATCGGACGGCACCTGGATGCCGGACTGCGCGGCCACGGCTACCACACGACTTGGTGCCGCACGGGCATGAACGCACTGGCCGAAGCCCGCACCACCCCCCAGGACGTGGTACTGCTCGACCTCGGTCTGCCCGACGTCGACGGCATCGACATCGCCCGCACCCTGCGCGCCGAACTCCCCGACCTGCTCATCGTCATCCTGACCGCTCGCAGCGACGAGATCGACGTCATCGCCGGCCTCGACGCCGGAGCCGACGACTACCTCGTCAAGCCGTTCACCCTGACCGTGCTGCTGGCCCGGCTCCGCGCCCACCTGCGCCGCCGCCCACCCAGTACAGCTCCGGAGGAAGGGCCGATCCGGGTCGGTGACCTGACCGTCGACACCTCCGCACGGCGCTGCCTGCTCGCCGCCGACGAGGTCCCGCTGCGGCCCAAGGAGTTCGAACTGCTCGTCGTCCTCGCCCGAAACGCGGGCGTGGCCGTCTCCCGCGAAGTCCTGATGGCGCAGGTCTGGGACGAGAACTGGTTCGGACCCACCAAAACCCTGGACGTCACACTCGCCTCGCTGCGCCGCCGCCTGAGCGAAGCGGCCCACGCCTCGCCCCACACCCTGACGCTGCCGGACATCACCACTCTGCGCGGCCACGGCTACCGGCTGGAAGCCCTCCCGCCCCGCCCGGCACCTCGGACCGGGTACGACGTGCCTCCTCCCTGAGCTTGTCCTGCCTTCCAAGGCGATCCTCACGGACGGCCGGACGCACGTGTGGGCCGGTTATCCCGCCGCTGTCCTGGCTGAACGGCCTGCCCTGCTCGGCCTCGTCGGTGACCTGCGCAGCACCATGCCGGACGCTCACGACGCGCCAAGTGTGCACAACGTCAACCACGGCACGCTCACCCATCTCGTCCAAGGGGGCGACTTCGGCGGCAGCATCACCATCGGATCCCTACCTGGGCGTCAATCACGAGACGCTCCGCACGGGGGTGCGCGATGCCGAGCAGGCCGGTCCCGACGCACCACACGGGCCGGCAGTCCTGTCGAGCGCCGTCGCCGCGCACGGTCCGGAGACGGCAAGCGTGCCGGGACGCGCGGGGTCTCCTGCCCGGCCACGCCGACTCGTGCGAGCCGTAGAGGAGTTGCCTCATGTGCCAAGCCTCGGACCACACCTCGAACGCCGGATGCTCCGCCCCGGAGTCACACCAGGACCGCGCCCAAGCCCCCTACCGCAGATCACTCCTGGGTGCCGTGGCAGCCACCGCGGTGGCCGCCGCCCCGCATCAGGCTCGCCCGGCACGCCGACGTCCTCGTGCACGAGGCCCTCTACCCGGCCGGCCTTGCGAGCCTCGGACTCTCGCAGGCCCTGATCGACCACATCCTGGCCACGCACACCGACGTGAGCGAACTCGGCCGCATCGCCGCGGAGTCGGATGTGCGCACGCTGGTCGCCCACCACCTCAGCCCAGGACAGTCGACCGCCGTCTCCGACGGGACCTGGCGACGGCAACTGCGCGACAGCGCCCGCCGCGCCGACTTCGGCGGCCGAATGCTCCTGGGCGACGACCTGGCACATCACGGTGTGACAGCGCACCTCCCGCACGAGGCGAGGCCCGGCGGTCGGTGATGGTCTGGTCAGGCCTGGTCCGAAGCCGCGAGCGCCGCCGCGATGGATTCGGCGAGCGAGGTGGTCGGGCGGCCGATCAGGCGGCTGAGGTCGCCGCTGCCGCCCTGGAAGTGGCCGCGCGCGACGGCGAGATCGGTCTCGGCGAAGAACTCGGCCTGCCGCGCGGGGACGCCGGCGCCGGTGAACATGCCGGCCAGTGTCTCGACCGGGACGTCGTTGTGGGCGACCTCTGTTCCTGACTGCTTCGACAGCTCCGCCGCGTACTCGGTGAAGGTCCAGGCGGTGTCGCCGCTGAGCTCGTACGCCTTGTTCTCGTGGCCTTCGGTGGTCAGGACGACGGCCGCCGCCGCGGCGTAGTCCCGACGGGTGGCGGAACCGATCCTGCCCTCGCCCGCGGCGGCGATCACGCCGTGCGCCAGCTGGACGGGGATCTGTTCGGTGTAGTTGTCGGTGTACCAGCCGTTGCGCAGGATCGTGTAGGGCCGGCCGGAGTCGAGGATCGCCTGTTCCGTCGTAGTCGGCTATCCGCAGTTCGACGTTCTTGGCGGCGATGTCCGCCGCCTTGTCCGCGTCGCGGACGACCGCTGCGATCTCGTCGCCGGCACCCTGGCCAGCAGCTCGTCGATGACGAGACGGCCCAGCTTACCGGTGGCCGCGGTGACAACAACGCTCATGGTGAGAATGCTCCAATACTGTGAAGGCAACTGTTTCGCTCAGGCCGGCTCATGCGTCAGCTGATTGCCGACGGCAGCCTGAGATCGAGGGTCGGGGTACCGAAGCAGGGCCGTTGCTCCTGATGGGGGCGTGATGCGGGGCCGGGGGTGCGCCACCGACGCGTGGTCGTGTACGTCAGCCGGGTTGCCGCAGGTCGGTGGCCGGGGCCTGCCGGGGCGGTGCGGCGTCCGGGTCTGTGGGGGTGCCGGTCCAGCTGTCCAGGAGGTTGAGGGCTTCGGCGGACGGTGAAGCGGGTTCGGGGGTGTAGACGACCAGCGTCTGGTCGGGGTCGCCGGACACGTCGAGGACCTCGTGGTCGAGCGTGAGGTCGCCGACCAGTGGGTGGTGGAAGCGTCTGGTGCCCATGCCGTCGCAGACGACGTCCGGGTTGCCCCACATGTGGCGGAACTGGGGGCTGCGCAGCGACAGTTCGCCGATCAGCTCCGTCAGCTGCGGATCGTGGGGGTGGCGTCCGGCGTACAGGTGCAGGTGGGCGACGCAGCCGCCGGCGGACCTCTCCCAGTCGGCGAGCAGCTCGGGCGCGTGCACGTCGAGGAAGACGTAGCGGACCATGCTGCGGTCGCGGTGCGGGCGGGCGTCGAAGTCGGCGAAGAGGGCGCGGGCCATCCTGTTGGAGGCCAGGATGTCCATGCGGCGGCCCTGGATCATCGCGGGCACGTGGTCGAGGGTGTCCAGAAGCCGGTAGAGACCCGGGCGCACCCGCTGGGGGCTCATGGGGCGCCGACGGTGGGCGGGGGATGCCGGCCGGGCCAGCGTGAAGAGGTGGGCCCGCTCGATGTCGTCCAGCCGCAGGGCGTGGGAGACCGCGTCCAGGACGGTCTCGGAGACCCGTCCGGCCCGGCCACGCTCCAGGCGCGTGTAGTACTCGACGCTGACGCCCGCGAGCCGCGCGACCTCCTCGCGGCGCAGGCCCGGCACCCGCCGGGCACCGCCGACGGGGACCACGCCGGCCTGCTGAGGGGTGATCCGGGCCCTGCGGGTGGTCAGGAACTCGCGGATCCCGGTGCTCGGCTCCATGCCCTCCACGCTACGGGCCCCGACAGGCCCGCACCCCGGCGAAAGGGACCCTGACAGTGCCCCCCTCCACCCTCCGCCACGAACGCGAGGGGCCCGGCGAAGCCGGTGCTCACAAGGCAGTACACCTGGCCGAGCGGGCTCACCGGCGTCATCGGCCCTCCGCCGGCGTCCCCGAACCGCAAGTCGACGAACGGCAGATGTGACCCAGGGTTCCGCAGGAGCCGGCGTCGGTGATTCCGGCGACGAACTGACCGGGTGTCTGCCCGTACAGCCTCTTGAACGCGCGAATGAAGTGGCTGCTGTCCGCGAAGTGCCAGCGAGCGGCGACGTCCGAGACGGTCGGCCGGCCATGCGGTGCGGCCAGGTCGAGCCTGGCCCGTTCCAGCCGCCGCCTGCGGACGTAGCCCGCGACCGACTCCCCGACCGTTGCGAAGGCCCGGTGCATCGTGCGCACGGAGACGTGCAGCTCGCGTGCCAGTGCCGAAGGACCGAGGCCGGGATCGGTGAGACGGTCGTCCGCCAACCGCATCGCGGCACGCGCCAGCGCGGGCGCCAGGAGCGGCTCGGCATCGTCGAACTCGCCCCTGAGCGCCCCTCTCGCGAGTTCGAGCAGGGCGTCGCGGGCGCTGCGCACACCCGCCGGGGTCAGGTCGCGCACCGTCTCGACGACCATGCGCGCATGGGCGGTGAGGAGCCGCACCTCGGCTGAGCGGGCCGAGCCGAGGATCGGCCGGGCGCTGATCAGGGGAGCGAGAGACGAGGTGGGCAGGATCAGCACGTCGGCCACCGCGCCCGCGTCGACGTCGAACGATGAGGACGGGTTGTTGCGACGGGCTATGAAGGACCCGGCGGAAGCGGTGATCGGCCTGTCCCTGCCGTCCGGGCGGGTGAAGTGCCAGGAGCCCTGCCGCATCAGGTGGATGAGCACGCGGTCGTCGCCGTCCCCGGCGCCCGTGGTGCGGCCTGCGAACGCCTCGACGCCGACCTTCGCGATCACCACGTCGTGGGCCGTGACCGCTTGGACGTTGATCCGGAAGTCTCCGGTCTCCTCGACGTCGAGGAGCGGCAGCGGAAACCTCTCGCGCATCTGCGCGTCCCATGCCCGCCGAAAAGCGTCGAAGCCGTTCCGGCGCACGGTCGGAGCCGTGACGTCCGCGATGAACGTCCGGCCTGGCCGGCCGGCGGCAGGTCCCGCTCTCATCCATGTCTCCTGGTCACGTGGCACCGCACGCTCGCAGGGCGGGGCGGGGCGGGGTGGCGGGTCGGGTCGGACAGATCCGGGTCCGGGCCTGCCTGGCACGGGTGTTCCACCGAGTGTGGCGCTGATGTGCAAGGCGGGCGGGTCACCCGTCACGAGAATCAGAGACCTCACCGTTCCCATGCAGCAAAGGTGCTCCAGACCTTCATGACCCATACGACACAGGACGCCGCGACGGCGTCCGATGAACTGTCAGCAGACATCGCCGCTTTGATGAACATGATCGGCGGCGGCGCGATCGCCCAGGTCCTGCACGCGATCGCCGACTTGCACATCGCCGACCATCTCGCCGACGGTCCGCTGACCGCCGAGGAGGTGGCCGCGGCCGAAGGCAGTCATCCGCGAGCCACCTACCGGCTGATGCGTGCGGCCGCCTCGCTGGGCCTGCTGAGCCACGAGGGAGGACACTCCTTCGCCCTGACCCGGCGCGGCACCATGCTGGGCACGGGCGTCCCCGGCTCCCTGCGATCCCTCACGCTGGCCATGACCGGGCACGCGCACTGGAAGTCCTGGGAGCTGTTCCCGGACGCGGTGCGTGAGGGAGCCAGCCAGGCCAAGAAGGCACTGGGCGCCGACATCTTCGAGTACTACGCGCGGCCGGAGAACCTTCAGGAGGCGGCGCTCTTCTCCGAGGCGATGGCCGACGTGTCCGGTCTGGTGGTCCAGACCGCGGTGGCCACGGTCGACACCGCGGACGTGTCGACCGTGGTGGACGTCGGTGGCGCGGACGGCCAGTTCGTCCTGACTCTGCTGGCTCAGGCCCCCGGCCTGCTCGGCCAGGTGCTCGATCTGCCCCACGCGACCGCGCGTGCTGCCGCGGAGGCCGACCGGCTGGGTCTGGCGGACCGGTTCTCCGCGGTGGCCGGCGACTTCTTCGTCGAGGTTCCCGGTGCGGATCTCTATCTCCTGAAAACCGTGCTGCACGACTGGGACGACTCCCAGTGCGAGACCATTCTGCGCAACTGCCGTTCCGCGACGCACAGCGGGGGCCGTGCGCTGGTCGTCGAGACGGTCGTCGGCGAGATCGGCAGACCTGACTTCGCCACCCTGTCGGACATGAGCATGCTCGCCATGACCAACGGAATGGAGCGCGAACTCGGCGAGTTCGACGCGCTGTTCGCCGCGACGGGGTGGCGCCGCGACCGGACCTATCCCGTAGGCGGCGGCTACGTCGGCATGGAACTCGCCGCTATCTGACTAACCGTCAGTTAGTCAACGGCCTTTCCGTACAGGCATGTTGAGGGGAAGGGGGACGTCCCGTCCGACAGGGCGTCCCCTTCGCTGTGACCACGGACGCTTCGGCCGCCCCGCCATCACAGACGGCCGTAGGCAGACGACGTCCGCCTACGGCCGGCACCCGCGTGGTGACCTCGGCCCGCCCTCTCAGATGAGGCCGCCGGCGGCCGCGATCGTCTGACCGGTGACCCAGCGCGCGTCGTCACTCGCGAGGAAGGCGACGACATCGGCGATGTCCTCGGGGCGACCGAGCCGTCCCAGAGGGGTCCGGGCGATGAACGCGTCGGCATTCGCCCGGAATTCCGGTGACAGGCCGTCGGTGTCGGTCAAGCCCGGAAGTACGACGTTGACCGTGATCTTCCTGTTCCCCAGTTCCTTGGCCAGCACGTGCCCGAAATACTCCATCGCGGCTTTGCTGCCGCCGTACGCGGCGACGCGTTGGCTCGGTCCCTTGGTGTGCCCCGTGGAGATATTGACGATACGGCCCCCGTCGCGAACGAGGTTCGCCGCCTGCTGCAACGCCAGGAAGGTCCCCTTGACATTGACGGCCAGCAGCCGGTCGAGGTCCTCGACAGAGAAGGTGGATATGGACCCGAAGGCCCGTATGCCGGCGTTGTTCACGACGATATCGAGACCACCGAATGCGGCGACCGATTCCTCGAACAGGCGGGTGACATCGCCCGGCACGGCGAGGTCGGCCCGCACGGCCACGGCCTTGCTGCCCCATTCCTCGATCTCCCTGACGACGTCCCGCGCGGCGGCCTCGTTCGAGTGGTAATTGACCACCACATGTGCGCCGTCCCGCCCCAGACGCGACGCGATGGCCCGGCCGATTCCCCGCGAAGAAGCCGTGACGAGCGCCACGCTCTGATTCAGACCCACAGGGGTTTTCCTTTCGATGTCCATGCTTCGTATCGGTTTCCGACGTCGCCGGACCCGGAAAGAAAACTATGAGCGAACCCTCCTCGTTGTCCAATTATGTTCCGATATTGCCGTGATAACCTTTTGTTATGGACGTCTCGATGAAAGGGCTGCGCTGCTTCGTCGCGGTCGCCGAGGAAAGGCATTTCGGTCATGCCGCCGAACGGCTGGGGATCGCCCAGCCCGCGGTGACCCAGCAACTGCAACGGCTCGAAACGACGCTGGACATGAAGCTCGTGCACCGGGACGGCCGCACGGTTCTCCTCACCGAGGCCGGAGCGGCCTTCCTCTCGCACGCGCGCGACGCCCTGGAGGCCAGTCAACTCGCCGTCCAGGCGGGGAAAGCGGCCACCCGGGGACAGGGAGGCATGCTCACGATCGGACTGGCCCCCGCGGTTCCACCTGCCCAACTGGCCGATCTGCTGCGACGGTTCGCCACCGACCGGCCCCGCATCCGACTCCAGATCCGGGAGACCCGTCTCGAAGACACGCTCGCCCAGCTGACGCAGGGCACGATCCAACTCGCGCTGGCGAGCGGACTCGCCCCACCAGCGCGACCCCCGCAGATCGAGGCGCTACAA
The DNA here is from genome assembly GCF_040606415.1 of Streptomyces sp. NPDC005423. Lineage (NCBI taxonomy): Bacteria > Bacillati > Actinomycetota > Actinomycetes > Kitasatosporales > Streptomycetaceae > Streptomyces > Streptomyces sp. NPDC005423. The sequence continues at coordinate 32,831 of NZ_JBEXET010000025.1, read as the reverse complement.
CTTGCGGAAGAAGCCCTTGCCGTCGCGCTGCACCGCGACCACCCTCTCGCCGGGCGCGCGGTACTGCACGTGGCGGACCTCGCGGACGAGCGTTTCAGCGTGATCACCCGGGACGCCGTGCGCGGGCAACCCTTCGGGATCCACGGCCTGTGCCAACGCACCGGATTCCAGGCACTCAAGTTCGCCGAGGTCCACGACGCAACCCTGCAACTCGCGATGATCGCGACCGGCCTGAGCGTGGGAGTGCTGCCGTCGAGCATGGCCCGGTACGCACCCGCCGAGGTGACCTTCGTCCCCCTGGCGCACGTGGACCCACTCCGCACGCTGCTCCTCTACGACCGGCGGCACGTGCCTGTGGGAGTCCGCGAGATTCTCCGACTGGCCACACCGACCGGCCCGCCACCTTCCTCCTGACCGCGCTGGAAGGGCGGCCGGCCGGGAGAACGGCCACCCGAACGTCCGGCTGCGGGCAGCCCGCAGGCCCGCAGCCGAAAATACCTACCCTTTTCACCCACCCGGCACCCGGCACCCGACAGTCGGCACCCGGCACCCGACAGCCGACAGCCCGCAGCCGGGCCGGTACCGCCTCCGGGAAGAGGCGGTACCGGCCCGGCTGCGGCATCCTCGCGGGCGGTGCGAGCGACGCTCCCGCTATGAGGAAGGGCTCGTCCAGTCCGCGGCCACATGCCCCAGGCGGACCCGCTGGGGATGGTCGCCCACCTTCACGGACACCGTCTTCTGCCCGGTCGCGAAGTCGATCGCGGTGATCTGGTCGGCACCGCTCTCGGACACGACACAGCTCTTGCCGTCGCCGCTGACGGTGGCCCAGTAGGGCTTCGAGGCGGGCACGAGCGGGCCCTCCTGGAGGGTCGTGCGGTTGACCACGGTCGCGTAGTCGTCCATCGTGCCCGCGACACACAGCTTGCTGCCGTCCGGGCTCATCGAAATGCCGTGGTGGCGCGAGTCGTTGACCATGGTGGTGCGGTCGTCGCTGGTCGCCGGGTTCTTCGGCAGGACCTTCGTCCGGGTGATCTTGTCGGTGGCGACGTCGTACTCGAAGAAGCCGTTGAAGAACGACACCTGGAAGTACAGCTTGGACCCGTCCGGCGAGAAGACCGCGGGCCGGACCGCGTCCGAGTAGTCCTTGAGGCCGATCGCGTCCAGCTTGTCCCGCATGTCGATGATCTTGACCTGCTTGTACGTCGTGGCATCGACGACCGTGATGTGCCGGTCGCCCTTCGTGAAGTCCTGCCACGGGGCGTCGGAGTCCGTGTTCACGTCGCCGATCGACATGTTCCAGATGTACTTGCCGTCCTTGGTGAAGATGTTCTCGTGCGGCTTGTCGCCGGTGGCGAACGAGCCGAGCTGCTGGCCGGTGGTGATGTCGAGCACGTGCACGGTGTTCGCTGTCGAGGCCGACACCGCGACCCGGAGGCCGTCGGGGGAGACGGCCATGTGGTCCGCGCGGTAACCCGACACCCGGAAACGCCAGTTGATCCTCCCGGTGGCAAGGTCGATCGACACGACGTCCGCGAAGCTCGGCCGGGAGACGACCACCGACTTGCCGTCCGGCGTGGAGTACATGTCGTCGGCGAACTGGTCGTGGCCCTCGCCGACGCTGTTGCGGATCGCCATGAAGTAGATCCACTTGATCGGATCGGCGTTGATCTCCGCCATCCGGGCGTCCTTGTCGGGGATCACGTTGATCCGGCCGACCTTGGCCAGGTCGCCGGAGGACTTCAGGACGTCGGCCGTGCCGTCCCAGTTGTTGCCGACGAACAGCACCTCGCGGAGGGCGGCGGCGTCCGCGGCGCTCGCGGAGGTCGCGGGGGCGGTGAGGGCCAGGACGACTGCGGCGGCCATGGCGCACAGGTGTCTGGGGCGGAGAGCGGGCATGAGGGGGCTCCCGTAAGCGGCTCGTGAAGTAGGCATGCCAAAGCGGCAGATCTGAAGACGCGCGGATTCAGAATGAACTTACTGCAAAGTAAGGAAGGAGGGCCCCTCTCCACAAGACCGCGTGCACGACAAAACTGCGCGACCTACGGAAGGGCGGGCCGTCCGGCCCCCGCGCGGCCCTCGTCCGGCCCCCGCATGGCCCCTGTCCGGCCTCGTCCGGCTCCCGTCCGGCCCCCGCGCGGCGTCCGAGAGGGGTTCGAGGCGGCGGGAGTCGTCGCCTCGATGGCGCCGAGGAGGCCGCCGGCCGGCTCCCGGCCGGCCTGGTGATGACGACGCCGATCGTCCAGGCCCAGGCGAGGACGTCAACCTACGCGCGCTGGTCGGCCGCGTACCTGCGGACCGCGGTGGCGGTGTCATCGAGCGGCTGGCGGTGGGGCGCGGCACCGGTCTGCGACACAGCCGACACAGCTCACACACCTTCCGAGATCCGGCTTCGTACGGCGCACTCAGGGCGGGTTGAGTACCCGGGCTCATGCCCGGTACGCCGCCGCACGGCGAGGATCGGAGCAACGGACAGGCACACAGGGCCTGTTCGACCAAGTCAGCCTGATGGGGAGACTTCCATGTCCCGACGTATCGCTGCGTCCGTTGCCGCCGGTGCCGCCCTTCTCGTAGGTGCCGGCGCGTACGCCCTGGCCTACGCCGGAGACCAGCCCCCCGCCCTGACGCACGGCACGGCCCATTACACCGCCCCCGCCGGCGACAGCGCCGGTTCACTGAGCTTCACCACCGACGTCACCGCCTCCTCGGGCGTCAAGAGCGTCAAGGTCCTGGCCTGGCCGGCGCACTCCTCCCTCGCCCGCACGAAACTCACCGCCAAGGACATGACCGGCGCCGAGAGGGCCACCTGCAGGCCCTCCGCCAAGCACACCCTCCACTGCACCTACACCACCCCCGTCACCCCCGCCGAAGCCGCAGAGTCCCCCCATGGCGCCTGGCACATCGCCGTCCTGGCCGAAGCCGAGAACGGCACCACCACCCTCGACGACGAGGCAGCCGACTTCACCGTTCGCTAATGGGAGGGGCGAGCCGCGCTTCGGCCGTATCGGCGGACACGCCGTGGCCGTCGTCGCACTGGGCGGCGGAGGCGAGCGGCCTGCGCGACTTGATTGCTTCGTGGGACTTGACCAGCCACCACATCGACGCCGGCTCCGGACTCGTCGTCGCCGTTGTGCATGTCGCCCGCAGGTGTCCCGGTGACTGTGATCAAGGCCACGGATTCGCACACGTCATCTGGACGTTCGCACGCTGAAGCAGGGAATCCGCACAGGAGCGACACATCGGCCCCGCACGGTCTTTCGAAGACGCCGTTAGCGTTACAGGCTGCTCGATCCCTTGTGCACAACCGTCAGGAAGAAGCGGATGGACTACTGCTCCTCGTGCCGTCGGCACCTCAACGGAGCCCTGGTGTGCCCGGGTTGCGGCGCGTACGCCCCGGACATAGCGCCGTTGACCGCGGGCGGTCGCACCGTCCCGGCCCCGGCCGCGACAGCGCTCTGGACGCAGGTGGCGGCGACAGCGGGGACCGACGCGTACGGCGCCTACTACGACGCCGACAGCCTTTTCGAGGACTCCGGCGGTGACGTCGAAGGCGCCGCCAGTGAGACCGAGGGGCCCGTGCCCACGCCGCAGGGGCGGGCGGGCCGGCGCCGGCAGCGGGCCTGCTGGAAGAAGAACCAGCGCCGAGCCGTGGTCGCGACCGCCGTCGCGCTCGTCGGCGGCGGTCTGACCGTGGCCTCGATGGAGGACAGTTCCGGCCACCGCGCCCAGGCGGCGACGGCCGACAACCTCGCGGGCATGGGCACCGACACGCAGTCGGTGGACCAGAGCGCCAAGCTTCCGCCGGCCGGGACGGGCAAGCACCGCAAGCCCTCCACCACGAACTCCCCGTCCTCCACGACCGGCACCTCGCAGCGGCGTTCCACGGCCACCACGACCCACACGGACTCGGCCAGGACGCAGCCGTACACGGCCGCCGCCCAGCACACGAGGTCGAAGACCGCCGGGCAGCAGGCCGCGTCCGTACCCTCCGCCGGCACGACGACCGCCGGCACGACGACCGCCGGCACGACGGCCGCCGGCACGACGGCCGCCGGCACCGGTACGTCGGCGGCCCGGTCGCCCGCCCCGACGGCCACCGGCGGCACGGGGTCGGGAACCTCGACGACTACAGGCACTTCAGGCACTTCGGGTACGTCGGGTGCGTCGTCTTCGGGATCTTCGGGGACGTCCCAGTCGAACTCCGCACCGGCCGTGACCTCCCCGTCGGGGATCTGTGTGCTCGGGCTCATCTGCGTGAGCTGACCCCCCTCCCGGGTCAGCTGGTCACTTCCGCATGAACCGGCCCGGACAGTGTGTGGGTGTCCTCCTGGAGGCGACGCCTTTGTCCGCGATCACCAGCGGGTTCGGCCGGTCCGTGGCCAGGTGCGGTTCGCGGTCCAGCATCGCCGACAGCACTTTCCGCTCGTCCAGTTTCGGGTTCGCCAGTGCCCGCAGGAGGGGCATCCCGGTCAGGGTGCACGCCAGGAACAGGCGCAGGCAACGGAAGAACCGCCGACTCACCGGTCCGCCGCGGGGGCGCTGCGTATTCTCCAAGGTCACAAAGTCACGGAATATGAACGACCGATTACCCCAAGGATCCCAACCTCACGTGGCTCGCGGGCAAGTACCTGACGCTGGACCAAGCGGAGGCCAAGGGCACCGCGGTCATGAAGGATCTGGGCGTCACCACCACGGCCCAGATGCGGGCCGTCGCGGCAAGCGACCTCCTGACCCACACCAACGACATCGGCGAATACACCCTGGACGGGTATGTCTTCCCGAAGACCTACACCGAGACGCTCGCCACCGGCGCCCAGATCGACGTCCCGTTCCTGACCGGCAACAACAAAGACGAGTCCCGCGCCACCCCGGGCCAGACCGTCGAGCTGGCGACCCACACCGCCGACGCGCAGACGACGTACGGGTCGATGGCGGAAGAGTTCCTCAAGCTGTATCCCGCCGCCAACGCCACACAGGCCGGAGAGCAGACGAACGCCTCCATCGACGACGAGCGCGTCTCCACGTTCCTGTGGGGCAGGCAGTGGTCCGCCCACGCCACCAGCCCGGTCTACAACTACTACTGGACGCACACCCCGCCCGGCCAGGAATCCCAGGGCGCGTCCCATGGTTCCGAGCTGAACTACACGTTCAACAACCTCTACGCCACCGATCTGGCGTGGACGGACAGGGACCGCAAAATCGCCGACACCCTGTCGGACTACGTGGTCAACTTCGCCACCACCGGCAACCCCAATGGCACCGGGCTCCCCCGCTGGCAGGCACTTGACGTGGAACGCCCCGGAGTGATGGAGGTGGGGGACAGCTTCGGCCGTGTCCCGCTCGCCCCCACCACGGCGAAAATCGACTTCTTCGAGCGGCACTTCGCCTCGCGTACGCAGGAATGGTGACCCGGTAGGTGTACTGACCCGTGAGATTGGGGACGCGGCCGGCGGGTGGTTGGCCTTTGAAATCCCCAGCTCTGCAAGAGGTGGGATTTGCAGCAGGAGCCGTAGTCGGTCAGGACGCGTTCCACGGTGCTCCCGGCCCGGGCGAAGAACATGCTGGACGCCGTCGCCCTGCCCACACACGTCCCACCACTTGCCACTCGGTCACCAGCGGCGCCGGGGGCGTCGGCGGCCACGGGCACGGCGTTCAGCAGTTCGGCCGCGCGGCCGGCGGCGGCCTTCGGCTCATCATCCGACCGTGTCAGTGCCCGGTCGCATACTGACGCCCATGCAGATATCGGCGTACACACTCAAGCAGGCCTGGCACCAGGTGTCAGCGGCCTCTGACGTGCTCCACGACGCGATGCTCCCGCCCATCGGCACCTCACCTGACCAGTACGAGCAGCACGTGGGCGAGTCGCACGGTCGTCTCTTCCTGGTCCTGGACGACGACGGCACGGCGCGCGGCCACATCGGTCCATATCGGGAGGTCTTCGTCACTCAGGACCTGGATCAGGTGCTGTACTTCGCCGCCGAGGACGCGGTCCGCGAGCTCGCCGAGCACATCGCCGCCCGGTCCCCGGGGCGCGGTCCGGTGGCCAATCTCGTCTCTGGGCAGGCCGAGCTGCTGGACCGGGTCAACCCCGCCTGGGGCAGCCGATTCCGCGACGGCGGCATGGGCGGTACGCAGCCCTTCGCCGCGTGCGGGCGCGACCCGCTGGAGCGCCTCGCCTGGATCGCTGACAGCTGGCGCGAGCAGGACCCCTACACCCACCTCGCCTTCTTCCGCGGCGAGAACATCAGCGCCGAACATATCGCCCTCCTCCACGGAGCCGACCCCGCACAGATCGCCGCCGGGACCCGCCTTGCGGATCTGCGCAGCATGGACGGCGGGACCTTCGACCACTGGGACATCGTCCGGGAAACCTGCTGCTACGGGCAGGCCGGCGACTGGGCGTTCCTGATGTACCACGAGACCCCCGGCTTCGGGCCCGATCCTGAGGCTCTCGCCCGCCTCGGTGTCACCGAGGCGGTGCACCTGAGCGCCACCTCGGCGAAGGCCATCTACACCTTCGACTACATGCGCGACGGCCGCCGTATCGACGACGACTGGGGCGTCCTGGAACTTATCTGGTACGACCGAGGCCGCGCCCCCTACTTCCGAGGCGGTCAGCTCGACTTCCTCAACCAGGCCATACGCCGTGCCGAATTGGACCACCCCGAACTCACCAGCGAGTTCGAGCTGTACTTCCACGCCCTGGAGGACGCTTTCGACCTCCAACTGCCCCGGCAGGACATTCAGGAGGGAACGGTCCGGGCCGCGCGGTGGACACGCCGCAACAGTTGACGATTCCATTCAGAGAGTCGACCGAGGGCCGTGGCATCTCATGGCAGCCCGCCTGCCCGCCTGCATGGTCCCGCCTCAACGGCTGCACAGACAGAGCTGCACGTCCGGACCCTCTTCCTGGCCACATGCCCAGGGTCCTCCTGGACGCGTCACCCGGCCAGGAGGGCGAGGGCGGCTGTTGGCCCGGCTGTGGGGAGGGGTGGCTGCCCGTGGTCGGCCCGACCACGCCCCGACCAGGCTGGCCACGCCGATGGTGCGGGGCCTGGTCGAGGCGGTCCGGTCGTGGCCTACTCCGGGGAGTTTTCGTTACCCGCACTGCTGGGGGACCGGCGGCATCACCGTTCCTGCCGGGGTCACCAGCGTTCTGGTGACGTTGAACGGCGCGGGTGAACGTACCGTCAGTCCTCCGGGCGGACCGGCATCAGGAGCGAGAAGGTGCCCTCGTCGTCGGGCCGGCGGATCGCGATCGGCGCCGTGGGGGCCCCGAGCTCCAGAAACAGTCGGTCCCGGGCTCCGGCGGTCAGCGCGTCCAGCAGGAACTCACGGTTGACCGCGACACGGTTCGGGTCGTCGTCGCTGTCCGCGCAGACGGCCACCGTGCCGCTGTCCTCCACCCTGAGCACGCTGAGGTCGGGCTCTCCCGCCTCGCCGGCACGGACAGGGCCGGTCTCCAGAGCCTTCCGGAAGGCCGCCACCTCGACAAGGGCGCGACGGCCGCCGACCGCCGGCAGAAGACGCCGGTAGTCGGGGAAGTCGTGGTCAAGGCACTGGCCGGCCGCCTGCCTGTCCCCGGCCTCCAGGGTCACGCGGCCACCGTCGATGCAGAGCCGCACGGATCCCTCACCGTCCGACAGCGCCCGCATCGCGTCGACGACCGAGGCGGGCACGATGACCTGCACTCGGCTCCCGTCGTGCCCGGCAGCACCGGCTTGCGCGACAGCCATTCGGTACCGGTCGGTCGCCACGACATGGAGGCTCTGGCCCTCGACGTCGAACAGGACCCCGCCGAGCATGGGCAGCTCCGGGTCGGTACTCGCCGCGAAACGGACCGTGTCCAGCGCGGCCGCCAGCTCGGGTGCGGCGATGGACAGCCGGACAGTGGCGACGCGAAGCGAGGTCATGACGTTCTCCCTGTGATCGAGTACTGCTCGGAGCGCGGAGAACTCGCTGCGGGCACCGGACAGCCCTTGTTCGAGGTGGCGCAGGTGTGCCTTGAGCAGCTTCCGGACCAGGTCGGTGTCCGCGCCGGACCAGCTGGCCAGCAGCAGCCGGATGTCCGCCAGCGGCATCCCGGCCCGGCGCAAGCGGGCCAGCACCCGGGCCTCCTCGAACTGCTCGGGTTCGTACCAGCGGTATCCGCTCACCGGATCCACCCAGGCCGGGACCAGCACACCGGCACGGTCGTAGAACCGCAGGGCACTCACGCCCAGGCCGCTGTCGCGGGCCATCTCGCCGATGCTGCGCATGTCGTTCTCCACACCCGGCACTCTGGGCCCTGCACAAGGTCGAGGGTCAATCCGGCTCCGGAACGCAACCTCACGGCGCCCAAGTAGCCAGCCCCCACCCCTGCGCGTGCCTCATCCAGAATTCAGATGACATACCGAAGTGATCACCACCGGTCGGCCCCCACGACACCACACGGCTGGAGCAGGTCTTGTCCCCGCGACCCGGTCCGGCCTGCTGCGCGGGCGGCCCACGCCCTGGCGCCGAACGCGTAAGCCGTCCAGCACCTGAGTGAACATCGGGCTGTCACCCCGCCGGGCGGGCCCGGTCGTCGGAGAGCAGATGCACCTCGCGGGTCAGCCCGCCCCGCGAACGTCCCAACGCCTCGCGCCCATCTGCTTCCTCGCGCGTCCCGCCCCTTTTCGCGGGTGATCGGCCGGAGGCTTGCGGGGCGCCCCGGCCGTACCGCTGGTGGCCGGTGGTTCCTGGTCCGGTGGCCGGAAACCCGTTCGGGCCCGGCCACCGGGTGAAGGGGCGTGCTCAGGACCAGTCGGCCGGTTCTGCGAGCGCGTAGGACGACGCGATCCGGAGGTTGTCGTGGTGGATCGTCAGTACGTCGGGGCCGCTGGGGGTGCCGTCCCGCCCGGCATTACCGGTCGCGCCGACCGCGCCTGCCAGAACGGTGCCGCCGAGCATGGTGAGAGCCTGTCGTCTGCGCACCGCCCGTCACCTCGTCCAGTAGTGGATGTTGCGGAAACGGGCCTCGGCACGGCCGGAACCGTGGTTGTAGACGCCGTTCTTGAAGTACCGGGTGGCGGGGCCCCGGTCGTCGACTGTCAGGACGAGGGAGTTGTCGAAGTAGACCTTGATGGTTCCGGTGCCGCTGCTCGCCTGGTGGGCGATCTTCACGTTGAACCAGCTGTCGTACGCGCCGGTCTTGAGCACCGTGCCGTCGTAGCGGCGCACCGTGCCACCGCCCGTGTCGTAGACGTTGAGCATGATGTCGGTCGCGGGGGTGCCCGAGGGGTGGACGCTGCGCAGGATCTGGACGAAGGAGGCGCCGTCGGTGCCGGAGGGGAGGTAGACGTCGGCGTCCCACATGTGGTTGCCCGTGGTGTAGTCGACCTTCCAGCGCATCTCCGTGCGCGGGTCGGTGGAACTGCCCTCCTCGAACGGCTCGTCGGTGGCGTACACCCACATGCGGTCGACACCGCCGCTGGAGCTGTGCCGGTCGCTGAGGTCGAGGTTCCAGGGCTTCTGCCAGCTGTAGGTGAACGAGGTCTGCGTCCAGCCGTCGGTCGGGGCGGCGGCCGGTGCCGCGGTGGCGTGCTGGGCCTGCGGCAGAGTGAGTGCGGCACCGCCGGCCAGCAGGCCGGCACCGGCCCGTAAGAGTGATCTCCTGTTCATCGTGCGTCCTTTCCGGTGAGTGAGTGAAGGTCGATCGCGTCGGCCATCGCCTGCAGGCCGGCGTCGTCGAGGTGCAGATGGTCGCCGGAGTCGAAGGCCGGCAGGATCGGTCGGGAACATCGGGGTCGCGGACGACGGTGTCGAAGTCCGCCACCGCGTCGAAGACGCCGCCGTACCGGATCAGGTCGTTGACGGACTGCCGTACCGTCTCGCGGGCCTCGGTCCAGCCGCCGTTTCCGTCGTAGGGGGTGATCGTGGCGCCGACGACTCGGATGCCGCGGGCGTGGGCGCGCGCCACGATCTCGCGGTACGCGGTCGCGAGGGCGGCTGGATCCGTCCGGTCGGGGCTGCCCTTGATGTCGTTGATGCCTTCCATGACGATCAGGGCGCGTACGCCGCTGCGGGAGAACACGTCGGCGTCGAGCCGGGACAGGGCGCTGGGGCCGGTGCCGTCCAGCAGCACGCGGTTGCCCGCGATGCCCGCGTTCAGCACGCCGAGGCGTTCGCGCAAGGGGAGTTGGCGCAGCCGGGCAGCGAGCCGGTCGGGCCAGCGGTGGTTGGCGCTCGCCGTCGATCCGGAACCGTCGGTGATCGAGTCGCCCAGGGCTACGACGCTGCCCGCGGCGTGCGCGCCGGACACGTCCACGCCGGTCAGGTAGTACCAGGAGCCGGTGGTCGCGGTGTACGAGGCTCCGTCCCGGTCCGCCACGTGGTCACCGTCCGGGGCGAGGATCGAGGTTTGAAGGGCGGAGCGGTGATACGTCGCCGGGCCCGAGTCGTTGGGCGTGTACAGGCTGACCAACAGGTTGGCGTTCGAGGGCACGCGCAGGGGGACCGGATCACTCACCGCGTCCCGGCCGGCCGGGACCGTGATGGACGCGGCGCCGCCGAAGGGGACCGAACGCACCGTTCCCGCCGTCGCGTTCGGGCTTTTCGGCGCGTCGGTCTCCTGTACGGCGAGCGTCGCGGTGCCGATTTCGAGGGGCACCGTGCCGAGGCGGTCGGAGAGCCGGACGCGGGCCGTGCGGCCGCCGACGCTGGTGTGGATCACGTTGCGCACCGATTGTTCCGGCAGTTCGGTGGCGGTGGCGGACGCGGCAGCCTTCCAGGTACCGGTCCAGGCGGGCCGGTCGATCGAGGGCTCGTGACGGCCGGCGCGGCCGCGCTCGCCGGAAACGGCAGCAGGGCCGCTGTCAGTGCCGGCAGGAGAGCCACGAGTAAGCGCCGGATCGTGACCTTGCGCATGAGGCGCCGTCCTTCCGGTGGGGGTCGGCCGCAGGCCGAACGCGGAACGGGGTGAGGAGCGCACTATGAGGAACGCGAACGCAGGCAACCGCAATACATCGGAGGAGTCAAGAACTTCGACACGTTAAATTGATGTGTGCATGAGGTCCTGAAATGCTTGTTATTGCCGCACTGTCAGTGGAATTCCATGCTTGCCAAGTTCGTTGACAGGCTCGCAGGCCGTGCCTAGGTTCACCGATACACCCGATGTATGAGTGACCGTAAGTTCTGGAGGACGATGATGAGTTCGCAGCCGGGGAAGCGCTCGCCGGTGCCCCGCAGAGTCGTACTCGGCACCGCGCTGGGGGGAGCGGCGGCGGCCCTGCCCGGGGGCACGGCCCACGCCGCAGAGCCCGTCCCGGCGGTGGCGTCCGACGGCACCGTCTCGGTGGCCCGGGCCGGCAGGAGCCCCTGGAAACTCCGCAGCACCATGGGCACCGACGGAGCCTGGGAAGAATTCCTGCGCGGCCAGGATCTGCTGTGGAGCCGACTGCCCACCCTCTGGTACGAAGGACCGTTCCTCGGCGACGGGCTCCTCGGCAGCATGGTGTACCAGGAGCCGGGCACGAACCAGGTCCGTTTCACCGTCCAGCACGGCCGGGTCCAGGACCACCGGCCCGAGTTCGGCAGCGGATGGGGCACCTGTCGGCTGCCGGTCGGCCACCTCACGCTCGAACCGGTCGGCACCATCACATCCGTCGACTGGCGGCTGAGCCTGTGGAACGCCGAGCTCACCGGCACCGTCACCACCACCGCGGGCACGCTCACCCTGTCCGCCTTCATTCACGACGAGGTCCTCGCCGCCCGGGTGACGGCCGGCGGCAGTGAACGAGCCACCTGGACGTTCCATCCCGAAGAGGCCCTCAGCCCCCGGCGCATCAGCGAAGCTCCACCCGCTGGATACATCGCCAACCCGCCCTGGACCACCCGGACTTCCGCCGACGGTACCGAGCAGGTGCTCCAGCCCCTCACCGGGGGCGGTCAGACCGCCACCGCATACCGCCGCAGCGGCCACGACCTGCTGCTCAGCGTCGGACACAGCTCACCCTCGGTCACCGCCGCCGAAACCGCCTCACTGCACAACCTCCGGCGGGCGACGTCGTACAGCGCCCTCAGACGACGGCACACCCAGTGGTGGCACGCGTTCTACCGCAAGAGTTTCGTCTCGTTCCCCGACCAGCGCCTGCAGAGCTTCCACTGGATCCAGCTCTACAAGGTGGCCTCCGCCAGCCGCGCCGGCGGCCCCGTCATGGCCACCTCCGGGCCGTGGCTGGAGCCCACACCCTGGCCCGCGGTCTGGTGGAACCTCAACGTTCAGTTGGAGTACTGGCTCATCCACGGCTTCAACCACCCGGAACTGGACTCGCTCGCCACCACGCTGCGCCAGAACCAGGAACAGCTCACCGCCAACGTGCCCGCCGCCTACCGCCCCGACAGTTCGGGCATCGGCCGCAGCTCCGACATGTTCGCCGACCGCGGTGTGGGCGAGCCGGGAACCGGCGCCGAGACCGGTGACCTCACCTGGGCGCTGCACAACGTGTGGCTGTCCTACCGGCACTCCATGGACAAGTCCCTGCTGCGCGACACGATCTACCCCGTGCTGCGCCGGGCGATCAACTACTACCTGCACTTCCTCACTCCGGGCAGCGACGGCAGGCTCCATCTGCCGAGCACGCTCTCGCCCGAGTACCCCGTTGTGCCGCCGCAGGACACCAACTACGACCTGGCCCTGATCCGCTGGGGCTGCCAGACGCTCATCGACTCCGCACAACTGCTCGCGGTCGACGACGAGTTGATACCACGTTGGCAGGAGGTGCTGGCCAGACTCACGCCCTACCCGGTCGACGACAACGGCTTCATGATCGGCGCCGACACCCCGTACGCACAGTCGCACCGGCACTACTCGCACCTGCTGATGGTGTATCCGCTGTACCTCGTCAACTGGGACCAGCCCGGCAGCCGCGACCTGATCGCGAAGTCGGTGACCCACTGGCACGCGCTGACCGGCGCCCACCGGGGCTACAGCTACACGGGGGCCGCCTCCATGTACGCGATGACCGGTGACGGCGACACCGCGATCACGTACCTGCGGAAGTTCTTCGATCCCACCACCCGCTACCCCTGCCGTGCCAACACGCACTACACCGAGGCCGGTCCGGTCATCGAGACGCCGCTGTCCGCCTCGCAGTCCCTGCACGACATGTTCTGTCAGAGCTGGGGCGGCGTGATCCGTGTCTTCCCCGCCGTCCCGTCCTCCTGGGCGGACGCCACCCTGCACGACTTCCGGACCCAGGGCGCCTTCCTGGTCAGCGCAGTCCGAGAAGCGGGGGCGACCCGGTTCATCCGGATCAGAAGCCTGGCGGGCGAGCCGCTCAAGCTCCGGCACGGCCTCACCGGGACCCTCACCGTGCTCCTGGACGACGGCACTGCGGCCCACACCCGTGATCTGGGCGACGGCACCCTCGCCATCGACCTGCCCCGGGGCCGCGAGGTGCTCGTCCACTCCGGTTCCCGCCCCGATCTCGTCATCGCGCCCGTCGCCGTCAGCGAGCCGGGCCCGGCCTGGGGTCTGCCGTAGCGGACCGGGGATGTCGGCGTGTCGCCGAGGCGGCCTGCACACCTCAACCAGTGCTCACCGGGCGGCAGTTGAGTGACGCTCAGCTGGGTGTCGGGTCGGCAATGGGTGCAGGCCCGTAGGCCTGCGGCGAGCAGGCGTCGGGCTTCGCCGCTGTCGACGGGGCGGCGGCGTTTGCCGATGGCGTAGCAGTCGCCGGCGTGGACTTCGGTGGGCGGGGCGCCGGCGCCGATGCCGAGTTCGGCGACCCAGTCCGGTGGTGGGGCCGACCGCCCCCTCGTCGGATGGCGCTGGGGGCTCGACGGCGGTCCGCCCCCGACCCGCTCCGTCCGGCGGCTGCCCCAACCGGAACCCCGGCTTCTCACAGGAGGGCGGGCCCGATGCAGCGAGAGTGGCGTGCGGTCATTACGATCGGAGCCCAAGACAACCATTCGACCGGCTCGTTGGGAGGGCCGGTCGGGGTCGCCGATGCCGGGGTCCGCTTCCCGGGCTGCGGTGATCTTCCTGTCCAGGAGGACCCCCCGCATGTTTCGACGTATTGGGATCACTGTCGTCCGACATCCGGTCTGGACGATCGTGGCATGGCTGATCGCGGCGGTGGCGATCGTCGCCACCGCTCCCGGTCTGCCCTCGAACAGTGACGAGAGCAGTTTCCTGCCCAAGAGTTACGAGTCCATCAAAGCGGCGAGTCTCCAGGAGAGGGCGTTCCCCAGCGCCTTCACCCCGTCCGCGATCGCGCTCTACCAGCGCACCGACGGCGGCAAGCTCACCGCCGCCGACAAGAAGGACGTCGCCCGGATCACCTCCGAGCTGGGCAAGAAGAACATCGACCAGGTGCAGAAGGTCGTCCCCGGCCAGCCGTCCGAGGACGGCAGGTATGCCCTGACCCTGGTCCAGATGGACAGCAAGAACGCCGGCCAGCCCAAGCAGGCGGACGCGGCCAAGGTGTTGCGGGAGGACGTCAAGGAGCTGGCCAGGGGCACGCGTCTGGACGTCAAGCTCGGCGGCTCCGCCGCGCAGGCACTCGACCAGCAGGATTCGTCCAAACGCGGCCAGGCGCTGATCGGCATCGGCACCTTCGTGATCATCCTGCTGACCATGCTGATCATCTTCCGGGCACCGATCCTGGCCGTACTGCCCCTGGTCCTCATAGGTGTGGTGGCGGCCATCGCCAACGGACTGATCGCCTACGCCACCAAGCTGTTCGGCCTGCAGGCCAACAGCTCGGTCTCGTCGATCCTGATCGTCGTGCTCTTCGGCGTGGGCACGGACTACTTCCTCTTCCTGATGTTCCGCTACCGCGAACGCCTGCGCGCCGGGGACGAGCCGAAGGAGGCGATGATCAACGCGGTCGGCCGGGTCGGTGAGGCCATCGCCTCGGCCGCCGGGGCCGTCATCATCGCCTTCTTCGCTCTGGTGCTGTCCACGCTGGGCTTCCTCAAGCAGATGGGCCCGGCACTCGCCATCGCGGTCGCCGTCACCCTGGTGGCGGGTCTGACCCTGGTCCCGGCCGTCGTCTCGCTCATCGGGCCGAAGGTCTTCTGGCCCTCAAAGTCCTGGCAGCGTGAGCCGGAGAACGCCCGGTTCGCCGCCCTCGGCCGCGGTGTGCAGCGCCGCCCGGCGCTGACCGCGGCGGTCTCCGGCCTCGTCCTGATCGCACTGTCCCTCGGCATCTTCGGCTACAAGGCCACGTTCGACCTGGCGTCGGGCTCCATGCCCAAGACCAAGGAGTCCATGGTCGTCCAGGACACGATGCAGAAGGCGTACTCGGCGGGCGCCGCCGCACCCACCGACGTCTACCTGTCCAGCACCGACGGCAGCCCGTTGGACAAGGCCGCCTTCGACGCGTACGCGAAGAAACTCGGAGCCGTGGACGGGGTCGCGAGCGCGCGCATGACCCAGCTGAACAAGGACGGCACGACCGCGGACTTCACCGTCACGCTGAAGTACGAGGCGTCGACGGACCAGGCGATCGACACAGTGGGTAAGGTGCGCGACGTCGCACACTCCGACGCGCCCGAGGGCACCGAGGCCCTCGTCGGTGGCATGTCCTCGATCTACAAGGACATCGACACCGCGGTCAACCACGACTACCGGACGGTCTTCCCCGTCGCCGCGATCCTGATCATGGTCATCCTGGGGTTGCTGCTGCGGAGCGTGGTCGCCCCCTGGTACCTGATGGCCTCGGTGGGCCTCGGCTTCGGCGCGACCCTCGGCGCCACCGTGTGGATCTTCCAGGAAGGGCAGGGACACTCGGGACTGATGTTCATGCTGCCGGTGATCATGTATCTCTTCGTGGTCGCCATCGGCACCGACTACAACATCCTCATGATCGCCCGGCTCCGCGAGGAGGCCCGCGAGGGCCGCGACCCCCGCGAGGCGGCCGGCATGGCGGTGAGGCACGCCGGGCCGACCGTGGCCGCGGCGGGCTGCATCCTCGCGGCGACCTTCGCCACGATGATGCTCGCGGGCAACGCGCTGCTCACGGAGATGGGCTTCGCGGTCTCCTTCGGCATCGCGGTCGCCGCCTTCGTGATGGCGATGTTCTTCACGCCGAGCCTCACCGCCCTGATCGGCCACGCGGCGTGGTGGCCGGGACACGCGGACCGGGCACAGGAGACGGCAGCCGCCGCAGGACCGGACCAGTCCGAGCCGATCCCTGACGAAGACCGGGACAGGGTCGCTCCCGATCCGTCGGGCCGGCGCGGCTGACGGCCGGTACGACGTGACGGGGCCGCCGGGCCACCCGGCCCGGCGGCCCCGTCGACCGTGGGACCGGTGGGGCCGCCGCGGCGACCCCGCGACGGGCCGGAAGAGGCGCGGTGTCCGGCGTCTGTCACTGTGCCGTCACCCACCTGGCGGGCGACGGCACAGTGCGCTTCTGACCGTGGGGTGCTACTTGGCGCTGTCGAGGGGGTCGTGGCCCCAGTTCATGAGTGAGTGACGCCAGGTGGTGTCACGTACGTCGCCGGACGGGCGCTGCGCCAAGTGGCGGTGAACGTAGCCCACCACCTTCTTCATGTGCTGATAGTCCGGGTCCGACAAGTCGCTCTTGTCGGTGCGCAAGATGTCGACGATCCGACGGCCCGAGGCGTGCCCGGTCGACTCGCCGCCCCCGTCATGCTGGCCCGCGTCGCGGGACTCCTTTGTGCCGAGCCAGTCGGCGAGCCGGGACGGCGTCATGTTGACCACCTCGCGGAACTCCTCCCAGGTCTGGCGCTTGGCGTCCGCTTCCACCTCGCCTACTTCTTCTTCTTGAGCGCCGAGGGCTTGTGAACGGCCGAGCGCCCGGACCTGTCACTGCGCACCTCGTACTGCGGCTCGTCGGGTGAGGCGTCCACGGTCCGCCCGGAGGACGTGGTCCGTTCGGTGATCTTCTTCTCCACGGTGCCCTCCGTCTGGCTGCCGTGGCTGCTCCAGGCCACCTTGTCGTCCTTGCCGAGGTTCTTCTTGCGGCCGCTGCTCTTGGCCATAGCGGTTCTCCTTCGGTGAGACCCCCTGTCCACCCTGCTGAGTGCTCGTGCGTCGCGCAAACCGCACCGTTTTGTCGCGGCCCGCGCCACGGGCCGGGTCAGGCCGTAGCCATAGCCGTACACACGCCATCCGCGCGGAGCCGTACACTCCCGACCTGCCCGAGGGATTCCCGTGCGCAGCCGATGCGCCCGCACCGTCCGATTGACCATGATCGCCACGTTGGCGCGGGCAGGTTGGGAAAGCTCACTGAGTGCCAGGCGCTGAAGAACGAGGTCGCCTGCCCCTCCACCATGGCACGCGGAGATCATTGCGCGAGGACTCCTCAGCCGGGTACATCCATGCGCTGTGTGCCGATGACCGACAGCAGCCGCAGCGTTTCCTGTGGTATCACCAGCCAGGGAATGCGCCGATACGCGCGCCGGGACCGGCCGGGCGCACACCACCGTTGACCGGCGCCTGCGCGCCGCCGCCGCCCGCTACCCCGACGACCGCGAGGTGGCCCCGCTGGTGAGGGACCTCCTCGCCGGCAGCGCGGAGTTCGCCCGGCTGTGGGCCGCGCACGACGTGCGCCCCGAGCCCACCCTGCTCAAGACCGTCGATCACCCGCTGATCGGTCCCCTCACCCTCAACTGCACTTTCCTCGACGTAGCCGGCCAGGACCAGCAGATCGTGCTCTTCACGGTCGAGCCCGGCTCTCCCGCCCGGCACGAGTTCGCCACGGCCTCCACCGACAGCCACGGGGTGAACGTGCAGCTCCTCGCCGACCCCTCCGGCCGACCGCGATGGGCCTCACCGACCCTGCCCGGCGCTGCCCGGTTCCGTCCACGACATGCGCGCGGCCCGCCAACACGGCGGCGTCGACGTCCTCGCCGAGGCCGACGTCACGTGCTGGGCCGACAAGGGCTACCGGGGTGCCGGCGGCACCGTACGCACCCCGGACTGGGGACGACGGCAGACCCTGTCCACCGGTCAGCGCCGAGCAACGCACCACGGAACAGGGACATGTGAATTTGACTCACCGGCAACTCGACTGTTGCGACCCGTTGGCCCTGGTGTTAGCGTCTCACGTCGTCGGGTTGTTCGACAATCCAAAGACGGACCCAGGGTGAAAGAGTCTCCCAACAGGTGGGCGCGGCTGCAGATTTCAGTCGAATGCACCCAAAGTGCATAGCGGTCGAACCGTCTGGACACATGTTCACCAGCGCATTGTCTGACAACAGTGATGCCGGGTGCAGGCATGCAGGGTCACCTGGCAGACGAACACGGCTGGGCCTCCCGCGTGTGTGTCCGAGCCGGGCGCCGCCAACTCGGCCGCCGCACAAAGCGGTAGGTAGTACCGCAGACCGCATCGAAGAATTGGTGTGAAGACAACAGAGGGAGAAGACTCTTATGGACGCCCTGCACCGCCGAGATTTCCTCAAGCGCAGCGCAGCGACAGGGGCCACCCTGTCAGTCACCGCAGTTCTGGCGGTGCCGGCAGTGCGGCCGCGGACGCGACCACCACCGTCACGCAGGTCCTCGGCCACGTCGACAGCGCCAACATCGTTGTCTACGATCCCGGCACGAGTGACGAGAGGTCCAAGATCTGCATCGTGGTGATGTACGGCAGCTCAAGGGAGACCGACGCTCTGCCCAGCGCTTCGATGCAGAGGTTCGCCGCGATGGATTACCGGGCAGCCAACTGCGCCCCGCAGGACGGCTACTTCATCGACCAGGTGCAGTATCTGAGCAACTGCATCGACTGGATCAAGTCGAACATCAAGGGTGTGGAGAAGGTCGTCCTCTGGGGCAACAGCCGCGGGTGCAACCTGACCAGTGCCTACCAGAGGATCGCCGAAAACGGTGCGGCCACCTTCCAGGGTGCCGGGATGTTTCTCCCCATCCCCGACATGACGCTCACTCCGGCCGACGGCATCATCCACTGCGACGCCAATCACGGCTTCATGGTCAACTGTCTGGCTTCACTCGCAACCAATCTCGTGAGTGACGACAGTGTCATGGAACGCACCAAGGAACTCGATCCGCTGCGCGCCGAGAACGGCTATCTCGGCAATGGTGTGGCCCACTACGACGAAGAATTCTGCAAGAAATTCTGGAGGGCTCAAGCCAGGCGTTACAACCGGCTGCTCGACGACGCCAAGAAGCGCTGGGAGAAAATATCAGCCGGCAAGGGCATGTTCTCCGATGATGAGCCCTTCACCGTCGTGATGGGCTTCGGCAATGTCAACGCCTACCAGCTGTATTCTCACGACAGGCGTTTCTACAGCAGGACCAAGGGCAAGCGAAAGCTGCTGCACAAGGACGGTTCCATCACCACCCAAGTCGTGCCCAGTCTCCTTGAGCCCGTTGGTGACCCCGGCAACTTCGAGGCCATGCAGTACTCTTACCGCACCACGGTCAGCGAGTTTCTGTACCTCGGCATGCACGTGGACGAGGAGAAGTTCGGCTACAACGAGAGCGAGCTCTTCGGCGTTGACTTCGACAACAACTTCAGCAGCGCCAACGGCAACGCCCGCCACATCACCGCGCCGACCCTGGCTGTCGGACGTACAGCGGGTTCTGAGTTCGAGGTCGCCGAATGGATTTACAACGACTCCATCGCGCCGAAGAAGGACCTCATCTTCATAGAAGGGGAGACCCACGGCGGCGGCAACCTCGATCCGGCCAAGTACGGCGACGTCGTGAGCCTTGAGAACAACTACATCGACCAGTGGTTGCAGGCCACGTACTCGGATTGACGGCTCGCCGGCCTTCCGGTGCGCTGGTTGCGCCGGACGAGACGGGCGGCGGCCTCGGGGTGTCGTCCAGGCCGTAGGCGACCGAGAGAGCGCCGGCTCGACGAGCCCGGACCGGGTCGAGCAGACGCCCAACGGCCGCCCGCTCCTTGGAGGTTGGCACCGTGACTGGCGATCACCCGCGGGAACCGCATCCACCGGCACCGGTTGTCGAACTCGTGCCGGGTCTGAGCCCATCACGGCATACGACCTCGACGCCTGGATGCCCACGCAGGCAGGCATCCGGAGTGTCGGCCGTGCGGTCGGGCGACACATCGATCCGCTCATGTGCTCGTAGCCCGTCACAGGCCCGAAGTGGCCCTGACGCGCCGCACCGTGAGGGCGACCGAGCCCCGGGGCCGCTGGGACCATGCCGCCAAGAACGTCATGCTGGCCGAGACGTACCGCAGGCCACGCCCCGGGCTCGCACGCGGTACACGCCTCGCCCGCGCCAGGGAGACACTGGGCCGGGTCGGGCTCGGCCACCGGTCGGGCTTCAGGCCCGACCGGCTCTCCGGCGGCGAACGCCAACGTGTCGCCATCGCACGGGCGTTGATCAGCGATCCCGCGCTGCTGCTGTGCGACGAGCCCACCGGCAACCTGGACAGCGAGAACACCCTGTCCGTCCTGGAACTCTTCGACGACCTGTGCGCCCAGGGCATGACCCTGGTGCTGATCACCCACGACGAGATGGTCAGCCGCCGCGCCGGCCGGCGCGTCCGCATCACCGACGGACGCCTGACCCTGGAGACCGAGTGAAACTCGCGGCGAGGACCAGGGCGACACCGACCGGGGTACGTGTCGAACGCCCCTGGATGGACCCCCGGGACCTGTGGACGGAAGCCCTCGCGGGCGTCATGGCCCGCCCGGTGCGGTCCGCCCTGACCACACTCGGCACCGTGCTCGGCATCACCACACTGGTCATCACCATCGGGGTGGCCTCCACCGCCGGCAACCAGATCGTCGGCCGGTTCGACGCGCTCACCGCGACCTCGGTGACCGTGACGGTGCCGCCCGTGCCGGCCGGGTCGCAGGACAAGCCGCTGGTGGACTGGTCGGGCACCGACGCCGTCCGGCGCCTGGCCGGCGTCGACTCGGCCGCCGCCCTCGCCGACTCCGCCCTACCAACAGCGTCCAGGTGCGGGCCAACGACGTGAAGGCGCCCGGCGACGTCTCCGGCCAGACCCTGGCCGTGGTGGCCGCCTCGGCCGGACTGCCCACCGGTGTGCGCGGAGCGATGACCTCGGGGCGGTTCTACGCCGCCGGCGACATCGGCCGGCATGCCCAGGTGGCGGTCCTCGGCGACCAAGCGGCGCGACTGCTCGGCATCAGCCGGGTACAGGACTCCCCGGCGATCTTCTTCCAGGGCCAGTCGTACACCGTCATCGGCATCCTCGGCGGCATCCGGCGGACCTGGTCGGCGGGGTCTTCCTGGCCGACGGCCGCGAGTGCAAGGTGCTCACCGGGATCGACGACCACTCCCGGTTTGTCGTCGTCTCAACCGTCCTGGCGGTGCCGTCCGGCCGGGCCGTGGCCGACGGATTCCTGCGTGCGGTGGGGGCATAGACGGCCTGTACCTCGGTGAAGAAGTCTTTCGCTGCTGGAACCATCGGTGCCCCCTGTGCTCGCTGTTGCGGTACTAGCGTTGAAAGACCACAGGCCCAAACCAGCACCCTGACTCTCACTACCACCGACACCAAACCGAGAGATCGCACCTTGATTCCTCACGCCTCGTCAAATGCCTCGAGTAGGCGCTCGTACGCCAGCTTCGGCCGCAGGGCCGCGTCCCACGGCAGGGAATCGGCCGTGCGCGGAGGATAGATCTTGGTGTCGGCGGTGGAACCGTACCGGTCGGTGAATCCCCATGTGGAGAACGATGTGCAGTTCGGCTCCTCCAGGCAGACCCGCAGCTTGCCCGCCATCTCATCAGCCTGGGTCTGCCGCCCGTCCTCCTCGTCCTCACCTATGGGGACGTCCATCTCCGACACCCGCGCCTGAACCCCGAGCTCCGCCAGATCCCGCACATGGCTGCGGAAGGTCTCCGGGTCGATGCGGTCGCCGGGTGCGTACTCATGGTTCTGGAAACCCACGCCGTCGATCGGTACGCCGCGTTCCTTGAGCCGCTTGACCAGATCGTAAAGGGCGTCCCACCGCTCGCCTTCCTCCTCGACGCCGTACTCGTTGAGGAACAGCCGTGCCTTCGGATCGGCCCGGTGGGCGGCCCTGAACGCCTCGTCGATGTATTCCTCGCCCATGGCCTCGAACCACGGGCTCTGCTCGGAGCGCAGACCGAGATCCCCATTGGTGTAGCTCTTCTCGTCGTCGGACATGGGCTCGTTGACCACATCCCATTCCGCGACCTTTCCCTTGAAGTGCCCGGCGACCATGGCGATGTGCCGGAGCATGGTCCGGCGCACCTCCTCGGGGTCGTCGTTCTCCCGCATCCAGTTGGGCAGAGCCTCGTGCCAGACGAGGGTGTGCGCGTGCACCTTCATGTGGTTTGCGCGGGCGAAGCGTACGAGTAGGTCCGCGTCGCGGAAGTCGTAGACGCCCCGGCGTGGGTGGAGGAACTGTGGCTTGAACGCGTTCTCCGGAGTGAGCATGGAGAACTGGCTCCCCGCGAGCGCCCGGTAGCGTGAGTCGGTGAGCAGCGGGTTCTCGGCCAGGGCGGCGCCGACGTCGAACGGCCGCCCCACGTCTGCGGCCCGCGCACGCAGCGAGTCGTCGGACTGCTCCTGGCGTAGTTGCGGCGCCTTGATCACGCGGAGCGAGTCACCGCTCTCTGCCCGCGCGGTCAGCTGCGTCAGACGCCATCCCTCGCGGCGCTCGTCTTCGCCCGCGTCCGCCTCCAGACCGAACCAGACAGTGCCCTCGGCGAACACCCCCGGGTCCTGCACGGTTCCCAGCTGCCGCCCGTCGGCTTTCACGCGGAAGGTGTCACCGATGCTCGACACGGCGAGCGTCACCGTCCCGGAGCAGCCGCAGTCGAAATCCTTGGAGGTGGCCGGCTTATCGCCCTCGCCGTCCCATATCTGTACCTTCACTTGTCCGTCGGCGGTCACGCCGACGCGGAGTGAGGGCCGCTCCTGCCGCCACTCGTCGTAGATGACCGGTACCCGTCCGTACAGCCGCAGCCATGAGTCGCCGTCATCGTCACCCACACCGGACATGCGCGCGGTGACGGTGAAGTCGCCATCGGACCTAAGATGCGGGCCGGCCAGGTTCAGCGGGGGGTTGGGCTGGCCGCCGGAGGAGTCCTGCTCCACGATGTGCCGATCCAATGCGCTGACCCGCAGGATGTCGTTCCGCACGGTGGTGCCCGGCATCTGCGTCCAGTCGTGGTTCCGCAGCAGGTCTTCGTCGTTTCCGCCGCCCGCGCCTTCGCCCTGCCCCGTACACCCGGCCGCCACCGCCATGACGAGCACCACGGCGGTCAGTCGCTGCCACGTCCCCCCACCAAGGTCCACGGTCCGTCCCACTCTCTTGTTCGAGACGAAACCAACGTCTCGAAACCGGGCCACAGTTCATCACACATGAGGTACGGCGGCCTTGTGTGGCACGTCCCAGCTCGTGTGGCGGAGCGGGCCCGGATCGTTGCGGCCTGCGCGGAAGGCGCATCAAACACGCGTGTGCCAGCGGACTTCAGGGTATCCACGGAGACGGTACGCAAGTAGCGCTCACGGTTCGCTGACCGGCGGATGGTGGGACTGGCGGACGAGCTGCGGCGCCACAAGTCAGAACTGGTACTCAGCGAAGCTGAGCGTACGGAGTTGACGCGCTGGTCGTGACAGGCGATGACGACCGGGCCGGGATCGGCGCCGGGGCTGTTGGTGCCGACATAGGTGATGCACTGCCTGCACGCCGACACCACGCCTGACGAGAAAGCCAAGCAGGCTCGGTGCCATCGCAGGCTCCTGCCCTCTCCGGCGGCGGACACGAGGGTGAGTCAGGCCGGGGCTTCGGGCGGGGTGTCGCCCATCCCGGCCAGTGCGAGGAACGGGAAGGGCAGGGTTGTCATGCTCCGGCCGTGGAGCGAGGAACTGCCGGACCAGACACCGCTCGGATCAGGCATTTCACGGGCCGCCCCGGACGATTCCTCGCCCGCGCCCACGGAGCCGTCCGAGCCGCGTGACCGGTCGCCCCGGTCGATTAGGAGCACGAGGTTGCGCCAAGGGTTGCTGCCTATCCCGTTGCGCTGGATGTTGCGCCAAGGGTTGCGCTAGGTGTTGCGCGGCCCGCAGGACCGTCCCCCGCGTCCGCGCAGGTCACCACGCCGTTTTGCCGTGGTCGGCCCGCTGACATTGCCGGGCAGCCTGTGGCACGCCCTGTCCCGGCTCCAGCACACCCATCCCGATGCCGTGGGCCGGGTCGGGCCGCTCGCCCGACCGGCCGGACTGCTGTCCTTCACCGCGGCCACCGAGCGCGGTGGAGCAGCGCTGATCGCTTCCGATGCCCTCGGAAGGCGCTCGGCCATGTCGCGGCGTTGGTGTAGACGGTTGCGGTGTGAGGGCATCGTGGAACGGGATGGCCTTGCCTGGCGCCAGTCGTCTCCGGGAGGGCCGGGCTGTAACTGCTCCAGCCCATGGTGGGGTTGGTCAGCTGTAGGCGGGGGTGCCCAGCATCGCTACCGCGGCCTGCAGTGGGCTGAGCGCGGCGGCGGCGGTCACTGCGGCGGCGGTGGGTGTGGGGCGGCAGGTGAAGCCGAGGCGGGTCATGGCCCGGGTGATCTGTTCGGCGGTGAAGTCGCGCCGGTCTTGTCGGGTGAGGATCTGGCCGACCTGTTTGACGGGGTAGGTGCGGCGGCTGATGATCACGGTTTGTCCGGTGGCCGCTTCGGGCTTGATGCCCCGCATCCTGTCCTGTACTTCGCTCTTGACCAGGTCGAAGGGGAAGCCGGCGATGATGCAACGCATAGGACCTCAGCAAAGAGAGGGGATGGTCGGATCTCTCGGGGTCCCACAGGCTGACCTCCGGCGGGAGATCGAACAACCGGTGGGAAAGACGGCACGGGGGCGGGTGTTCGTGCTATGTTGTGGGCAGTTGCAGTTGTGGTACCCATGAACTTGTGTGCACTCGACGGACGTGATCCGTGGGTGCATTTTTGTTTTGCCGGTCATCTCCGGATGGGCTCATCGCGGCGACGCGGACTCCGCACAGTGCGGTTTTCGGTTCTGCCCCCTGTCTTGAGGAGATACACATGGCTACTGGCATCGTGAAGTGGTTCAACGCGGAAAAGGGTTTCGGCTTCATCGAGCAGGACGGTGGCGGCGCTGACGTCTTCGCCCACTACTCGAACATCGCCGCCCAGGGGTTCCGTGAGCTCCAGGAGGGCCAGAAGGTCTCCTTCGACGTCACGCAGGGCCAGAAGGGCCCGCAGGCGGAGAACATCGTTCCCGCCTAGGCACTGACGCGCATCACCGGGTAGGGCCCGCACCGCAAGGTCGCGGGCCCTACCCGTCGCCCACCCGCCACTTCCCGTTCTGGGCCGGCGCGCTTGGGTACATCGCATTGCCTGCATGGCAGGCGGCAGCTCGCAGCCTTGAGGTCGCGCACCGCTTTCTGCCTCCCGGACTTCATCGGTCCGGCGTGTCGCCCACCCGCTCGGTGGCGTGATCCTTCGAAGTGCGTTGGCGCGGATGATTCCGCCCCGCTTCGCTTCTCCCCATTTCTTTCGGTTCGTCTCTGTGATGCCTTCGTGCGGCGTGTTCGCTGCTGGAGCTTCCTGGGTGCGTACCGTGTCCAGGAAGGTTCTCCTTGAACCCCGTTCGTTCCAGTCGTTCGTATTCCAGCTCCAGTTCCACCAGCCGTAGCGGCGCTTCGAGCGCCGGCGGTTACAGCCGTTCGGCCCCGAGCCGTTCCGGCGCGCCGAGCCGTTCCGGCGGTTACGCCGGGTCCGGTGGCTCCGGCCGCTCCGGCGGCTACGCGGGCTCCGGCCGTTCCGGCGGCTCAAGTCGACGCCCGTCCGTGCAGGGCGAGTTCGCCCTGCCGGTCACTCTCACCCCGGCACTGCCCGCGGTGGAGTCCTTCGCCGCTCTGGACATGCCGGCGGCCCTGCTGGCGACGCTGGCCCACGAGGGCATGGCGCTGCCGTTCCCGATCCAGGGTGCGACCCTGCCCAACGCCCTGGCCGGCCGCAACGTCCTGGGCCGCGGCCGTACCGGTTCCGGCAAGACCCTCGCCTTCGGCCTGGCGCTGCTGGCCAGGACCGCCGGACAGCGCGCCGAGCCGTCGCAGCCGCTGGCCCTGGTCCTGGTCCCGACGCGTGAGCTCGCGCAGCAGGTCACCGACGCGCTGACCCCGTACGCCCGCTCGCTGCGGCTGCGGATGGCCACCGTGGTCGGCGGCATGTCCATCGGGCGGCAGATCCATCTGCTGCGCGGTGGCGCCGAAGTTGTCGTCGCCACCCCGGGCCGGCTCAAGGACCTGATCGACCGGGGCGCCTGCCGTTTGGACCAGGTCGGCATCACGGTGCTCGACGAGGCCGACCAGATGGCGGACATGGGCTTCATGCCGCAGGTCACCGCCCTGCTGGACCAGGTACGCCCGGACGGGCAGCGCATGCTGTTCTCCGCCACCCTCGACCGCAACGTCGACCTGCTCGTGCGCCGCTACCTGCCCGACCCGGTCGTCCACTCCGTCGACCCCTCCGCCGGAGCGGTCACGACGATGGAGCACCACGTGCTGCACGTCCACGGCGCGGACAAGAACGCCGTGACGACGCAGATCGCCGCCCGCGACGGTCGGGTCATCATGTTCCTCGACACCAAGCACGCCGTGGACAAGCTGACCGACCACCTGCTGAACAGCGGGGTGCGGGCCGCGGCGCTGCACGGCGGCAAGTCCCAGCCGCAGCGCACCCGCACCTTGGAGCAGTTCAAGACCGGGCACGTCACGGTGCTGGTCGCCACGAACGTCGCGGCCCGCGGCATCCACGTCGACAACCTCGACCTGGTCGTCAACATCGACCCGCCGAGCGACCACAAGGACTACCTGCACCGCGGCGGCCGGACCGCCCGCGCCGGCGAGTCCGGCAGCGTCGTCACCCTGGTCCTGCCCAACCAGCGCCGAGACATGATCCGCCTGATGCGTGACGCCGGCATCACCCCGCAGACCGCACAGGTCCGCCCCGACGAGGCGGAGCTGACCCGGATCACCGGAGCACAGGCTCCCAGCGGTATCCCCTGCTTCATCGCCGCGCCGGTCGTGGAGCGTGCCAAGCGCAGCACCTCCGCGACCCGCGGCCGGCGCAGCCGCTCCGCCCAGGCCCGCCGCTCCGCCCCCGGCGAGCGCCCGGCGCCCCGCGTGGCCCTCGCCGCGTAACACCCCCACCGGCACCGCTGCAAAGCCGCTCTACCCCGGCCAGCCGGGGGCAGAGCGGCTTTCGTATTGGCCTCACCCGGCAATACCTGGTCAACACTGTGTGGCCATCCATCAGCAGTCCGTACTCGTCGCCCGCTGCGCGGGCCGAGGAGCTCGGCGGGACGGCGGGGGACGACGTCCAGGTGGCATCCGTCGGTGAGCTGCCGGGCGCACACATCGCAGATGTCCGCTCCCGGGACGGGCGGCGTCCAACTGCCCACCAGCACCGCCAGCCGTCGCGCTCGGCCACATCATCAGCCGGACGACCGACCGGGCCGCAGCGCCGGGCCTTCACTTCATCATCTCCTTCGCGAAATAGGCCGCCGCCCGACGCAGGATCTCACGCTCGAGCTCCCACTCCTTCTCCGCCTTGCGCAGCCGGCCGTTCTCCGCACGCAGCCGGGCCAGCTCCTCATCCCGGCCCTCGCCGGACTCAATCACCGCGACCGTGTCCACGGCCTGCGTGCTCGTCGGCCTGGCGCACCCAGCTGCGCAGCGTCTCGCCGGTCACCCCGACATCCGCCGCGACCGCCGCATACGTACGCTTCCCGCCCGCCGCGCGGTACAGCGCGACGGCATCGTCCCTGAACTCCGCCGGATACGGAGACTCTTCCGTCCCACCAGAACACCCTTCCCCGGATCTGCAAGATCCATTGTCAGTGTGTCCACACAACCGGGGTCGCCTCAGCCAGCGCCTCCACCTGGACAGTGGTCGTAGCCGGCCCGGCTCCCGCCTCGGATACCGTGTTCCTCTACGGGGTGCCATAACGGATGTGACGCCCCCCACCGGAGGTAGTCAGCGTATGAGTTCAAAGCGCAGCAAGAATCCAGCCCTGCCCGTACTTGACGACGCATTCCGACTCGCGTCGGTCAAAGACGCCGAAGAGTCCACCCGTGACTTGGCCGCGCGGCTGGCCACCACCGAGCTGCGCCGCGCTTCCCACCCGGGCCGGGTCACCTGGGAGCCCACCGATCAGGCCGAGCCCGTACCGGTCCCGCCGTCTGTGGTCGACGGTGACGGGGACCTGTGGCTGCGGGACCGGGGCACTGGCACCTGGACCATGCCCGAGTTCAACCCGAAGGAGTTCCCGGCCCGCTGTGGCGAGGTTCTGACGTGGAACCAGCTTGCCCGCGAGTTCGGCCCGCTGACCGCACTGGCCGACGACCGCCGCATCGGCGGCGGCCGGCGCTGACCGCGCAGCCTTCTGGGATGACCGCGCCCCTGAAGCGCCCGTTACGGGCAGCTGGGAGCTCCAGCTCACCGCCGAGCTCTCATTGGAGCCGCACCTCCACGTGCCGATCAGTGACTCAGCGTGGCCGGTTCCACAGAACCTGAGCCAGAACCTGCTGAACATGAACAAAGCCACGATGTGCTTGCGCGTGGGGCGTAGGTGTCCTTTGCGGGTGTGGAACTGGCGGGCGGCGGCGAGGTTGGCGGCCCATCGGGCGTCCTGTGAACGCGCCGCCGACCCCGCCCCGCTCTCGTCTTCGGTGGCGGGTTCGATGCCGAGGCTTTCCAGGAGGTACTGCTGTGCGGGCATCAGCCGCTCCCACCCTGTCCGCTGTCCGGTGATCCATGCTCCGAGGTCTTCGCCCTGCACGATGAGTTCCCCGGGTCCTGCGGGGAGTGTGCTTCCGGCCCGGAGGTGGGCGAGGGTGAGTCGGTAGCAGCGCTGCCAGCTGATCTCCCACGCCGGACACCATCCCGGGTCGACATCCGCGAAAGCCTCCAGACGGCCCGCTGACAGCTCACCAGCAACCGGGCCGCCGTTTCCCCCGCCCCGCGCCGCGCGGCGTTCTCCACGGTCTTCCAGGCCGCTGCGCGCTGGTTCTTGGCCCACGCCCCGAGCAGGAAGTCGTCCCAGACGACGGAGGCGGCGGGCAGGAAGTGCCCGTGCACGGCCGCGTACGAGCGCGCCACGGCCAGGCCGGCCTCGCATGCGGATGGTCAGCTGAATGTGTTGCAGCTGGCGACGCGGCCGGAGCGGTAGCCGGTGGAGAACCATTGCTGGCGTTGGCTCGCGGAGCCGTGGGTCCAGGTGTCGGGTGTGACCTTGCCCTGGTAGCGCTGCTGGATACGGTCGTCTCCGACGGCGGCGGCCGCGTCCAGCCCGCGGTTGATGTCGTCCTTCGTCAAGTCGGTGATCAATGGTTTACCGCTCTTGAGGTCGGGGGTGGTGGTGGCGTGGTGGGCCCACACTCCGGCGTAGCAGTCCGCCTGCAACTCGAGTTTCACCGAGCCGCTGTTCTGGCCCTTTCCGCTGCCGCGGGAGATCGTTCCGCTGAGGTCCTGGAAGTGGTGGCCGTATTCGTGCGCGATGACGTATGCCTCGGCGAACGGGCCGCCCTTGGCGCCGAACTTGCTGCTCAGGTCGTTGAAGAAGCCGAGGTCGAGATAGACCTTGTCATCGGCTGAGCAGTAGAAGGGGCCGACGTCGGAAGTCGCGTTCCCGCAGCCGGTGTTCACACTGCCGGTGAACAGGAACGTCGGGGCCTGCTGGTAGGGCTTACCGGCGGCTGTCTCTGTCTGCTTCCAGAATGCCTGCAAGCTGTCGACCACGGCGACGATCCGGCACTCCTCCTTGCGGTTGGCGTCTGCACCGGTCCGGCAGTCCGCCGCGAGGTCCGCGGCTGACTTGCCGGACGAGGACGTGTCGCTGCTGCCCGAGCCGAACACGCCGGGGTCGACACCCAAGAGCACGGACGCGACCACCACCACGAGCCCGACCAGTCCGCCGCCGATGGTCTTCCCGCCGCCCGGGATCCCGCCCAGCGTACCTCCCCGCCCGTCCGTGACCTCGGACGTGTCCAGAGCAGCATCGTCGTCGAATTGCATGCGTTGACCCTCTCTCAAGCAGCGCGCCGGGCCGCCCTGCGTCGTCCCGCTCGCCTACCCCGTACGAGGACATCCCCATCCCGTCCTCTTCCTGCTCCGCCTCTTGGAGGAGCAGGCGGCGACGCCACGACGCCGCTCTGGACTGACAGCCCGCCCGACCAGCCCGCACAGGGCTGAACAGAACCAGCAACCACCCAGCAAAAGTGCGCGCCCGCGGGGGGTTCCTGGGCCCTGTGCAAACCGTTTGACCTGCGGTCCTGCGGGTTGGGTGAGACTGTCGCAAGTGCAATGAGAATGCCTATGTGGCGGCGTTGGGTGTGCCCGGGGTGTTGATCATGGTCGTAGCTCGGAGAGCGAGTCGAACCGTTCCAGGCCGGGCGTGACATGACGGACCGCCCACGGCTGAGCGGCCAGAGACGCTCAGTTAGTTGAGCTGTTCCGCGAGGCAGGGGCCTTGGGCGCGTCGCGCGCCCGGGATGTAGATGTTGGTGTATGCAGGCGTGAAAGTTGGCGGCTGCAGGCGCCGAGCGGGGAGCAGCGGCGCCGATCGTGGTGCTGATGACTCCCCGCCTGCTGGCCTGCGACATCTGCATACCTGTCCCTCTTGCGTGCTGCGCCGGCCCTTCGTCCGTCACGGGCTGCCCTCCCCCGGGAGGGTGTCGACAGACGTGTACCGAGGTCTCGCATATCCGGCTCCGGGGCCGTCAGAGCCCATGCTGCGATCAGGTCGAGTACCGCCTGTTCCGGCACAGCCTCGGCGAAGATCGCCAGGTTTTCCGCAGTGGGAGGCCGCGCGGCAAGGAGACGGGTCAGCACTTCGAGGGAGAGATCCAGACCGTATGCCTTGTATGCCTCCGCGATGGCTGAGGAGGCATCCTGGTCACCCTGAAGTGCTTCAACGGTCAGTGCAGAGGCGACCTTTCGCCTGATCACCTCAGCGGAACGACCGATCAGATTCCAGACGAATGCCATCGGGGTTCCCGGCCGCTGCCCCTGACAAGCCAGCTCAGCAGGAGGGCAGCGTCAGGGGACTCGTAGAACTTCTGTCGCGTCTGCGTGTCGCCCGGTGGCGCCTGCCGCATTTCGTCTCGGTCGACACCCCGGCGCACAAGATGACCCACGCCACGTATGGCGTCTACCGAGTGCGGACCCAGGGGACGAGCTACGTGGTAGCGGAGAACTGTAAGATCACTTCGAAGAGCACCGTGACGAGCTACACCCCTCACTACGTCGGCTGGTACATCTGGGAGTCGAACGCCTGATGACAAGCACAGGGTGGCCCGTCCGCCTCACCGGTTGCATGCTTGTCGCCACACTGGCGGCCGCGGGCTGCACCTCCGCTCACCAGGACAAAGCCCTGGCCACCCGCCCCGCCCGAGGCTCCACTGCGTCGCCTGCCCTTACCCCGGCCAGTTCATCCCCCAGGGTCATTGCGTGATGAAGATCTGTCTGGGTTCGTCATGTGAGACCGAGGGCTCGTAGCGGTCGGTGGTAGTCGCGGCCGGTGTGGCGGAGGGCGGCGGCGATGTTGGTCTGGCCGTCCTGGCGGAAGACGCTGATGGCGAGGTTGCGCAGGGAGGCCATGGCGCGGGGCAGGGTGCCGGTGCGGACCTTGGAGTCGTCCTCGCGGAACGTACGGTCCCGGACATGGTGCAGGAGGTTCTCGATACCCCAGTGGCCTCTGATCCAGGTGGCGAGCTCGGCGGGGGTGGCGTCGAAGACGCTCAGGCTGGTGATCAGGTAGACGCGCTCGATGGTCAGCTTCCCGGTGCTTAAGTCGCGTCGCCACCGCACGTCTTGGATCGCCTGGCGGGCGCCGGGGTAGTCGAGGTGGCTGAACGCGGCGACCTTGAGCCGGCGGACCTCATCGCGATGGTGGGCGTGGTCGCGAGTGCGGTGCCCGAGCTGGATGTCCCGCCAGGGCAGCCTCCTGACCTGGGCGTACAAGCCCGGATGGTTCTTCTTCACGACTGCCACATAGTGCGCGCCACGACTGGTGAGATAGGCGCCGTGGCCGTGCTGGGTGTGCAGGGCATCGGCGGTCACCACCGCGTTCTCCAGCTCGAGACCGTCCAGCAACGGCGCGAAGGAGGGAATCTCGTTGCTCTTGGAAGCGACCTGCCGCTGGGCCAGGACCACGCCGTGGTGATCCATCGCCGCCAGCAGCTGAATCGCCGCCGCCGTTGCGGTCCGTGAACCGCGGACCACCTTGCCGTCGACCGCGATCACCCGTCGCACCGGCTTCTCCTCCGCGTCCGGCTCGACCGGAGACGGCATTCTGGCCGGCAGAAACGCGCCGATCGCCGCGTCCAGCGCGTCACCGTCCACACGCTGCAGCAGGCGGCGCACGGTGGCGGCATGCGGCACCGGCCGCAGACCGGTAAGCGGATCGGCAGCGAAACCGAGGACACCCAGCACATGTTGCGGGGCATCCGTGATCCACTCGCTGATCGCGATGAGCGAGCGAGCCCCGGTCAGCACCGCCGACACGGCTGCGCACAGCAACGCGAGGGCCGGATACCGCAGTCCTCGCGCATCGCGGGGATCGGCTACCAGGATCAGAAAACGCCGCAAGTCAGAAACATCGCTAGAGGTGAGGGGATCAGTCCGGGAGCCCAGTTGCTCCAGTACGGAAGGGATGGGCGATGATGTTCGGGCAGGCACGGCTCGCTCGGTTCTCATGGGTCTCGACAACCACATGATCACCAGCACCGTGCCTGCTTTGCTCTCCGGGATCCCTTGCCGCACAACAGACATGACGGCACGTCACTCACGAGACCGGCGAACCGGACCAATCCCAATCGCGCAATGACCCTGAATGGGGCCCCACCGGAGACTCCCACCTCCCGGCTGACCGCGACTGACCTGACGCTCGCCGATGTCGAGGCAC